>NZ_CP127247.1:1391018-1704537 GCF_030285785.1 Parasedimentitalea psychrophila | reverse complement strand
TTTTGGTTCATTTTGGTCAACAGCCCGTCTGCCTCAACGTGATCCAACCCGGCCAGCCAGTCCACCACCTCTGTCACCGGGCCGCCCTTGATAGGCATGTATAACAAGGGCGTCACCACCCCGGCCACATAGCCTGGCACCGAAGGTCCGCGACGGGGTTCGAAATTTGGTGTCCGGGTCAGGTTGAACCGGTCCATCCCGGATAGGGCCACCGACATCTCCTCCCCGTTGGCAACTTTCGACAGGACCGGGGCCGGGTTCTGCCGCTTCAAACTGTCATCCAGGGCCTCCAGCGTCTCATTCACCCCCAGCCAACGCGCCAAGCCATTCATCACCTCGACACTCTGCAGATCTTCATATGAGACATAGAACGCCGCCTGCCCACTTTTCTGCAACCGGTTCAGCAGCAGCACCTGAAAATCCTGCAGCGCCTCAACATGGCCAGAAAATTCGGCGCCATCAAAATCGGCCAGCGCCTCCCGGCGGCGCGTCACATTGGTCAGTTTCCACTGGCCAGTCGCCTTGGCAATTTTCCACGACACGTAGCTGTCCAGCGGGTTGCGGGTCAGGATGATCTTGGCACAGCGGGGATCTTCCAGTGCGATGTCCAGAACCCGTGCATCATGATCGTGAAAGTAGCGAAACCCTGCCAGACTGCCGGTCTGTGATTTGATCTCATCAATCAGTCGCGCAGGGTCACTGTCACGGTCATCCTGAGTGACACCCAGGATCTCATTCTTGTTGGGGTAGCCGATGAAATGGGGATTGAACGCCTCGCCATGACACAAAATACCGTCAAAGGCGTTCAGGTTCACCTCCAGGAAATTGGATCCGGTGCGCATTTCGGCAAACACTATGAAGTAGTCAAATTGGTCAGTCATATGGGATCATCGCACCAAATAGGGTTTACGCGGCGGTTTTGGCATATTGATCGGCCCCTGTTCCACCGGGAAATCCCCCATCAGATAGGGATGCATGCCCTGATTCTTGAGGTTCTGCAAAAATTGGCCAAACCCTGCGAGGTCAACCATCGTCGGGGCCTCACTTAACCGGCGTTGATGGGACATACCGATTTCATCAACGATGGTCTGAATGGGTTCCATTGGCGCCTCAATGAACTCAGCCATCGTCCAAATTCGAACCCGCGCCTTGGCAAACTGGGAACGGAAAATTTTCAATTGCTCGCTTTCAATACGCTGCAGGCGCGCCGCCTCTTTGCGCAGGTCAGAGAAGTTTCGGTTCGACCTGAAAAGGGGCACCGCCCAGGCCCCTGAAATCACCGAGACCTGCGCATTGGGATCGCACGCCACCAGCCAATTGGTGTCTTGGTTGTCGCGCGGGCCAAACTGAAAACACTGCCGTTCCCCCCGGGTGTTCCAGATCAGACTGGTCAGGAAACTTTCGGCATTGTAATCTCTGGACTTCGCATTGTCGCTCAGCGCGCCGTTTATCAACATCTGCCCATCTGCAAATTCAGCCCGTTCCGGCGCAAACAGGTGCCCATGCACCCGGGCGCCGGTGGCCTGGGCCAGCCAGGGTTCAAAATTCTCAAACAGCTCAGCAAAGCCCTGAAATACCGAATACGGGTTTGAGGTGATACCATTCTCGGCCCCGTGGCGTGGCATCCGGCTCTGCATATACAGCCCCGGTCGCCCCCGTGTGCGCCGCTCAACCGCCTTGGCAAATATGCGGTCAATCTTGCCGGGGTTGGGTTCGGTCTTTTTCATCGCCCCCGCCTGATCCGTCAGGAAGGCCTGATAAAGCCGATCCGCATGGGGCCAGATTTTACGGGCAACAAAACAGTCCGAGCGCCGCAGAAGCTGCAGATGATCATCGTAAAAAATATGCGGTTTGCCCTGAAAATCGAACTTTGACAGCGTCAGCGAGCGGCTCTCAATATTGCCGGAGTATTGCCGCACCAGCGTCTGGAAATAGCTTTCATCCGGAATCCACACCTTGCGAAAATAGCGATCATAGGCCGGTCGCTCGGGATCTTGCAGAATTGCCGACAGGGTTTGCCGCGTCAGGCACCACCACTGGCTGCCCATATGCGGCACCAATCCGGTGGGAATCCGCCGTTTCATCCGCAGTTTGCGTTGCAGTTCGACATATTGGTCAAACAATTGCCGGTGTCTTTTCCACGAAAACGGGAACCGCAGGGTAAAGCGTTCGGCATCCAGACCACCAACCGTCCAGGGCACATCTGCGGTGGTGGCGCTTTCGATAAAATCGGTGCGCGGCCGGGCGGCAAGGTAATCAATCAGTTCCTGCACCGGTCGCAACGGCAGGCAGGACCCCGAGGCCAGGTAAACGTGCCGCACATCGGCAAAGTCGGCCATCATCAGTTCCGAGGCGCTTTGCGATGCGGCCACAATGCCCCAGGTGCCCCATTCACAGCGATGACGCTGGGAAAACCGCACCATTGGATCATCAACCAGCGATGCAACAAAGGCGCGGTAGGTTTTCTGCGGCACGTTGCCATCCACATGCACAACCACCGGGCAGCCACCGGAAGTCCAATGGCGGGCCACCTGTTCGGCCCGGTCCAGGGCCGTGTGCACCAACATGACAATGCCAACTGTGCTCATGCCCAGTTTCCCTTGGACATCAATCCCAGGATCTCAAGCTGGCGCCAGTTGATATATTTTTCGCTCCATTTGCACCACAGATCCGGCTGCCCCTGCTGGGTGTCGGCATAGGCCTTATATTCAGCGGAGCCAGAAAAATGCTGCTTGCGGGTCATTTCCTCAGTGGCCTTGGCGGTGAAGGTATCAAGGAACTTGGCGTGCAACAGCGCGCCACTGGCCTTTTCACCACCGTCAGTCTCATAGACCTGGTTCAGACCGCGCGGCAAAAGCGCATGTGTTGAGCTGACGTAAGCATAGCGTCGATCCCATTTCACCAGCGGGATTTTGTTCAGCGCCGGGGCCTTTTTCGGCTGATCGGCAAAGAACACCCGACGCCGGGGCCCCCCTTGGATCCACAGGTTGCCCCAGGTTGGGTTTTTCTTGACCGAGTAATTGCCACTGTCAAACCACGGCGCAATTTCCAGCGGGTTTTGCCCGGCGCGGTACGGCACCTCATCAATGCGGCCTTTGGGGTACACATCAATCAGCATCGCCGAGAAACTGCGGATGGCCGAGTTGTCCAGCCAATCGGTCAGCGCCCGGATCGGCCGGGTATCGCAGAATGGGTAGATAAAGAATTCGTCCGGGTCGACCACCAGAACCCAATGCCCATGGGCATATTTGCGTTTCAAGTAGTTCATCCAGTCAACACCAAAGGTGGCGCGCTTATAGCTGCCGGTGGTATGCCACAGCGAAACATCCTGTTGCCCACGCAGATAGCTTTCGGTGCCATCGGTGCTGCCATTGTCCACGATCAGGAAATGATTGACCCCCAGGCCACGATAGTAATTGAGGAAATACGGCAGCCGGATTTTTTCATTTCGCACCGTGGACACCAGCAAAATGTCAGTCGGCTGGATCCGGCCGGTGTTGTTTTGCACCGCGCGCAATTCGTCGGATTTGCGCAACGCGCGTACAATGCACCGCTTACGCCGCAGTCGCATCCGATAAGAATCCCAAAGGCTCAAACTTAAATCCAGTCCCGGTTCACAGCAAGCGGCCCAGATCACCTCGATCCGCTCCGCTTCAGCAATTTAAGGCATTATGTCATGGATTTCTTTCTGGAATCAATGGATTTAGAAAGCGTTTCGACAACCTAAATAAACTTATAAATTACCGCAAAAACAGGCGTTTCCCGGAGCGTCACCAGTCGAGCCGCCGCATCAGCCCCAAGGCCTCCAATTGGCGGGTGCCCTGCAGTTTCACCGACCCCGGATGCCACATGTCCGGCGCAGTGCTAAGCCTGTCGTAGTAGGGATCAAAATCAGCCGGCCTGTGAAAATGCTGTTGCCGCTGCTTTTCTATTGCCGATTTTGAAACAATCTCGGGTAGAAATTTTGTGTGCAGCAGTACCCCCGATGGCGCCTGACCACCTGGTCCGTCGTAAAGAAGGTTCAATTGAGGCGGCAGCAATGAGTGCGTTGAATTGACGTAGGAATACCGGCGGCTCCACTTCACCAGAGGGGTTTTGTTCAAGGTGGGTGAGCGCCGCAGGTCATCGCCATAGAACATCCGTTCGCGCGCGCCACCCTGCACCCAGAGGTTCCCCATTGGCGCCTGTCGCACCACCCGGTAGGGGCTGGGATCAAACCAGGGCATCACATCGCGCGGGTCCTGCCCTGGCGCATAGGCGCATTGATCCAGCGGCCCCTTGGGGTACAGATCCAGCATCAGCGCGCCAAAGCCGAGCTGCCCGCGCCCCTCCAGCCAGGCGGTGAGTTGGCGCAGGTCCCGGCTGTCATCGCCGCTGTAAACCAGCAACTCATCCGCATCGACCAGCAGACACCAGTGTCCCTGTGCATAATTGATCTGCAGCCAGGTCAACCAGTCGAGGCCAAAACGCGAAGCGTGATAGCTCTGCGCCGTGTGCCACAGCGAGACATCCGGTTGCGCCGCCAGGAACTCTGCGCTGCCATCATCGCTGTCGTTGTCCACCACCAGAAACTGAGCCACCCCCAGCCGCCGGTAATGCTCCAGAAAGAACGGCAGCCGGGTGATCTCGTTGCGCAGCACGACAACGGCAACAATGTCATCCGGTTTGATCGTATCTGTGCGATCGCTGACAACAGCCAGGTGATGCCGTGACTTGTATGATCTCCAAAGCGCCCGCCGCCGCCGCCAGCGCAACCGATAGGCCTCGCGCCAGCTGATCGCTTGCTCTGGGAGTTCAGGCGCAGTCAATTCAGGACTCGTAGTGGCCTGTTTGGTGCCAACGCCAAGCGTCCTTGATCATAATATCCAGGGTTGACCGGGTTGGCTTCCAGCCAAGTTCTACTTCAGCGCGGGTAGAACCGGACACCAGTTTGGTGCAATCGCCCGCCCGACGATCACCAATGGCAAAGGGAACGTCCCGGTTGGTAACACTGCGCGACTGATCAATCACCTCGCGCACGGAGAACCCAGTGCCAGTGCCCAGATTGAACACCCGGCTGCCCTTGTCATCCTGCAGCCACTGCAACCCCAGAACATGGGCATCAACCAGATCGCAGACATGGACATAGTCGCGGATACAGGTGCCATCCGGGGTGTCATAATCGGTGCCAAAAACCGTCAGCGCGCCGCGCTTGCCTTCGATTGCGTCCAGCACCAAGGGCACCAGATGGGTCTCGGGGCGGTGAAACTCACCCACTTCAGCCTCGGGATCGGCACCGGCGACATTGAAATAGCGAAAGATCACCGAGCGCAGCCCATAAGCCGCCTCAAAATCCTGCAGAATATCCTCAACCGCGCGCTTGCTGGCGCCGTAAGCGTTCAGCGGCTGTTGGGGAGTGTCCTCGTCCAGCACCACATTGTCATGCTCGCCGTAAGTGGCACAGGTCGATGAAAATACAAAATCCAGACAGCCCGCAGCAACCGAGGCTTCGATCAAATTCAACGAGCCACCAACATTGTTGGCCCAATAACGGCCGGGCTGGCTCATGGCCTCGCCCACCTGGCTGAGGGCGGCAAAATGCACCACCGCCACGGGCTGATATTTGGCAAACACCTGATCCAGCCGGGCGCGATCCGTCAGCTCACCTTGCTCAAACGGGCCGAATTTCACCGCATCTTTCCATCCGGTGACCAGATTGTCATAAACAACAGGAGTATACCCCGCCTGCTTCAACGCCTTACAGGCGTGCGAGCCAATATAGCCGGCGCCGCCTGTCACCAAAATATGTACCACTATTTTATTTGCCTTCTGTCAAAACCCGCCCTACGGCGTACTTATTCTGCGGCCTTTGTGACCGGGGAAATACTGCTCAGATAGCGGCTCAGATCATCGCGCAGATCGTCGCGCGCCAGAGCAAAGGACACCGTTGCCTGCAAAAAACCCGCCTTGGAGCCACAGTCAAAACGCTGACCACGGAACCGGTAGCCATAAACCGGGACATCACTGCCGATATCCTGCGCAATGGCATCTGTCAGTTGGATCTCACCACCCGAGCCGGTCTTGATTTTATTCAGATTGCGCAACACCGAAGGTTCCAGGATATAGCGGCCAATCACCGCCAAATTCGACGGCGCATCTTCGGCTTTGGGTTTTTCCACCATGCCGTTGATCGACACCACCGATCCCATGTCTTCCTTCACGTCCAGCACACCATAATTGCTGATCTGCTCGGGCGGCACTTCCATAGCGGCAACCATATTGCCACCGGTCTCGGCATAGGCTTCGACCATCTGCTGCAGACAGGGTGTCTCGGCTGCGATCACGTCGTCAGGCAATATCACCGCAAATGGTTCGTTGGAAATCAGCCGCCGGGCGCACCAGACCGCGTGCCCCAGCCCCAGAGCCTGATGCTGGCGGACATAAGCGATGGCACCGCTTTCCATATTGGTCTCTTTGAGCGTTTCCAGCAGGGCCGTCTTGCCCTTTTTTCGCAGCGCCTGTTCCAGCATGGGCGAGTGATCAAAATAATCTTCCAGCGCACCCTTGCCGCGCGATGTGACAAATATGAATTCCTTGATACCGGCGGCACGGGCCTCGTCGATGGCATATTGCACCAGTGGACGGTCCACCAAGGTCATGATTTCCTTGGGAACGGATTTGGTTGCCGGCAGGAACCGTGTTCCCATGCCCGCCACCGGAAAAATTGCTTTGGTTACTTTTCTACGCATATCTACTCTCAATATAATAGATGGATAGCTCAGGTTCGCCCCGCGATAAGCGCCGGACAGAGCCACCACAATCAAAATACCACCGCACAGCCATCAAGCCCAGCCCCCCAAAAGGGTAAACAAGTCGTCAGACGCGCGCATCACAACCCTCATTCACACGGGCACATTGCATATCGAGTACGTCAGATATGCTAATTTTGCCCCATTTCCCGCATCATTTGCTCCAACCGCGGCACGTCTTCGGGGTTATTCAACTCCCAGAACTGTCGTCCGCGTGCCTCAACTTCAACGCAGAGTACCTTGCGGCCATGTTCCATAAACCGCAACTGCTCCAACCCTTCCAGCGCCTCAAGTGGTCCCGCCTCCCAGCGCGGATAAGCGCCCAGCGCGGCGGGCCGGTAGGCATAGACGCCGACATGGTGAAACACCGGTGCAGCCTCATCATCACCATACACCCGTGACGTGTACGGCACTACTTCTTTAGAAAAATATAGCGCGTGATGATCCTGGGTAAAGACTGCTGTGGTGCCGCCAACGCGACCAGCCCTGCGATCACTCAAAAACCCTTTCAGCGCCCGGCCGTCACAGCGCAGCACCGGCGTCGCCACCTCGGCCATTGGATCGTCGCGCAATCCCTTGATCAGATCCTCGACAAACCAATGTGGGGTCAAGGGCGCATCCCCCTGCAAGTTGACCACAATTTCATAGCCACCACCCAGGGTGTCGAACGCCTCGGCGCAGCGTTCAGTGCCATTGGCGCAGTCAGACGAGGTCATCACCACCTCAGCCCCAAAGCCCTGCGCGACCTCTTGAATTTGCGCATCATCGGTGGCCACCACCACCCGGTCCACACCCTCCACTGCTGTGGCAGCCCGCCATGATCTCTCGATCAGCGTGCGTTTCTCACCCGAAGCACCGGTCAACTGAACCAGTGGTTTACCGGGATAGCGGCTCGAGGCAAAGCGGGCGGGGATAACGACCAGTACAGACATCAGGCTTTTTTCAACTCCACTCCGGGGGCACAGGCAATAAAGAACGGGTTGGCATAACCGTCCTTTCCGTAGAGCAGTGGCGAATGGTCATCAAACCGAACGACCTGACCGCCGGCCCCCGACAGCACGGCGTGACCGGCGGCGGTGTCCCACTCCATGGTCCGGCCAACGCGCGGATAAAGATCGGCCTCGCCTGTGGCCACCAGACAAAACTTCAGCGACGAGCCGGCGCTTTTGCTGTCTTTGACATTGTATTTGCCAATGTAATCATCGGTGGCCTGATCGCGGTGTGATTTGCTGGCCACCACCATCAGCGCGGCATTATCACTGTCGGCCACCCGAATCGGGGTCACCTCTCCCGGCTTATCTGCGTCAAACGGGCCGGTCTCTTCGACGGCGGTGCCATCTGCCAGAGTATAGAACATCCGTTCCTTGGCCGGGGCGTATACAACACCACGGGTTGGAACGCCGTTTTCCACCAGCGCAATATTGACGGTAAAATCACCACGCCGGTGGATGAATTCCTTGGTGCCATCCAGCGGATCAACGATCAGAAAGGTATCCCCTTTGATCTTGTGCGAATCCGCCTGCTCTTCGGTCACCAGCTTGATGTCAGGAAACGCAGCCCGCAGCCCAGCCGAAATCAACGCATCAGCGGCCTCATCCGCTGCCGTGACCGGACTGTCGTCGGACTTCTGCTTTACCTCAAAATCATCGGAATTATAGATCTCCATGATCTTGCTACCTGCTTCAATTGAAAGCTGACGGATCACGGGAATAAGAGCATCATACGGCACTAAAAGACTCCACCACACGGGATTTGTTGAAAATACACATTTATCCCCTTATGATGGTGCGGCAACGGAACAGCAAGAAATCCGTGCTATATTTGAGCAAAGTTTCAGGTCCACAGCATTATGTTTCAACAGCAAGCCAAGCCAACAGCCCTCTCCGGCGCCTTCTCGATGTCAGAGGTGGTGTTCCATTCCATCGTGCGCAACGTACGATCCAATCACAACAACGCCTTTATTGCGCTGGGGTTGAACCTGCTGCAAACCCTATTGATGGTTGCCGTCTTTTATTTGATGTTCTCGGTTCTAAATATGCGCGGATCAGCCGTTCGTGGTGATTTCCTGCTCTATGTGATGTCCGGTATATTTCTGTTTATCACCCACACCAAAGCGGTAAGTGCCGTGGCCGGGGCTGAGGGGCCCAGCAGCCCGATGATGCAGCACGCCCCAATGAACACCATAGTTGCCATCCTGTCAGCGGCGATCGGATCACTTTATATTCAGGTGCTGTCACTGTTCGTTATCTTATCCATCTATCACATCGCCTTTACCCCGGTGCATATCGAAGAGCCGATCCCGGCCTTTGGCATGCTGTTGCTATCCTGGATCTCTGGCGTTGGAGTCGGACTGATACTGCTGGTGCTAAAACCCTGGATACCCAGCCTAGTCGGGATTTTCACAACCATCTATCAACGGGCCAATATGATTGCATCGGGCAAGATGTTCCTGGCCAACTCGATGCCATCCTTCATGCTGTCGATGTTCGATTGGAACCCGCTGTTTCATTGCATCGATCAGGCGCGCGGCTATGTTTTTATCAACTACAATCCGCATTTCAGTAATTGGCAATATGCCGGATGGGTGTCGCTGGTGCTGATCATGATCGGATTAATGGGTGAATTTTACACCCGCCGTCACGCCTCTCTCAGCTGGGGTGCGCGGCGGTAATATGAGGGTCTTGGGCGGGTGTGCTGCTCGCTACCGCGCTAAGCGCCCTGCCAGCGGTTCAACAGCCAATACCATTGGTCCGGGTGCGCCCGGATGCGTGCCGACAGACTGTCGTTGAACGCTGCCGTCATAGTCTTGGCGTCGCTATGCGGGATCGGCGCCTCGTATTCGACTGCAAAATCACTGCCATCGCCAATACGCGTGCCATAGGCGGGCACCATCGGAATGTCGTATTTCAACGCCAGTTGCGCCGCCGCCAGCGAGGTCAGCGCCGGGCGGCCCAAAAACGGCAGGCGGGCACCGTCGGGGTGTTTTTCGTCCAACAATATCGCAACCACGCCTCCGGACCGCAGATGCCGCACTAGTGTTTTAGTGCCAACCCGTCCGGTTTCCATGATCGGCAAGCCGCCAGCCTCGATCCCGGCCAACAGGCGGCGCTGATAGTGCCGGTTGCTCTGGCGGCGATACACCGCGCCCACTTCGATGCCACGCGCCTTGAGCGAGGCGCGCACGGCCTCCCACTGGCCAAAGTGACCCGATACGATGATCGCCCCCTTGCCCGCCGCCTGCGCCGCCTCAATCGCCTTGAGGCCCGGCCCTGAGACGTGGAAATGGTCCAGCCGGGTGTGAAATTCCGCGTTATGATAGATCTCGAACAGGGTCTGCCCCATGTTCCGCCCCATTTGGCGTCGCAAACAATTGCGCTCCTGGCGGGACATTTCGGGGAACACCTGCTTCAAATCACGGTTCACCCGGCGCCGCGCGATCGGGAACCAACGCATTACGCCGCCAACGGCACGCCCCAGCGCCGCCGAACGTGTTCTGAATGAGCGCCATCGCGAAACGGTCAACATGGACCAGAGAGGAACATACCTGATATGTTGCCAAGCGTATTTAACCGGACGTGTAATCATACCTACTATATGGGCATTTTTTCAATCTGCGCCAAGGGCCTCGTTGGCAAAATTCCGCCACGTGAACTTCTCACGTCACCACCCTCAATGTCAGATTGATCCGGCCACCCTTGGGCAGCAACCGCGACGACTTATACCGAATCCGGTCCACACCATGATAGCTCAGCCGCGCCTCTCCGCCCATCACAACCACATCGCCCGAGCTCAGCCAGATCGATTCCGTCTTGCCACCCCGAGTCTGGTTGCCCATGCGAAAAAGCCCATCATCGCCCAGACTGACGGACACCACCGGATAGGAAAAATCCGCTTCATCCTTGTCCTGATGCAGCCCCATTTTTGCATCTTCGCCGTAATAGTTCAGCAAACAACATTCGGGCTGACGCTCAAGCCCGGTCAGTTGATGCCAGATCGAGACTATTGGCTCCGGGATTGCGGGCCAGGCCTGCCCTTTGGGATGAGTGTCGATGTAGCGGTACCCAGCGGCATCAGAATACCAGCCGAATTGTCCAGAGGAGGTCATCCGAACGGACATCTCGCCACCGCCGGCAACCCGGGGCGAAAACAGTGGCGCCGCCTTCAGGACGGGCCGCAGGGCGTCTATCAGCGCCCGTTGCGTCGGCAAATCCAGATATCCTTTGTGGATTTCAAACCCGCGAAGCCGCAGCCTGGCCATCAACATTATTCCATTCTTAACCAAGCCCGTTCAAAAAAACCGTATGGATTCGCACGAAGCAGCGTCATGTGACGGTTGCAGGGCTCATTTGTGCTCCCTATATACGCCGAGACGCATGATGGTGTAGGCCATTGTGCAAATGAATTGAGGTCAGGATGCCAAAAAGGGTTCAGGCCTCAGGTAATCGCCTTATTGAGAAAAGGGATCGAAGAGTATGAGCAAAGTTATCGGCATTGACCTGGGCACCACCAACTCCTGTGTGGCCATCATGGACGGATCGCAGCCTCGCGTGATTGAAAACGCAGAAGGCGCCCGGACAACCCCCTCGATCGTCGCCTTCACCGACGACGAACGCTTGGTTGGCCAGCCGGCCAAACGCCAGGCCGTCACCAACCCGGAAAACACCGTATTTGGCGCCAAACGCCTGATCGGTCGCCGCTTTGACGACAAGGCCGTCACCAAGGACCAAAAAATGGTTCCCTTCTCCATTGTCAACGGTGGCAACGGCGACGCATGGGTACAGGCCAAGGGCGAAAAATATTCGCCATCGCAAATCTCCGCCTTCACCCTGGGCAAGATGAAAGAAACCGCCGAGTCCTATCTTGGCGAAGAAGTAACCCAGGCGGTTATCACCGTTCCTGCCTACTTTAACGACGCTCAGCGTCAGGCCACCAAAGACGCCGGCAAGATCGCCGGTCTCGAAGTGCTGCGCATCATCAACGAGCCGACCGCGGCTGCGCTGGCCTATGGCATGGACAAAGAAGAAACCCAGACCATCGCAGTTTATGACCTTGGCGGCGGCACTTTCGACGTCACCATCCTGGAAATCGACGACGGGTTGTTCGAAGTTAAATCGACCAACGGTGACACCTTCCTGGGTGGCGAAGACTTTGACATGCGCATCGTCAACTACCTGGCCGACCAGTTCAAAAAAGAACACGGCGTCGATCTGTCCAAGGACAAGATGGCCCTGCAGCGCCTGAAAGAAGCCGCTGAAAAAGCCAAGATCGAACTGTCCTCGGCCAGCCAGACCGAAATCAACCAACCGTTCATCTCGATGGGCAAAGACGGCGCGCCACTGCACATGGTGCTGAAACTGACCCGCGCCAAGCTGGAAAGCCTGGTCAGCGACCTGATCAAAGCCTCGCTGAAGCCCTGCGCCGCTGCGTTGAAAGACGCCGGCCTGTCCGCCAGCGACATCGACGAAGTTGTTCTGGTTGGCGGTATGACCCGCATGCCGCGCGTCACCGAAGAAGTCAGCAAGTTCTTTGGCAAAGAGCCGCACAAGGGTGTGAACCCGGACGAAGTGGTTGCCATGGGCGCCGCCATTCAGGCCGGTGTTCTGCAGGGCGATGTCAAAGACGTGGTTCTACTGGACGTAACACCACTGTCGCTGGGCATCGAAACCCTGGGCGGCGTGTTCACCCGTCTGATTGATCGCAACACCACCATCCCGACCAAAAAGTCGCAGGTGTTCTCGACCGCCGAAGACAACCAGAACGCCGTGACCATCCGGGTGTTCCAGGGTGAGCGCGAAATGGCTGCGGACAACAAGATCCTTGGCCAGTTCAATCTGGAAAGCATTCCGCCCGCTCCACGTGGCCTGCCGCAGATCGAAGTGACCTTTGACATCGACGCCAACGGCATCGTGTCGGTTGGCGCCAAAGACAAAGGCACCGGCAAAGAGCAGCAGGTCACCATCCAGGCCTCGGGTGGCTTGTCAGATGCGGACATCGACCAGATGGTCAAGGACGCCGAAGATAATGCCGAGGCGGATAAAGAACGCCGCGAGCTGATCGAAGCGAAGAACCAGGCCGAAGGTCTCATCCACTCGACTGAACGGTCGATGGAAGAGCACGCTGACAAGGTGGATCCAACCACCATCGAAGCAATCGAACTGGCTATCGTTGCGCTGAAAGATGAAGTCGACACCGACAATACCGATAAGATCAAATCCGGCATCCAGAACGTGACCGAAGCAGCCATGAAGCTGGGCGAGGCGATCTACAAAAATGCCGCCGCCGAAGCGGATGAGCCTGCGCCGGCTGACGCTCCGATTGATGACGACATTGTCGATGCCGAGTTTGAAGATCTGGACGACGACAAACGCGCCTAAGCGGCAAATCTACGCCAAGGCGGGCCGGTCCAAATTCAGGGCCGGCCTACTTTCGTTCAGGCAGAAGGGATAAACTGATGTCCAAGCGTGACTATTACGATGTACTTGGCGTGGCCAAAGGGGCCTCTGCTGACGAAATCAAAAAGGGCTTTCGTACGAAAGCCAAAGAGCTGCACCCCGACCGGAACCAAGACAAACCGGAGGCTGAATCGCAGTTCAAAGAGGCCAACGAGGCCTATGACGTTCTGAAAGACGGCGAGAAGAAAGCCGCCTATGACCGCTTTGGTCACGCCGCCTTTGAAAATGGCATGGCTGGCAATGGCGGCGGTCGTCCGGGTCAGGGCTTTGGCGGCGGCGGTGGAGACTTCTCCTCGGCCTTCTCCGATGTGTTTGACGACCTGTTTGGCGACTTCATGGGGGGTCAGCGCGGCGGCGGGGGCGGACGTCGGGCCGCACGCGGTGCTGATCTGCGCTACAACCTGCGTGTCTCGCTCGAAGACTCCTTTGCCGGTGTGCAGAAAACCATCAACGTCCCAACCGCCGTCGGCTGCACCTCCTGCGAGGGCACCGGGGCCGAGGGTGGCGTCGAGCCAACAACCTGTCCCACATGTTCGGGCATGGGCAAGGTGCGCGCACAGCAGGGCTTCTTTACTGTCGAACGTGGCTGTCCGACCTGCTCCGGTCTGGGCCAGGTCATCAAGAACCCCTGCAAAAGCTGCGGTGGCCATGGCCGGGTGGAAAAAGACCGTTCCCTGTCGGTCAACATCCCGGCTGGCGTCGAAACCGGCACCCGCATTCGCCTGTCCGGCGAAGGCGAAGCTGGTATGCGCGGCGGCCCCCCCGGTGATCTCTATATCTTTGTCGAAATGCTGCCGCACAAGCTGTTTGAGCGCGATGGCCAGAACCTCTACTGTCGGGTCCCCGTCAGCATGGCCAAGGCCTCGCTCGGCGGCGCGATTGAGGTGCCAACGATCGACGGTGGCCGTGGTCGGGTACAGATCCCCGAAGGCAGCCAGTCCGGCCGCCAAATGCGGCTGCGCGCCAAGGGCATGCCTGCCCTGCGTGGCGGCGGTCCCGGTGATATGTTCATCGAACTGGCGGTGGAAACTCCGGTGAACCTGACAGCGCGGCAAAAAGAGCTGCTGCGGGAGTTTGAAGATCTCTCCGAAGACACCACCAACCCGGAATCCGGCAGCTTCTTTTCCTCGGTGAAGAGCTTTTGGGATTCGATGAAAAGCTGATCTCGTTCCTTGGACAGATGATCTATGAAAGGGCGTCACCGTATCGGTGGCGCCCTTTTATTATTCAGAACGGTGTGACGGCTGGTATCAACCCGAACTTCAACCCCGCACGTTAACAACTTATCAACCATAACGAGAGCACCCTAACGCCATGACACGGCGCGATTCCTTTCAGGACACATCTCTGCCGCTGTTTCAGGGCAGTGACGAGGCGCCGGTGCAAGCGCTGCCAAAGGGACGCTTGCCGTCCTACATTCAGGACCACCGCGCCCGGCTGCGCCAACGATTCATGCAGGGCGGCGCAACTGCGATGCCGGACTATGAATTGCTGGAACTGGTGCTGTTCCGCTCCATCCCACGCCGCGATGTGAAGCCGCTGGCCCACGCGCTGCTGAACAAGTTCCGGGATTTCAATCGGGTGGTCACCGCTCCGACAGAGCGGCTGCAGGAGGTCAAGGGTATTGGAGCTGCGGTGATTGCCGATCTCAAAATTCTCGAGGCAGCGGCGCACCGCATGGCGCGGGCCCGTGTCATGCAACAGCAAGTGATTTCCGGCTGGGACGCGGTGCTGGATTATTGCCACACCACCATGGCCCATCGCGAAACGGAACAATTCCGGGTGCTGTATCTGGACCGCAAAAATGTGCTGATCGCCGATGAGGAACAGGCCCGTGGCACCGTCGATCATGTGCCTGTCTACCCCCGGGAGGTCGCCAAACGCGCCCTGGAACTGAACGCCAGCGCCTTGATACTGGTACATAATCATCCATCTGGTGATCCAACTCCGTCGACCAGTGACATCGACATGACCGACCGGATCAACACCGCATTGATGGCACTGGGTCTGGTGCTACACGATCACTTGATCATCGGAAAATCCCGCGAGTTGAGCTTTCGTAGCGAGGGCTACCTGTAGCCCTGCCAAACGAGTGAACAGCCCCATACCTCGCAATGCTCCCGCCCCCGCGCCCTGCATCGGCTGATCGCCGCTGCCGCTTGCAGCCTTGGGCGTGGCGCCGCGCTTGCGCGGCGCCACGCCCAACGGAGGGCGGGTCTCGAAGAGACCGACAGCGGGCGGGAGACATTGGCTTTGACAATGCGCGCTCTGCTGCCCGGATTATCCCCAACAGGTCAGCGCAGCCAGACTTCGACCCGGCGGTTTACCTGGCGACCCCAGTCGCTGTCATCGCAGGCCATCGGCAGCGCCTCACCAAAGGCCTCCACCTCAATTTGCATACGCTCCAAATTGACCGTTTGAGCGGCCCTGACCACCGCATCCCGCACCGTCTCGGCCCGTTTCATCGCGATATTTCGATTGCCAGCCGCGGCACCTTCACCGTCGGAAAACCCGACAAATACCAGCGTCTTGGTATCATACACCCCGGCCTCCATCGCCCGCGCAAGCTGAGCGATATTGGCGCGAGACTGCGCGTCTGGTCGGGTGGACCCGGTTTCAAACCGAAACGATGTGGTCAGCCGCTGCATATCATCCATCAGGCCAACCAGGCGCTGCAACTCGGCCAGGTCAATTTCTTCGCCCGCTGCCATAATGGCATTTGCCAGCCGTTGGCCCTGGGCCTTGATCGGGATCTGTTCCGGCGCCTGGTCGACAAATCCAACGCGCCGAATCACCACTTGCGCCGCCGGGCCACGGGTATAGTTCAGAAAATCGCGCGCCACCTTGGGCAGGCGCCGCGCCGGCAGGTACAAAAACATCGGCGCGCTTAACGGGTAATCCTCTGTTTTGATGGCGCGACGCCCCGCAGCCAAGGCAAACCCACAGGACCCGGTCAGCGTCAGCATCCGCGCAGTGCCTGTCTCGGCATAGCTGGCAATGCCAATGGCAAACGGATCGGTGGTCACCGCGCGGGCCAAGCCGCTGCTGCGATCATGGCGCCGCAAGTCCTGCGACAGCGGCAATTTCGCGGGCGCCAGCAGACGATCTTCGACCGCCTGGCTCAAGCCCGAGCCCGCCACCGGAAGATGCAGCGATATCGGCGCATCTGCGCCGCCTAGCTCTTGCCAATTGGAGATCTCGCCGGCAAAGACCCTGGCCAGTTGCGGTACGGAAATACTGGTCACCGGATTGCCAGGCGCCACCACTGGCACCATCGCATCCAGCGCCAAAACCCGGCTACGACTTGGGTCTGTCATGTCTCCCATGCCGGCACCCCGAGCCCGTTGGCGCTCCTCTGGCCGGATTTCGCGCAGGGCCATGACCACATCTGCCTCGTTGGCCAGAAGATCGGCAAAACCTTCGTCGGTGTTGCTGACCAGAAATGTGAACCGCGCCACTGGCGTGTAGTCGCCCCGCAACAACAGATATTCAAAATACCCGTTTTCCAGGCTGTTCCTGCGGGTTTGGTAATCGTTTCTCAGCGCGAAGGCCTCGATCAGGGCCGGCAACAGAACTTCGGCCATGGTCGAGGAGCCGGACAGTGTCAGTTCCGCAACAAAATCCGCCAGATTGGGGCATCCCGGTCCGTCACAGATCACCCCGGATCCATCTACGGTCAGTTCACCAAACTGGGTATCCACCCGGTAAAACTGGCCGTCAAAGCCAAGCAGGTCGCCGCTGATCTCAACCGCGCCATCCGGTGAGGACAGTGTTACGTCCTGCGCCGAAGCGGACAGGGTGGAGCCAAAAAGAAAGAGTGCGGCGCAAACCGCCGCACGATGCCAAGCCATATAGAAACCCTAGTGAACCGCAGATCAATTGGCGGCGATTTTCAGGTCTTCTACAAGATTATTCAACACCAGAAAGTCGCCAATCGCATTACAATTTGGCATGGATAATACTAAATCGCGTGTTCGCAGCCCTTGACCACCGCGAATCTCCAGGGTTTGCGCCGAAATTTCACGGCCACAGTTATTTGCCGAGACCTCGGCCTCGATGCTCAGCGCGACCGTTCCATTGGCGTCGGTCATGTTGCGGGCAAAACTGTAGACCTCGACCATACGGGGCAATAACTGCTGGCCATCGCCAAGTCTCAGCACCTGACTGGTCCGCCCCCTGTCAGCCGCACCCGACCATACATGGCCACCCTGGCCGTAATCAGCCCCAAATTCACGGGCATGGATTTCAAACCCGCTGCCGCCAGTCCACTGCAGCGCAACCCGGTCGATCTCGTCCAGATCGCTCACCTTGGTGGAGGCCACGGCGCCGGCGCCGGACTCCAACTCAATGATGAAGATCGCATTTTCCACCAGAGCCGGAACCTGCATGGACAATCTGCCATCGCCATCCGTGGTTGCGGTAAACATCAGGCCCGAGTGGTGAACGGTAACCCGCTCACTGCTGTTACACGGCGCCCAAAAGGTCAGCGCAACAAGGGCCTGCGGTTCAGGACGGGCCTGTGCCGACACTGCGCAGTTGATCTTTTGCGAGAACGCCATCGCCGGCAGTTGATCGCGACGGATCAGATCTGCTGGCTCAATATTCACGGTTGAGGTCAGTCGAATGTCGCGAAGAACCAGTTCAGCCTGGGCCTCTTCTGCCGCTGGCGGCACTGTTGACTGAATATCACCGGGGCCGGAATTGTATTGCATAGCAAAGCCAATCCCCAAGGCCGCAACCAGGGTCACTCCGCTCATAGCCATCATATGTTTGTCTAGCATCACCACTTACCTCACCAAATAAGTTAACACAAAAGTGACACTAAAAAACGGCCGGTTTGTGGCCAGCGCCGGGTGAGACTTTGGCAAATGCAATCAATCCATGTCGGTTCAAAGTCTTCCCAGACGGGTTTGGGCTGACTGAGGGCCGCATTCGGCGGCGGCGCCCCGGCCCGCAAACACGGCTCACAAACCCGGCCAGTAGTAACCACGAATGTTGGCCCCAAACAAAACAGCGCCCCTGAAATCCTGGGATTTAGGGGCGCTGCTTCTAGAACAATTGTAGCGGCAGATCAGGCCAGTCGGCCGTGACAATGCTTGAATTTCTGCCCCGAGCCACAGGGACATTTATCGTTGCGTGATGGCGAACCCCAAGTGGAGAGATCATCCTCAACAAACCCCGGCGCGGGCTCCTCTGCCAGCGCCTGCCCAGGCGCGATTGCGCTGCCCTGCAACTGCGCCTGCCGTGCGGCCATCTCATGCAGCATTGCCTGCTGCTCTTCTTCGCTCATCGGGCGAATGTGGCTCAGCTGCTTGCTGACGGCTTCCCGCAGGCTGTCCAGCATGCTTTCGAACAATTGGAAGCTCTCGTTCTTGTATTCGTTGAGAGGATCACGCTGCGCATAGCCACGGAAGCCAACAACCGAGCGCAGATGCTCCAGAGTCAGCAGATGCTCGCGCCATTTTGAGTCGATGGCCTGCAACAATACCTGTTTTTCGATATTGCGCATGTTCTCAGGGCCAAAGGCGACTGCCTTTTTGGCCATCAACTCATCGCTTTCCTTGATCAGGCGCTCTCGGATTTCTTCGTCATCCACACCTTCTTCGGCCGCCCAATCAACCAGCGGCACATCAATGCCCAGCTTTTCAATGACCTGTTGATGCAGACCCTCGGTGTCCCACTGATCGGCATAGGTTTTGGGTGGCATATAGGTGTCGAGAAGGTCGTCGATCACCTCGTGACGCATATCACTCACGATATCCGAAAGATCCGCTGCTGACATGATCTCGCGGCGCTGACCAAAGATTACCTTCCGCTGGTCGTTCATCACGTCGTCAAATTTCAACACGTTCTTACGCTGGTCAAAGTTGCGGCCTTCGACTTTCGCCTGCGCCCGCTCCAGCGATTTGTTCACCCAGGGGTGAATGATCGCCTCGCCCTCTTTCATGCCCAATGTGGTCAGCAGCTTGTCCAGCCGCTCCGAGCCAAAAATGCGCATCAGGTCGTCTTCGAGGCTGAGGTAGAACCGGGTCAGCCCAGGGTCACCTTGACGGCCCGAGCGGCCGCGCAGCTGGTTGTCGATCCGGCGGCTCTCGTGGCGTTCGGATGCCATCACGATCAAGCCACCCGCGTCGATCACCTTTTGCTTTTCTTCGGTGTGCCGGGCCTCTTCTTCAGCGCGCAGAACAGTCGGATCGGCATCCGGGTTTTGCGCCAGCACCTCCAGCACCTTCATTTCGACGTTGCCGCCAAGCTGAATATCGGTGCCACGCCCGGCCATATTGGTGGCAATGGTCACCATGCCAAACCGGCCTGCATCCGCAACAATCTGCGCTTCTTTTTCGTGCTGGCGCGCGTTCAGGACGTTATGTTTAACGCCTTCCTTCTCCAGCATCTGGCTCAGCAACTCGGATTTCTCGATGGAGGTGGTGCCCAAAAGAACCGGCTGGCCCTTGGCATTTGCGACCTTCGCCTCGTCGATCATAGCCGTGTATTTTTCGGCCGCCGTGCGATAAACCCGGTCGTCTTCGTCCACCCGCGCAATCGGCTTGTTGGTGGGCACTTCGACCACAGCCAGCCCGTAAATCTCGGCAAATTCCTCGGCCTCGGTCAGGGCGGTGCCGGTCATGCCGGACAGCTTGTCATAAAGACGGAAATAGTTCTGGAATGTCACCGAGGCCAGAGTGGTGTTCTCAGGCTGAATGGTGACGCCTTCCTTGGCCTCGATGGCCTGGTGCAACCCGTCGGACAGACGACGCCCGGGCATCATGCGGCCGGTGAATTCGTCGATCAAAACCACATCGCCATCACGAACAATATAGTCCTTGTCGCGCTGGAACAGCTTATGCGCGCGCAGAGCCTGGTTGACGTGGTGCACCACCGACGTGCTTTCCGGATCATACAGCGAGGCACCTTCAGGCAGCAAACCGCGCTCCATCAGCTGTTGCTCCAGATAGTCGTTGCCATCGTCGGTGAAGGTCACACCACGGGTTTTCTCGTCCAGGTCATAATGGTCGTCGCTCAGCAGCGGAATCACCAGATCAATGGTGGAGTATAAATCCGAGCGATCTTCGGCCGGGCCGGAAATGATCAGCGGGGTACGCGCCTCATCGATCAGGATACTGTCAACTTCGTCCACAATCGCAAAGTTGTGATGCTTCTGGAACAACTGGTTCAGTTCCGACTTCATGTTGTCGCGCAGATAATCGAAACCCAGCTCGTTGTTGGTGGCATAGGTGATATCGGCTTCGTAGGCGGCCTTCTTTTCAGCCTCCGGCATGTTGGACCAGATCACCCCGGTGGTCATGCCGAGTTGAGCGAACACATTGCCCATCCACTCCGAATCCCGCTTGGCCAGGTATTCGTTGACCGTGACCACATGCACGCCCTTGCCGGTCAGTGCATTGAGATAGGCCGGTAGCGTCGCCACAAGGGTTTTACCCTCACCGGTCTTCATCTCGGAAATGCTGCCCTGATGCAGGAAAATGCCGCCCATCAACTGGGTGTCAAAGGCGCGTAGGCCCAAGGCCCGCTTGGCGGCCTCGCGTGCATTGGCAAAGGCCTCGGGCAGTAGATCATCCAGCGAGGTGCCATCCAGCGCGCGTTGGCGCAGCTCTTTGGTCTTGTCCTTCAGCCCGTCATCGCTGA
The DNA here is from genome assembly GCF_030285785.1 of Parasedimentitalea psychrophila. Classification (NCBI taxonomy): domain Bacteria; kingdom Pseudomonadati; phylum Pseudomonadota; class Alphaproteobacteria; order Rhodobacterales; family Paracoccaceae; genus Parasedimentitalea; species Parasedimentitalea psychrophila. The sequence goes on along the minus strand of NZ_CP127247.1, from coordinate 1,683,650 downwards.
GCTTCTCGAACTCGGGTTCAAGCGCGTTGATCTTTTCGACCAGCGGCTTTGTCGCCTTTATTTTGCGGTCATTCGGTGTCCCGAAAACCTTTTTGGCGATTGTTCCGATACCCAGCATTTGCTCTCCAACGATCCTGTCTTGGCCCCTAATATTTGGCAGGGTTGCCCGCTCAGCTCACAACCCATAAACACGGATGTGAATGACGGTCCTGCCACGGGCCACTAAGGGATGTAAGCGGCAGGGTATTCAGTGTCAACGCCATGCCCGTTTGCGGCAACAAAATAGGAAGAATCGAATGCGTAAAGGTCTCACTTTTTTGCCTCGTGTGGCGCTGGCCGCCTTGCTGGTCTTGCCGCTGCCCGCAGCAGCCGCCCCACATGCCAATACTGTTGTTGCCATTGTGAACGGCGAAGAGATCACCATTGGCCATATGATCCTGTCCCGTTCTGTGCTGCCAGCCCAGTATCAGCAGTTGCCTGCGGATGTATTGTACAATGCCATTTTGGATCAATTGATCCAGCAAACGGCGCTGAAACAGGCGCTGCATGGTGAAGTCCCGCATTACGTTCAGCTTTCTCTTGAAAATGAAAAACGCTCATTGCTGGCTGCCGATGTGATCGAATCCGTGATGGAGATGGCCTCCAGCGAAGAAGATCTGCTAGCCGCCTATGAGCAGGCCTATTCCGAAGGCGATGGCGGCGACGAATTCAATGCCTCCCATATCCTGCTGGAAACCGAAGAAGACGCCCGCGCTGTGCGGGTCGAACTGAACATCGGCGCTGATTTTGCGACTTTGGCCAAAGAAAGATCAACGGGCCCCTCTGGTCCAAGCGGCGGGTCTTTGGGCTGGTTCACCAAGGGCCGCATGGTACCGGAATTCGAAGAGGCAGTACTGACCCTTAAATCGGGAGAAATTTCGGCGCCCGTCCAGACCCAGTTTGGCTGGCATGTGATCATTCTGAACGAACGCCGCAAATCCGCCGCACCTGAATTTGAGGCCGTGCGGGAGGAACTGGCAACCCAACTGCGCAATCAGGCAGTCGAGGCGCGGGTCTCGGAACTGACCGCATCAGCCACCATAGAGCGGGTTTTGCTCGAAGATCTGGACCCCAGTATTTTGCAGAATATTGAACTGGTAAGGAACTGACCATGGCGCAGTCTTTGTCACCCTCTCCGCTGGCCCCCGCCAGCTTTCCTGACATGCCCATTGTCGGCGGCGTCCGGTTTGCTTCGGCTGCGGCCGGCGTGAAATATAAAGACCGCGCGGATGTGATGCTGGCCCTGATGGTCCCCGGCACCACAGTGGCCGGCGTCTTCACCCAGTCGTTGACCCGATCCGCCCCGGTGCGCGATTGTCAGGCAAAATTGACGACCAGAGGTCCCGATGGTGCTGCCATTCTGGTCAACTCGGGAAATTCCAACGCCTTTACCGGCCACTTTGGTCAGACCTCGGTGGAGCAGATCGCCAGCGCTGTTGCCGCAGCGACTGCCCTGCCCGAAGCCCGTGTTTTCACCGCCTCTACCGGCGTTATCGGCGAGCCACTGCCACATGATCGTATCGTTGCAAAAATCGGCGAACTGGCGGAGGGACTGTCCGAGACCCGGATCAAAGACGCCGCCGAAGCCATCATGACAACGGACACTTTCGCCAAGGGTGCCTCAGCTCAGGTTGAGATTGACGGGCAGACGGTTTCCATTGTCGGCATCGCCAAGGGATCGGGCATGATCGCGCCGGATATGGCCACCATGCTGGTCTATATCTTTACCGACGCACAGGTAGAGCAGAGCGCCCTCCAGGCCCTGCTGACGTCGATTTGCAACCGCACCTTCAACTGTATCACTGTCGACAGCGACACCTCGACCTCGGACAGCCTTATGCTCTGCGCAACGGGTGCCGCGAACGTTGACGCCACCGGCAGTAACGCCTTTGCCTCTGCCTTGGAGACGGTGATGCTGGATCTCGCGCATCAGGTGGTAAGGGATGGCGAAGGCGCCACAAAATTTGTTGAAATTCAGATCACCGGGGCGGCATCCGATGGTGATGCCAAGATCCACGGGTTGGCTATCGCCAATTCGCCGCTGGTCAAAACGGCGCTTGCCGGTGAAGATCCCAACTGGGGCCGTATCGTAATGGCCATCGGCAAATCCGGCGCCGACGCCGACCGGGATTTGCTGTCGATCTCCTTTGGCGATGTTCTTGTCGCTGAAAAAGGCTGGGTTTCGCCCAACTACCGCGAAGAAGAGGCGGCCGCTCTGATGAAACAGGACGAGATTACCATCAAGGTGGATCTGGGCCTTGGAACCGGCCAGGCCACGGTGTGGACCTGCGATCTGACCCACGGTTATATCCAGATCAACGCGGATTACAGATCTTGAAGACCCTGCTTGTTTCCGCCGTCGCGCTGATTGACGTCGAAGGACGGGTGTTGCTGGCGCAGCGCCCGCCGGGAAAATCCATGGCGGGTCTGTGGGAATTCCCCGGCGGTAAGGTGGAACCCGGAGAGACACCCGAGATCGCGCTTATCCGGGAACTGGAAGAGGAACTGGGGATCAATACCTGGTCCTCATGCCTGGCGCCGCTGACCTTTGCCAGCCATAGCTACGATGATTTCCACCTGTTGATGCCCCTGTTTGCCTGCCGCAAATGGCAAGGTATCCCGCAGCCGCGAGAAGGTCAGACCCTGAAATGGGTCCGGGCGAAGGATCTGCGCAATTACCCGATGCCTGCCGCCGACATCCCACTTATCCCGATCCTTCGGGACTGGCTCTAATTCCAACTTTAACGAAGCTTACCTTGCCTCAATCACCCTCAGGCTGAATTGAGCCGCTATTTACGGAAGATTACGGCGAAATCATGGCTTTTATGAACGTTTTATTAAGTTTTGCTGTGTCAAATTATCGTTAACCAAGGTTAAACTCCAACAGTGAAATTCCTTTGGGGAGGATATGACATGCTTCGGACTATTATTATGGGCAGCTGTGTTTCAGTTCAGGGAACATATGTTCGCGCGCTTCCGGATGGCCGGATCGCCGTGAAGGTCGGACGTCAAGTGTTTGAGGGATATCCGGTCAAAGTTGCGGCCTAGGGCTTCAATACTCACAGACCAAATGAAAGAGGACTGCCTAAGGGCAGTCCTTTTTTTATGTGCAGCCAATAAAAAACCCCGGCACAGGGCCGGGGCTTCTTGATTTTGACTGGCGAGACAGCTGTTAGGCCAATGTTCGGGTGACCTCTTCGCGTTCGAAGATCTCGATGACATCGCCGGGGCGAACATCATCGTAGTTATCAAACGCCATGCCACATTCCTGACCAGACTGAACTTCGGGCACTTCGTCCTTAAAGCGCTTCAGAGTCTTCAGGCTGCCTTCATGGATCACCACGTTGTCACGCAGCAGACGCACACCGGCCGAACGACGGGCAATACCTTCGGTAACCAGACAACCAGCGACTTTGCCGATGCCGGTAACCTTGAACACCTCTTTGATATTCGCGTAACCGATAAAGTTCTCGCGGATTTCGTCGCTCAGCAGACCAGAGGCGGCCGCTTTCACATCGTCGACCAGGTCATAGATCACCGAGTAGTAACGGATCTCAACGCCCTTTTGGTTGGCCGTGTTCCGGGCCGATGTATTGGCACGCACGTTAAAGCCAAACACTGGCGCACCGGATGCTTCGGCCAGGCCGATATCGGTTTCGGTGATGGCGCCAACGCCCGAGTGCAGAACCCGCACCCGCACTTCGTCGTTGCCGATCTTGGCCATCGCCTGAACGATCGCTTCGGCCGAACCCTGCACGTCTGCCTTGACCAGAATGGGCAGCTCAGAGACGTTTTCGTCATCCTTGGCCTTGGCCATCAGCTGTTCCAGAGTGGTCGCAGCACCCGCAGCAGCGCGTTTGTCTTTCGCTGCCTGAGCCCGGTATTCCGCAATCTCACGCGCCTGCGCTTCGGTCTCGGTCACGTTCAACACGTCGCCCGCTTCGGGGGTGCCGTTCAGACCCAGAACCTCAACAGGCACCGAAGGACCGGCTTCTTTGATCCGCTCGCCCTTGTCGTTGATCAGCGCACGGACCTTACCGTACTGCTCGCCCACAACAAAGATATCGCCTTGGCGCAGGGTACCGTTTTGCACCAGAACGGTGGCAACGGGACCACGGCCAACGTCCAGCTGAGCCTCGATCACGGCGCCTTGGGCGGCACGATCGGGGTTGGCTTTCAGTTCCAGGATTTCTGCCTGCAGCGCGATGGCTTCCAGCAGTTGATCCAGACCCTGACCGGTGATTGCCGAGACTTCGACGTCCTGAACATCACCAGACATTGCTTCCACGATGACAGAGTGCTGCAACAGATCGGTGCGCACTTTGGTCGGGTCGGCGGCCGGTTTGTCGATCTTGTTGATGGCAATAATCATCGGCACGTTGGCGGCCTTGGCGTGGTTGATGGCTTCGATGGTCTGCGGCATTACCGCGTCATCCGCAGCCACCACCAAGATCACGATGTCCGTTACATCCGCACCACGTGAGCGCATCGAGGTGAACGCCGCGTGACCCGGAGTATCCAGGAAGCTAATGATCGAACCATCTTTGGTTTCAACCTGATAGGCACCGATGTGCTGGGTGATACCCCCCGCCTCGCCGGCCACAACACGCGCATCGCGGATCGCATCCAGGATCGAGGTTTTACCGTGGTCAACGTGGCCCATGATGGTCACCACCGGCGGCCGCGGCTTCAGATCGCCGTCTTTGTCATCGACTACGTTGATCACATCTTCAACGTCCGAATCCGACACCCGAACCATCTTGTGGCCGAATTCTTCGATGATCAGTTCCGCTGTATCGGCGTCGATGGTCTGGTTCTGAGTAACCATCAGGCCCATGTTCATCAGTGATTTAACAACGTCACCAACACGTTCTGCCATCCGGATAGCCAGCTCCGACACCACAATGGCTTCGGGCAACTGAACTTCGCGGAATACCTTTTCGCGCTCGACCGTGCCCATGGCTTTTTGACGGGCGCGCTCTTGCTTGCGCTTCATCGACGCCATGGAACGGTGACGGTTACCGGCACCACCAGTGGCTTGACCCAATGTCAGCTTGCCTGAGCGACGGCTGTCGGTCGGACCTTTGCCACGGTTCTGGCGTTGATCGCGCTCACGGTCTGATTTGCGCGGAGTGGCCGCAGGGGCAGGCTTACCAAAATTCGCAGTGCGCGGTGCAGTACTGGCAGGCTTTTTCTCATCAGGAACAGCCGCAGCACGTTCGGCCGCCACTTCGGCTTCGCGCTTTTTGCGCTCAGCTTCTTCGACTTTGGCCTTAGCGCGCTCTTCAGCTTCGCGTTGATCTTTTTCTTTTTGTTCCATTTCCGCACGGCGACGCGCGCGGCTTTCTTCGCGTTCTTTTTCCTCAGCAGCACGCTTGGCGGTGTCTTCCGCTTCCCGGGCGCGCGCAATTTGCAGCGCCTTCATCCGGCGTGCCATTTCGTTGTCGGTTATTCCAGCAGGCCGTCGCGATGGATCGCCAACAATCGTAGCGCTGGCGCCATCTCGGCCGGCACCCGGCTTCGGGACCACAACGCGCTTGCGCTTGGTTTCCACTACGACATTCTTGGTCCGACCATGGCTGAAACTCTGTTTCACGTTCCCGGGCCGGGACCCACCACGAAGACCCAAAGTCTTTTTGCCGTCACTATCGCTCATTAAGATACTTATCCTTCTGTGCGGCCCGTGCCGCCCACCGTTTTACGCATGCCCTGCAATCGCTGCGCTTCCTCTACAACACGTTTGCTGAGTCCACCAGAGGCAAGCGCCGCATGTATCACAGTTTGACGCCCAAAGGCCATGCCTAGCTCATCTGCGGTCAGGCAACCGATATAGTTACCCTTGTGGGGCGTGCTTAGTTTTGACTTACCACGACCCGACCCATCAATTGCCTGTATCAGCACCTGGGCCTCTTCTTTGGACAGCCAGTCTTTGACTTTTTCGTAGCCACCAACTGCTGCCCCCGATTTCCTTGCCAGACTAAGCAGCTCAACCAGGCGGCGCAAAATCTGTCGCTCCACCTCATCAACCATCCCGTCAGGCATAGTCACCTGGGTCTTGAAGCCACGGGAAAAGAGTTTTTTCTTTACCGCATTTTCAAGAGCTTCCCGCTCGGCGGTCACATAGACCCCACGACCGGGCAGCTTCCCCATGATATCCGCAACAACCTGCCCATCCGGACCGATGACAAAACGCACCAATCCGTGTTTCGGTTGCACCTCACCCGTGGCAAGACACTTGCGATCTGGACCGTCACTCAGGTCCCTTGAGTTGCTAGCGCCACCCATGTTCAATCACTCGAGGCCTGAGATCAGGCCTCGGCCTCCGACTGTTGTTCATCTTCGTCTGCGTCTTCAGAAACGTCCTCGTCTGTTTCCAAATCGGCGGGATCTACCCAGCCCAGCAAGATGCGGGCGGTCATTACAAGTTTCTGTGCCTCCTCAAGCGGCATTTCAAAGGGCTCGAGAATGCCGTCATCCTTGATTCGCTCGCCATTTTCGGTGGTCCAGCCACCGGCCAGCTCCCAATCGGCGCAGGTGGCAAAGTCTTCCAGCGTTTTCACGCCATCCTTTGCCAGGGCTTCCACCATCTGTGGTGTCAGGCCTTCGAAATTAATCAGGCTGTCCTCAACACCCAAAGCGCGGGCCGCTTCGATAGCGGCATTGGCTTGAGCCTCGATATTGTCGCGGGCGCGGGCCTGCAACTCAGCCGCGGTGCTTTCATCGACACCGTCGATGACCAGCAATTCATCCAGATCAACATAGGCGACTTCTTCCAGGTTGGTGAACCCTTCGGAGACCAGCAGCTGGGCAAAGAATTCATCGAGATCCAGAGCCGCCATGAACAAGCCGGTACGGCTTTCGAATTCCTTCTGGCGACGCGAGCTTTCTTCTTCTTCGGTCATGATGTCGATATCAAGTCCGGTCAGCTGCGACGCCAGGCGCACGTTCTGGCCACGGCGACCAATCGCCAGGCTCAGCTGCTCTTCGGGCACCACAACTTCGATCTTGCCGGCTTCTTCGTCCAGCACAACCTTGGAAACCTCGGCAGGCTGCAACGCATTGACCAGGAATGTCGGCTGATCTTCGTTCCACGGGATGATGTCGATCTTTTCACCCTGCAACTCGTTGACCACGGCCTGCACGCGCGAGCCGCGCATACCAACACAGGCGCCAACCGGATCGATTGATCCGTCATAAGAGATCACCGCAATTTTGGCGCGCGACCCGGGGTCCCGGGCCACAGCCTTGATTTCGATGATGCCGTCATAGATTTCCGGCACTTCCATCTTGAACAATTCGGCCATGAATTCAGGAGCGGTCCGCGACAGGAAGATCTGCGGTCCGCGCTGCTCACGGCGCACGTCCTTGATGAAGCAGCGGATACGATCGTTCGGGCGATAGCTTTCGCGGCCGATTTTCTCGTTGCGGCGCAGGATGGCTTCGCCCGCACCAACGTCAACGATCACGTTGCCATATTCTTCGCGCTTGACCAGACCATTGATAATGGTGCCGGCGCGGTCCTTGAATTCTTCGAACTGGCGATCACGCTCAGCTTCGCGGACCCGCTGCAGGATAACCTGCTTGGCCGACTGCGCCGCAATCCGACCCATTTCAACCGGCGGCACTTCCTCGACGAAAGTATCGCCAACGGCGGGTTCAGCCATATATTGCTTGGCTTGTTGAACCGTGAACTCGGACTGGTAGTTTTCCAGCTCTTCGTCCTCGACCACTGTACGCACCCGGGTAAAAGTGGCTTTGCCGGTCTTGCGGTCGATCGCCACCCGAATGTCCATCTCACTGCCGTAGCGGCTTTTGGCGGCTCGGGCGAGGCTTTCTTCCATCGCATCGACAACCAGGCTGGGGTCGATCATCTTCTCGCGGGCCACCGCTTCGGCGGTCTGCAAGAGCTCCAGCTGGTTAGCAGAGGTGATTGCCATTATTCTTTCTCCTCTTCGGACCCTTCGGTCTCGATCTCGTCGAATGCGTCTTCGTTCAAAGCGCCCGCATCTTTACGCTGGCGCAGCATTTCCTTGATCAACTCGTCGGTCAATACCAGCTTGGCATCAGTTAACCAGTCAAACTGCAATCCGATGGTGCCTTCTTCGATATTGATCAGCACCTCTTCGCCCTCGATGCCCGCCAGCTCACCCTTAAAGCGGCGGCGGCCACCGATCAGCTCACCCGTCTCGATCTTGGCCTCATAGCCTTCGAACATGGCGAAATCTTTCAGCCGTGTCAGTGGCCGGTCAATACCCGGGCTTGACACTTCCAAAGCATAAGCGTCCAGGATCGGATCTTCTACATCCAAAACAGCACTTACGGCATTGGAGATCACGGCGCAGTCATCAACTTCGATGCCGCCATTGGGCTTGTCCGCCATGATCTGTAGCATCGTCGTCTTACCGGACATCAGTCGTACACGCACCAACTCATAGCCAAGATCTTCAATCACCGGAGTGATAATCTCGGCCATACGGCGGTCAATGGCAGCTTTGGCAATCAGGTCGTTTGTCATCATGATCCATCACATGCGTTAAAGCACAAAAAAACGGGCGCGCGGCCCGTCAGATCATCCCGATGGTGCTTCGTACCCAAGGCCCGACGCGCCGCTGTTGAAACGGGATATAGGCGGGACAGGCTGAGTCTGCAAGCCCTCAGTTCTACTTGTGCCAAATACATCCACCCAAGATAGAATAAACTGGTTACTTAAAGCCGCCACCACCGTTCGGCGATACGGCCATCATCCAGCGCGGCGCGGCGGCCGATCACCCGTGGCACCCCAACGCCAGAATGGGTCGCAATCGCAATATCCTGCTGCGACGGCAGATAGCGAAAGTCGCCGCGTTTAATCAGCCCCTTGGGGTCAGGCAGAGCGGAAATATCGACATAGCCATCGCGCAGCGCTTCGGCCCGCACGGTTTCGTCGGGGATCACGATCACCTCAATCTGATCCGCCCAGCCGGCCTGGCCATCCTTGAAGTGACCCGCCACCCGCGCGGCGCGAAAATGGCGGTTCTGCTGATAGCGCTCAACCCGGTAACAGCCGGTCCCACAGGCCTGGGCCAAAGGCGCATCCACACGCCCATCGCGGGCGATAAAAAGCGCCGGATCGGCCAGCAAATAAGGGAAATCAGGGTTTGATGCCGAGAGCTCGATCTGTAACTGCAGCTCTGACAACACGGAATATTCCAGAACCTCGACCCCATCCGGCAAGACATGCGCCGCCAGCGACGCCACGACATCCCGGGCCGTCATCTCTTGGTCATCATGGAACCGCACAGCAGGGCGCAGATCAAAGGTCCAAATGCGCGCGTCCTGACTGCTGTGCCAATGGCTTGCCAGCTCTCCGCGCAGCACTCCATCGGGCGAGACCTCGGTCAGGCTGTGATACAATGCGCCGCGCGCCACCAGATCCAATAGGTCGCCATCGCGGGGAACCGCCAGTCGCAGTATCCCACCACGCAGCGGCGCCGCCGACAAGGAGGTGCCGGTGGCCGCCAACAAGGCAGCAGCAGCACCCGAGGCAAACAGGGCCCGGCGGTCAATCCGACTCATCTATAGCTCCTCCGCAATGACATTCATCACCCGCACCAATTCAGCGCTGATTCCCGGTTCTGACAGCGCATGCCCGGATCCGCGAATCATCTTCAGCTCACCCTCGGGCCATAGTTCATTCAGGCGCCAGGCCATCACCGGTGGGCAAATCATATCATACCGCCCCTGCACGATAACACCCGGGATATGCGATATCCGCCCCATATTCGCAAGAATTTGCCCGTCGCTCTCAAGGAAACCCTGATTGATAAAGTAATGATTCTCAAGCCGAGCAAAGGCGCGGGCGTACTCGCCCGGGCTTTCCCCCGACCGTCCGTTTGAGTGGATCGAGGCCAAAGCGTTTTCCCAGGCGGACCAAGCTTTGCCAAAGCGGATTTCCTCGGGAACATCCCCCGAAAATAGGCGTTTATGGTAGGCGCCGATTATGTCGCCACGCTCGTTCTCGGGGATCAGCGACACAAATCTGGCCCAGGTTTCTGGCCAGAATTTGCCGGCACCGCCGCCATAGAACCAGTCCAGCTCACCCTTGGTCATCAAAAACACCCCCCGCAGGATCAGATGACGCACCCGGTCAGGGTGGGCCTGGGCATAGATCAGCGACAAAGTCGCGCCCCAACTGCCACCAAAGACCATCCAGTCGTCGATCTCTAGCAAGCGGCGAATCACCTCCATATCCGCGACCAGATGCCAGGTCGTGTTATCCTCGCACGAGGCATAGGGTCGCGAGCGGCCGCAGCCGCGTTGGTCGAACAGAATCACCCGGTAGATATTGGGATCAAAATAACGTCGCATCGCCGGGCTACAGCCGCCGCCGGGCCCACCGTGACAAACCACCACAGGCACGCCCTGCGGGTTGCCACTTTGCTCCACATATATGCGATGTCCCTGGCCAACATCGACCATCCGCTGATCAAAGGCTTCGATTGGCGGGTAAAGATATTGAACTGCGCGCTTTTGATCCCGGTGTTTGTCCATTATTGACCTAACTTATAATGTCCGAACTAAAAGAACACACGGAGACAGGAATGCAAGCGCCTCAATCCACGGTGGACCCCTCTGAGATCGCAAAATTCGAAGCGATGGCCGCAGACTGGTGGGATCCGAATGGTAAATTCAAGCCGTTGCACATGCTGAACCCTTGTCGGCTAGACTATATCACACAGCAGATCGCCGGTGAATTTGATCGTGATCTGAGTAAATCAAAGCCCTTTGCGGGGCTGCGTTTGCTGGATATCGGCTGCGGTGGCGGACTGCTTTCGGAACCAATGGCGCGTCTTGGGGCCACTGTTGTGGGCGCCGATGCCGCCGCGGGCAACCTGCCCGTAGCGCGCATCCATGCCGAACAATCCGGGCTCGACATCGACTATCGCCACACCACGGCCGAGGCCCTGGCTGAAGCGGGCGAACAGTTCGACGTGATTCTGAATATGGAAGTCGTTGAGCATGTCGCCGATCCGCTGGCCTATCTGACCGCAACCCGGCAGCTGTTGCGCCCCGGCGGGTTGCAAATTTGTTCGACGATCAATCGCAACCCCAAAAGCTTTGCCATGGCTATTATCGGGGCTGAGGTGATTATGCGCTGGTTGCCACGCGGCACCCACGAGTGGTCAAAATTCATCACCCCGGACGAGCTGTTTGATCTGCTGTCACAAGCCGGTCTGTCCCCGGTGGATCGAAAAGGTTTTCTCTTCAATCCAATCACTTGGGGCTGGTCAATCTCGGACCGTGATCTGAGCGTCAATTACGTCACCGCCAGCATCAAGCCTTAACCTCCGCACCTATACTTTAGGATAGGCAGCAGATCCTTCTGCGCTTTTGTTTAAGGCAGGGGGGAATGTTATTGCCAACCAACACTCAGGAATGATCCTGGGGGTTATTGGGCAGGTTTTGCCCTTAATCGAGTGAATGCTACTGCGTTCCAATAGGCATATTTTCCACTCACGGAGCCTATCGGAACAGCGGGGTGCCTGGGAGCAGGCGCCCCGTTTCTCGTTTCAACGAGGGTCTGACCCGTCGTTTTCAAGCTTGCTGCGCAACTCGCGCAGGATTGGCAAAGCGGCGCGGACACGGTCATGGCCCAAGTCATTCACCACTTCGGAAATTATCGGAGTAATCCCGGCCAGCGCTGCATCGCGGGCCTGGCGGCCAGCCGGGCTGATCGCCACCATCTTGCGCCGCGCGTCGTCCCAGTCTGGGCGGATATGTATATACCCAGCCACTTCCAGTTTATTTAATGTGTTGGTCATCGCGCCTCGGGTAACATGAAATGCTTTGGCCAATTGCGCTGGTGATCGCTCCAGACCAACCCGGGCCAATTGATTGAGCACCGAAAAATGCGACAGCTCCATACCTTTTGGCAGCGCCTTGGTCAGGCGCGAGCGGGCCAATTGGTCGGCCATCAAAATCTCGCTAAACAGCGAAATCGCAAGAGAATTATTGTCTTCCATCAGGGTCCGTCAAAGTCTCGGTCATGGCTCAGCGCAGGGACGCGCCTGCGTGCTTCTGACACTTTTTCCATATCCAGATCAACGTAGGTCACGCCCGGCTCGGTGCCCGCATCCGACAACACCTCGCCCCAGGGGGCGACCACCAGGGAATGGCCATAGGTCTGGCGGCACCCGCCGACACGGGCAGAGTGTTTGCCGGTTTGCGCCGGAGCCAGGATATAGCAGCCGGTTTCGATGGCGCGGGCGCGCAGCAGCGTATGCCAATGGGCGGCACCGGTCACAGGCGAAAAGGCGGCTGGCACGGTGAGGATTTCGGCCCCGCCCTTGGCCAGTGCCCGATGCAAATACCCAAACCGCACATCGTAACATATGGTCATGCCGATCCGACCAAACGGAGTATCAGCCAGCACCGCCCGGTCGCCCGGTCGATAGCCCTCTGATTCGCGGAAGGTCTCTTTCGGGGTCACTTCCACATCAAACATATGGATCTTGTCATAGCGCGCGGTGATCTGACCCTGCGGTGAAATCAGGAACTGGCGATTCGCAAAACGTCCATCGCTGTCCTGCGTCTTGACCGCCAGTGACCCCAGCAACAGCCAGATCCCATGCCGCGCGGCTGCCCCCTGCAGCGCCGCCAACGTCGGGTCGTCTTCTTCGTGATGCAGCACGGCCTGCTGATGCCTGCGACTGGTGCTGACGCAATTGGTGACCTCGGGGGTCAGAATAAACCCAGCCCCCGCCGCCACGGCCTCAGCCAGCATCGCCTCAACCAGACCCAGGTTTTCACCCGGATCATCGCTTGATGTCATCTGCAACAGCGCCGTGCGCATGTGAGGTCTCCGTTTTCAGGCCGCGAGCAGCGAGTCGAGTTGACCCGACTGCTCAAGCGCAAACAGATCATCGCAGCCACCCACATGGGTATCACCGATGAAAATCTGCGGCACCGTGCGGCCGCCATTGGCGCGCTGGATCATCTCGGGCTTGCGCGCGGGATCAGTCAGCACGTTCACCTCGGCAAAGGTGACGCCCTTTTGGGTCAGCAACCGTTTGGCTGCGTGGCAAAAACCGCAGAGCGGCGAGGTATAGATTTCGACCGATTTCATCGAGGTCTCCATTTCATTCAGCTTTGACGTTGTGGGGGATTTGGGGGGGCAATGCAACAATTGCTAGGGGGGCGCCAAAAGGTGATCAAGCGATCATCGTTTACTGACACGCGCCAGCACCACTACGCGCACCTCTGCCGCACCACCGCGCAGGCAGGCATCTGTGCAGGCAGTCAGGGTGGCACCCGAGGTCATGACGTCATCGACCAGCAAAATCACCCGCCCCTGCAGTCTTGCCCTTTGACGCCGGTTGAAGGCGACGGCATCGCCCAGCGCCACAAACCGTTGCTCACGGGTTTTCCCATCCAGCGACTCGGTGCGTTTTCGCCGGTGCAGCAGGTCCACACAGCACTGCAGTTGGCATTGCTTGGCCAGCTGGACAGCCAATAGCGCCGATTGGTTGTAACGCCGCTTTAGCAGCCGGGTCCAATGCAGAGGCACAGGCACAATGAGCGGATCGTTTTCCAACAACGGTTTTGCTGCCACCATCATCCAGACGGCAGCAGATCTGGCAATATCACCGCGATCCCCGTGCTTCAGCGCCAGCACCAGGGATCGTGCCTGATCCCGGTACAGCAATGCCGCACGTCCTTGGCTCCATGCGCGCGGATGGGCCATGCAGTCGTCGCAATCCAGCCGAAACCCATCCGCCTGCCCCGGCAGTGGCACCCCGCAGCTTTCGCAGACCGTTCCGCCAATAAACGGCGTTTCGCGCCAGCAAGTGCCGCACAGGCCAAAGTCACTATCGACCAGATCACCACAGCCCAGACAGCGCGGCGGGTAAATCAGTGAAACGGCCATTTGTATCTGCTTCAGCATCAGCCTAAACAGCCCCCATGACGCAAGCCCCAAAACCCCAGCCAGCCCTGTTTGACCGTCCAGCCCTGAGCGCCCACCGGGCGCGCCGCAAGCCGACAGCCCTGTTCCTGCATGAAACCGCACGGGATGAAGTCGAGGATCGGCTCTGCATGGTTAACAGGAGCTTTACGGACCCGGCCATCGTCACCCCTTTTGCGGAGATTTGGCAGAACTGCCTGCCGGGCGCAAAAATCGTACCCGACGACGACCTGCTGGCGCTGGACCCAGGCGCCCATGATGTTGTGGTGCACACCATGTGCCTGCATTGGGCCAATGACCCGGTGGGCCAGTTGATCCAGTGTCGCCGCGCACTAAAAGAGGATGGGTTGCTGCTGGTGGTGATGCTCGGCGGGCGGACGCTGCATGAATTGCGCAGCTCCCTGGCCGAGGCGGAAACGGCACTCACTGGCGGTCTATCCCCCCGGGTGGCACCGATGGGTGAAATCCGCGATCTGGGCGCCCTGCTGCAACGCGCCGGTCTGGCGCTGCCGGTGGCCGATCTGGTACCCCTGACGGCTGAATATCGCGACCTGCGCCATCTGATGCAGGACCTGCGTGACATGGGGGAAACCAACGCGCTGGCGCAACGGCAGAAACACCCCAGCTCGCGGATGCTGTTCGAAATGGCGGATCACCTGTATCGACAGCATTTTGCAACGCCGGATAATCGCCTGCCTGCCACCTTTGAAATCGTCTGCCTGACCGGCTGGTCGCCCTCGGACACCCAGCAAAAGCCACTGCGCCCAGGCTCGGCGCAATCGCGGTTGTCCGATGCGCTGAAAGTACCGGAAACCAAACTGCCCGAGTAGCGACACCGGGCAATTGCCCGATTGACCTGCAATCGGTTATGCCTATTCATCCGACCCAGCCCAACAGGACGCCACCATGCCGGACGCCACACCACAAGCAACCCAAGCTGCCAAACCCGCCGAAAAGATCGGGGTTCTGCTGGCCAATCTTGGCACCCCGGATGATTATAGCTACTGGCCCATGCGCCGCTATCTGAGCGAGTTCCTGTCCGACCAGCGGGTGATCGATTACCCCAAGTGGAAATGGCAGCCGCTGCTGCAACTGGTCATCCTGAGCAAGCGGCCGTTCAGCTCGGGCGCGGCCTATAAATCGATCTGGAATCACGACAAGGGCGAAAGCCCGCTGATGACCATCACCAAGGATCAAACCGCCAAGATGGCCAGCGCAATGGCGGCCCGCTACGGCGATCAGGTGATGGTTGATTTCTGCATGCGCTATGGCAACCCATCCACCAAATCCAAGGTCCGGGCGCTGGTCGAGGCCGGCTGCACCAAGATCCTGTTCTTACCGCTGTATCCGCAATACGCCGGTGCCACCTCGGGCACCGCCAATGATGCGTTTTTTCGCGCCCTGATGGACGAGACCTGGCAACCGGCAGCGCGCACGGTGTCGGCCTATTTCAACCACCCCAGCTATATCGATGCCCTGGCCAGATCAATTGAAACCGCCTATGCCAAGATGGAAAACCGCCCCGATATTCTGGTCTGCTCGTACCACGGAATGCCCGAGCGCTATGCACAGCAAGGCGACCCCTACAGCCGCCAGTGCCATGAAACCACACAACTTTTGCGGGATCGGCTGGGCTGGGCAGACAGCCAGATCATTAGCAGCTTCCAGTCCAAATTCGGCCCCGAGGAATGGCTAAAGCCTTACACCGTCGATCACGTCGCCGAACTGGCGCGGCAAGGCAAAAAGAGCATCGCAGTGGTGGCACCGGCGTTTTCGGCGGATTGCATCGAAACGCTGGAAGAGATCAACGAAGAGATCCGCGAAAGCTTTGACCATGCAGGCGGTGAGAGCTTCACATATATACCCTGCCTAAACGACGATGACGGCCATATCTCTGCATTGTCGGCGGTGGTGGACGAGAATTTAAAGGGCTGGCTGGGCTAAACGCCTAGGGCAGACATTGATAATTGAGGGAATGAATGAGCGAACTGCATTGGGCAAATGTCCTGAAAACATCCTGGGGCATCAGCGCCACATTGGCGCGGCTCGATGGGGAATATGACCTCAATTTTCTGGCCCAGGGCGACGATGGCCAGGACTACATTCTAAAGGCCATGCGCCCCGGCTGCGAGGCCTGGCTGGTTGATATGCAGATCAAGGCGCTGGACCATTTGGCCGCCTGCGCACCCAAGCTGCCCTGCCCACGAGTGATCCACACCCCCAAGGGTGCCGCAATGCTGGAACTGGCGGATGATAACGGTGATTTGCGGCTGGTCTGGCTGCAGAATAAATTGCCGGGGCAATGTTATGCCAAGATCGCGCCCAAGTCGCAGGAGCTGATCCATCACTTAGGTCAGGTACTGGGTGAAACAGGCAAGGCCCTGCAGGATTTTCACCACCCCGGCTTGGCGCGTGACTTCAAATGGGACTTGATGCAGGCCGGCTGGATTGCCCCAAAACTGGACTGCATCACCGATCCGGATCGCCGGGCCCTGCTGACCGAGATTTCCCAGGGATTTGCCGCGATTGAGCCGACACTGGGTGGCCTGTCCAGTCAGGCAATCCACAACGATGCCAATGACTACAACATTCTTGTAAGTGACGCACTAAGCGGGCCGCGCCGGGTGTCTGGCCTGATCGACCTTGGCGACATGTGCACCGCGCCCCGGATCTGTGATCTCGCCATTGCCGCAGCCTATATCGTGCTGGATCATCCAACCCCCGAGATGGCTCTGGCGGCTTTGGTCTCTGGCTATCACGCCACCAACCCGCTGACCGCGACCGAGATCGACTTGCTTTGGCCATTGCTGCGGGCGCGACTGGCGGTCAGCATCGTGAACTCGACGCTAGAGGCAGCAAAGAATCCCGATGATCCCTATGTGGTGATCTCGCAGGCGCCGGCCTGGCGGTTTCTTGAAACACAATTCCTCCACGCCGGCCTGCTGACCGCCCGGCTGCGGGCCGCCTGTGAGCTGCCGGTTGTCGATGGGGCTGACCGGGTGATGACCTATCTGGAGGCCCAGCGCGGCAGCTTTGCACCGCTGATGGGTGTTGAGCTGACAGACACTCCAATGGGGTCTTTGTCGGTTGAAAATTCCACTTGGCCGCAAAATCCGTTCCACATGCCACTGGAGGAAGCCGCCCGTGTTGGCGCCGAATTTGGCGACGGTCTGTGGCTTGGCTATTATCACGAGCCACGGCTGATCTACACCGCAGCCGCCTTTCGCAACGGTGCCTACAAGGCCAGCGACCGGCGCACCGTGCATCTGGCGGTGGATGGGTTTGCCGCCGCTGGCACGCCATTGTATGCGCCGCTGCGGGGCGAAGTCTTTGTGGTCGAGAACCGCGACAACCATCTGGATTATGGCGGTGTCATCATTCTGCGCCATGAAACCCCCGAGGGCGATGCCTTCTATACCCTGTATGGCCATTTGGGCCCCGAGTGCTGTGACCGCCTGCGCCCCGGTGAGGTGATCGAAAAAGGCGCCGCGTTCTGCCGCCTTGGCGACGCCAGCCAGAACGGTGGCTGGGCACCACATGTGCATTTCCAGTTGGCGTTAACCACCGAAGGCATCGAGGCCGACTGGCCCGGTGTTGGCGACCCCGACGAGATGTACCTGTGGCGCGCAGTCTGCCCGAACCCGGCGGCGCTGCTAAATCTTCCCGATGCAAAGGTGCACTACCAGCCCACCGATAAGGCTGAGGTGCTGGCGGGCCGGAAAGCCCATTTTGGCGGCAACCTGTCGCTGACCTATAGCGATCCGGTGATGCTGGTCCGCGGCTGGAAGCATCACCTGTTTGACGAATGGGGGCGCCCCTATCTGGACGCCTACAACAACGTGCCCCACGTCGGCCACGCCCATCCGCGCATTCAGGCGGTGGCGGCGGATCAGTTAAAACGGATCAACTCCAACACCCGCTATCTGCATCCGGCACAAACCGCATTTGCGGAAAAGATCCTCTCCAAGCTGCCCGCCCCATTCGAGGTCTGCTTCTTTGTCAATTCCGGCACCGAAGCAAACGAGCTGGCGCTGCGGCTGGCGCGCGCCCATACCGGGGCCAAAGGCATGGTAACGCCCGATCACGGCTATCACGGCAATACCACCGGGGTGATTGATGTCTCGGCCTATAAGTTCAACGCACCCGGCGGCACCGGTCAGGTGGACTGGGTGGAACTGGTCGAGGTGGCCGACGATTATCGCGGATCAATTAAACGTGATGACCCCGACCGGGCGCAGAAATATGCGGATCTGGTCGATCCCGCCATCGCGGCCCTGCAGAATCGGGGACATGCTGTGGCCGGTTTCATCGCCGAGACATTCCCCTCGGTTGGCGGTCAGATCATCCCTCCCCAGGGCTATCTGGCCCTGGTCTACCAAAAGATCCGCGCCGCTGGTGGTGTTTGCATTGCCGACGAAGTGCAGACCGGACTGGGACGGTTGGGGGATTACTACTTTGGCTTTGAACATCAAGCCGCCCTGCCCGACATCGTCGTGCTGGGCAAACCCATCGGCAATGGTCACCCTCTGGGCGTTCTGGTCACCAGCAAGGAAATCGCTGACAGCTTTGCGCAAGGGCCTGAATTTTTTTCAACCTTTGGTGGATCTACCCTGTCCTGCCGGATTGGCAAGGAAGTCCTGGATATCGTCGATGACGAAGGATTGCAGGACAATGCCCGGGTTATGGGCGCGGAGCTGATTGCCGGGCTCAGGGCGCTGCAGCAGCAATATACCTGCATCGGTGATGTGCGCGGCATGGGGCTGTTCCTGGGGCTCGAGTTGATCAACCCGGATGGATCAGAGGCCCGTGAAATATGTGCCTACGTCAAAAACCGGATGCGAGATCATCGGATTTTGATCGGCAGCGAGGGCCCCAAGGACAACATCCTGAAAATCCGTCCACCGCTTACCATTGATCGAGACGACGTCGGGATGATCCTGGAATCGCTAGGTCAGATCCTGGCAGAACTGGATCAGGCTTGAACCATTCAAACAACTGCAAGATGCGTGCCAGATGACGCCTCTTGCAGGACGCCCGCGCCTCGGAACAATGTCGTGGCCAACAAAAAAGGCGGTGGAAAACCACCGCCTTTTCCGTAACTGTGTCGCAGCAATTAGCTGCTTGCGATGGCAGCGCCAACGATAACCAGCATCAGCAGCGGCAGCATGATGCCACTGGACGAGCTTTCAGCTTGCTCAACAACAACGATCGGCTCAACGACGGGCTCAGAATAACCACCAGCAAATGCGGTCGAAGCGGCAGCTGACAGAGCAGCGGCAAGAACGAGTTTTTTCATATTAACCTCCAAAAAAGGCGCGGCCATTCAACAATGGCCCACGCAGCCAAGACATACCTCGTGGTTTTTCTAACCAGTAAAAACCCAAGATTGCAAACGCTTGTTGAGAGAGCTCGACCTGGCGGGATTATATTGTGGTCAAATAAGCAACACTTGAGTGCCAATTTTTACCATCCCAAAAAGCTGTGCAATATGTTCATTATAAAGACCAATACAGCCATTGGAAGACTTTCGTCCAATCTTTCGCGTATCGTGGGTTCCATGGATGCGATAATACTTCCAACTCAGATACAATGCATGGGTCCCCAACGGATTGTCCGGCCCCGGTGCAACATAGCTTGGCCACTCTGGATTACGTTTGCGCATGTTTGGCGTCGGTGACCAAGACGGACCTTCGACTTTACGCACAATTTTGGTACGACCCCGGCGCGTCAGGTCATCTGAAAGCGGCACCGATGACGGAAACAATTTGTAGGTCTCCTCATCCGCAGCCCAATAATGCAAGGCGCGGCTGTCGATATCGACCAGAATGGCCCCGTTCTTCAGGTTGTCGAAATACGGCTGCCAGCTCTTTGCCCGGAATGCCGAGATATTGCGGCGCACCGCTGGTTCCGGCTCAGGCGGCGGACGTAGCGGGTCATACGCCGGTTCACCATCTGGATCAGCGACCTGGGACAAGGCCGGCGTTGCCAGCAAAGCCGCAGTACCGGCTAAAAAAAGCCGCCTCGAGGGAAATTGAATTGATTTGGAAGACATGATCGTCACTACCTGCACTATATCGAAACTGTTGGCGCATAATATGGCGTGAATGCCTCAGTCGCAAATCAAACACGCGTCACTAGCGGCATTTTGATGCCACTGCATTTGCGCCAATGCCACAGTATCGCTAAGTGCTGTATCTAAACATTAGATAAGGTGCAAAATGAAGCGTGTATTTTTGATTCTTGCGGCGGCCCTGTTGACGCTGGCTGTTGCCTGTACCCCTTCTCCAAATGGCGGATCAGGCGGCAGCGGAAAAGCCTATCGCATTCGGAATGCCGACAAGGTTCAGTTTCGCATGCTCGATTCGGTCAATGCGCTCCGGCAGGCATACGGCTCGCCTGCGGTACAGTTGAACGCGCCACTCAACGCCGCTGCGGCCACCCATTCCCGGGATATGGCGGTTCAGAACCGCCCCTGGCACTTTGGCTCGGACGGCTCGTCGCCGCTGGATCGCGTCGCCCGCGCCGGATATACCGGGTCTCTGATGGGGGAAGCCATTTCAGAAACCTATGAGGGCGAAGTGGAAACCCTGTCGGCCTGGATGGAAGACAGCAACACAAAAGCCGTGATCATGGATCCCAAAGCGGTCAACATGGGCTTCTCGTGGTTCCAGGAGCAGAATGGCAAGATCTGGTGGACCCTGGTGATGGGCAGCTAATTCGCCCCGGGGCAGACACCGGATCAAGGGCGGCGCACAGCCGCCTTTGCCCTATCTGCGACACTGTTACAAACGCAGGCTGATCACGGTGCCATCTTTGACCATGGCAAAAATCTCTTCGATTTCATCGTTATTCACGGCAATGCAACCGGCCGTCCAGTCGTCCACCCGACCCGCCCGTTTGCGGGCCTTCGAATCGTTGGGCTGACCGTGAATAAAGATCTCTCCACCGGGCCGTTGCCCGATGGCACTGGCCTCGGCAACATCCTGAGAGTTGGGATATGAAATGCCGACCGACAGATGATAGGAGCTATTGGCATTGCGGCGATTGATGACATAGGTGCCCTCAGGGGTTTTGCCGTCCCCCTCAACCGTCTTGGCCCCGACCGGAGCAAAGCCCAGATCAATTTTATATTCGCGCAGAATCTCTTCATTGTGAAGCAGATACAGCTTTCTGGCGCCTTTATTGACGACCACGCCGGTGACCTCAGCGCCCTGATAGCTCTGGAATCTGTTGCTGGCGCCACTGCAGCCCGCCGAAGCCAGGGTCGCGGCCGCGCCCAATCCAAATGCTCGTCTGTCCATACTGCTCTGATCTCATCTTTTTTTGGGGTCTTTTTGCCAAATTACCGCCAAATACTGCGTTAACCAAAATCACTTTTTGGAAAGTGTCTCAATATGTGGCCGCGACCGTTGCTCAATCACCTCAATTTGCGGCGGCAACCGCTGCTCGATGGCCTCAAGTCGCGCGAGAACCAGATCGCGGTACGCGTCGGTTCGCTCGGTATCTTCAACGCTATGCGCGTCCTGCATCGAGTTCACGATCAGACCCACCAGCAGGTTCACCACGGCAAATGTGGTGACCATGATAAAGGGCACAAAGAACACCCAAGCATAGGGGAAGATCTCCATCACCGGACGCACAATGCCCATGGACCAGCTTTCCAGCGTCATGATCTGGAACAGCGAATAGGCGCTGCCCCCCAAGGTCCCGAACCATTGCGGAAAGAGGCCCCCGAACAGTTTGGTGGCAATCACCGAGCCGATGTAGAAAATAATCGCCATCAGCAGGAACACCGACCCCATGCCCGGCAATGCGGTGATGAAGCCCTCGACCACCCGGCGCAGGCTGGGGGCCACCGAAATAACCCGCAATACCCGCAGAATTCGCAGCGCCCGCAGCACCGAAAGCCCCTGCGCCCCCGGAACCAGCGCAATACCAACGATTATGAAATCGAAGACATTCCATCCATTCAGGAAAAACCGATGCCGGGACACCACCAGCTTGGCCAGAATTTCGAGCACAAAGATCGTTAAACAGAGTTCATCGATCAGACTGATAATCACGCCAGACCGCGCCATGACTGAGGGCGAGGTTTCCAGTCCCAATGTCACCGCATTGATCACAATGACGATGGTGATGAAGTGACCAAAACGGGCGTTTTCCAAAACGGCCGCCATACGTTGAATCAGGGACATGATAAAAATCCGGGCATAGGTTCAATCGGCAAGGGTGAAGGACGCAACCAGTTCGGTATGGGCTGCCCAGCGGAACTGGTCAACAACCTGAACCCAGTTCAACTGATACCCAGCACCAACCAGAGACTTAGCATCGCGGGCAAAGGTGACCGGATTACAGGACACATAGGCGATGGTTCGGGTGCGGGCCTTGATCAGTTCAGCGACCTGAGATTCGGCGCCAGAGCGCGGGGGGTCGATCACTGCCGCCTCGTAGAACGCACCAAAGGGGTTCAGTTCATCCGGCATCATCGGGCGGCGAAACAGGTCACGGGCGACAGCCTTGACCACTTTCAGACCCTTGGCCTGACGCCAGCCGGCCTCCAGCGCCTGCACCATCTCCGGGTCGCCCTCGACGGCCAGGATCTCGGCGTTTTTGGCCAGCGGCAGCGCAAAGGTGCCGCAGCCGGCAAACAGATCGACGATTCGTTTGGAACCCTGAACGATTTCCTGCACCGCAGCCAACAGGGCCGCCTCGCCCTCGCGGGTGGCCTGCAGGAAACTGCCCGGAGGCGGGCAGACCTTAGCAGGACCAAAGGTCTGCGTGGGGGGCTGGGTCATGGCGATCTGTTCATCATCCCAAGTCAGCCGGGTGATACCCAGCTTTTCCACCGATTGCGCCAATAACATGCGCAGCGGCCCATCCAGCGGCTTGCCGTTCTTCACCAACACATCCAGACCAATGTCCGACAGGGTTACGGTGACGGCTAGCGGCGTCTTGCGGCTGGCGCCGATCTGCGCCAGATCTTCGACCATTGGAATGGCTGCCAACAGATCCGGGTCTAGAAGGTGACAATCCGGGATCTCAGTGATGACCCCCGAAGCACGGCCATGAAACCCGGCCATCGCGCCCTTTTTGGTGCGTCGAACCGCCAGAGTGGCGCGGCGACGGGATCGCGGCGGCGAAGTGTGGACGGGACGAAACGTGGTTTCCAGCCCCTGAGCGCCCAGCGCGTGGCGAACTATGCCCTGCTTCCACTCAGCCACAAAATCATCATCGGCGTGCTGCAACTGGCAACCGCCACAGGATTTGTAGTGGCGGCACGGGGCTTGCACCCGGTGCTCCGAGGGTGTTTCGATGCGAATGTCACCCATTGCGCTGCCGGCGACAACTCCTGTCACCACTTCACCCGGAAGGGTGCGCGGGGCAAACAGAGGGCCTTCGGCGACTCCGTCGCCTTGGTGGCCGAGACGCGTGATGGTGGCGGTGGTTCTAGCTGATGTACTCATGGGCGCCCTGATATAGACAGCGGGCCGCTTTGGCAAAAAACTTATTCTGCTGCCTTTGTTTCTGCCTTTGTTTCGGTCTCGGTGCGGATAAAGCCACCAGATTGGCGGGCCCAGAACTGCGCATAGAGCCCAGCCCGCGCCAAAAGCTGATCATGGCTGCCGCTTTCGGCGATACGGCCGTCCTCCATCACGATGATTCGGTCCATTTCGCTGAGCGTCGACAGCCGGTGGGCAATGGCCAGCACCGTCTTGCCCCGCATCACCCGTGACAAGGCCGACTGGATCGCCGCCTCGACCTCGGAATCCAGGGCCGAAGTGGCCTCGTCGAGCACAAGAATTGGTGCATCTTTCAAAATAGCACGGGCCAGAGCAATGCGTTGACGCTGGCCACCCGACAGTTTCACCCCCCGTTCACCGAGATGGGCGTCATAGCCCTGACGGCCCTGCCCATCCTGCAACAAAGCGATGAAGTCATCCGCCTCGGCCTTGCGGGCGGCGTCAAACATCTCTTCCTCGCTGGCGTCGGGGCGACCGTACAAGATATTGTCCCGCGCCGACCGGTTGAACATCGCGGTTTCCTGGGTGACCATGCCGATCTGACTGCGGAGCGAGTTCTGACTGACCGCTGCGATGTCCTGACCATCAATCAGAATTCGGCCACTTTCGCCTTCATAGAGCCGCAATAGTAGCGAAACCAAGGTGGATTTACCTGCCCCCGAGGCGCCAACGATGCCTATTTTTTCGCCCGGTTTAATGGTCAAGGAAATACCCTGGATACCCCCAATATCGCGGCCATATGCAAAACCTGCGTTGTCAAAAATGATCTCTCCGCGCCGCACGACCAGATCCACAGCATTGCTGGCATCTTCGACCCGGTTGCGGCTGGTCAGAGTCGTCATCCCATTTTCAATTTCGCCAATATGCGAGTAGATCGCCATCAGGGTAAAGCTAACCCATCCGGTCATCTGAGCAATGCGGATCGACACGGCCCCAGCGGCAACAATGTCGCCCTCGGTGGCCTGCCCCGATTGCCATAGCACCAGCGTGGCACCAATCAGCAGCACGGGCAGCAACCCGGCCAACGTCATCAGGCAAAACCGGAACCCCGCAGCGAGATAGCCAAATTCCAGCGCCCTTTGCCGAAAATCACCCATCGCACCCTGCGCGGTCCGTTCTTCGTGGTCGGCATGGGCAAACAGCTTCACCGTCCTGATATTGGTAATGGTGTCCACCACCTGCCCGGTCACCATGGCCTTGGCCCCGGCGCGTGCCCCGGCGCGCTTGCGTACACGTGGCAGGAACCAGCGGATCAGCGCAAAATAGCCCACCAGCCAAATCATGAATACGCCAGTGATGCGCAGATCAATTACCCCCAGCAGGGCCAGTGACCCAACCAGCGAGGCCAGCGCAAAGGCAATCACGTTGATAGCTTCGGTTGCCACCGAGGTCACTGCACTGGCGGTTTGCATCTGTTTTTGCGCAATGCGGCCGGCAAAATCATCGTCAAAGAAGCTGACAGATTGGCCCAGCGTCCACCGGTTTAGCCGCGACAGCACCAGTGGGCTAACATTGGGCCCAACGATAATAGAGTTTGCCGCCGCCGACAGGCCAAACAAAATTGGCCTGAGAACCATAAAGAATCCAATCGCGCCGGCGATCATTGCCAGATTGGTGGGTGAGAAAAACATATCCGGGCCGCTGGTATTGGCGGTGTCGATCACCTGACCCAGAATATAGGCGGTGCCGGCCTCCATCGCGCCGGCCAAGGAAGAGCACAGCGCTGCCAAGCCCAACATCGGCCAGGCCCCCGACAGACACCAGCGCAAAAAGGCCCACAGGGTTTGCGGTGGCGGGCCTGACGCCGGTCGAAATGCATCGATCCAATTGCCAATATTCATTCCGCTGCCTCGACATTGAGAAATCCGCCCGATTGCCGGGCCCAGAACTGGGCATATTGCCCCTGTGCTGCCAACAGGTCGTCGTGGCTACCTTCCTCGACGATGCGGCCCTGGTCCAGCACCAGAATGCGATCCATTTGTGCGATGGTGGACAGCCTATGTGCAATCGCAATCACCGTCTTGCCCTGCATCATACCGTATAGCGTCGCTTGGATCACCGCTTCGACCTCGCTGTCCAGCGCGCTGGTGGCCTCGTCGAGCAGCAGAATCGGCGCGTTTTTCAGGATAACCCGCGCCAGGGTCACCCGCTGACGTTGGCCGCCGGACAGTTTCACGCCGCGTTCACCAACTTGCGCATCATAGCCCCGCCGGCCCTGAGGATCCTGCAGATCCAGAATGAAATCATGTGCTTCGGCCTGTTTGGCGGCGGCTATCATCTGCTCTTCGCTCGCCTCGGGGCGGCCATACAGGATATTTTCCCGCACCGAGCGGTGCAGCAGCGAGCTGTCCTGCTGCACCATGCCGATATTGCTGCGCAGGCTGTCCTGGGTGACGGTGCGAATGTCCTGCCCATCGATCAGAACCTGGCCGCTTTCGGTGTCGTAGAACCGCAGCAACAGCTTGACCAAGGTCGATTTACCAGCCCCTGAGCGGCCAATCAGGCCAATTTTCTCGCCCGGCTTGATAGTCAGGTTGATATGATCCAATCCGCCGACCCCGCGACCATAATGATGGCTCAGGTTGCGCAACTCGATCTCACCGGCACTCAATTGCAGCGGGGTGGCATTGGCCGCATCGACCAGATCAATCGGCTGGGCAATGGTTTGCATACCCTCGGCCACCACCCCCAACTGGCGAAAGAACGAGGTCAGCGCCCACATGATCCAGCCGGTCATCGCGTTGAGCCGCAGGGTCAGCGTGGCGGCGGCAGCAATCACCCCAACCGAGGCTTGCCCCAACATCCACAGATAGATCGCCCAGCCAACGACACCGACAATCAGCAGGCCATTCAGGCTGACCAAGACCGCATCCATCACCGTAAAAATCCGCATTTCGGTCTGAAATGTTTTGCGCGTTTTCTCGATAACACGTTTGGCGCCCGTCACTTCCAGATCGTGATGGGCAAACATTTTGACCGAATGGATGTTGGAGTAGGCATCAACCACCAAGCCGGTCACCGCCGAGCGCGCATCAGACGAAGCCTGCGAGGCCGGCCCCACCCGTTTCACCGTCCAGCGCACCAGCAGCCCGTAGAGGACAAACCAGATCAGCATCGGCAGCAGCAGCCGCACATCCGCCATCATCAACAACAGCGCCGCGCCGATCAAATAGGCCAGCGAATAGGAAATGGCGTCGAACACCTGAAACACCACCTCGCCGGCAGCGGGGGGCGTTTGCATGATGCGATTGGCGATACGGCCGGCAAAATCGTTTTCAAACCAGCCCACCGATTGGCGCAGCACATGCCGGTGCGCCCGCCAGCGGATCAGCGTGCCCAAATTGGGCAGAATGGCGTTGTTCAGCAACACAACATCCAGCAATTGCAGCACCGGACGGATGAACAGGATGAACATCGACACTAGGATCAGCTCGGTGCCGTAGTTGGCCCAGACCTGCTCGGGACCCTCTCCAAAGTAATCAATCATCCGGCCCATGTAATAGATCAGCCCGACCTCGATCGCGGCGACCACAAGCGACATCAACGCGGTCCAGATAAAGATGCGGGTGAAGGGGCGGCAATAGTCGCGCATAAAAGGCCACAACCGCGTTGGCGGACTGTCCACTTCAGGATAATCGCAATAGGGATCTACAAGGTTTTCGAAGTAACGAAACATGACGGTGCTCCAGATGAGCTAAAAAGATATGCAAATGCAGACAGAGGCGGCGCCGAAGCCCCCCGGTCAATTGGGAAGGATATCGGCGTTAGCTGAACCAGATCCCACGATACATATGCATTCCTCCGTCATCTGACAGTCATTTGTGGATCATGCGTAGGACAGTTTTTGGGCTTTGTCACGCGCTTTGGTTGCGCCGCTTTTTAAGCGCCTTTGGCCAGCAAGCCATCCCGGGTGAGCGTGAACGCCGAAGCGATCCAATCCGCCTCGAGCCGTTTGAGGGTGTCACCCAGCGCCTTGCCCGTGATCTCCGGCATCAAATCGCGGGCTGAAAGCGGGAACTTTGCAGCAGCGCCCCTTGCAATATCAGTCTCTAAATTGACATTTAGGGGCTGTTCCAGCAAGGCGGCACGCAGCAGTAGAACGTCCCGCGCCTGCGCCTCGCCCAGACGATATCCCAGTTCGGCGGCGCCGGTGGTTGCGACAGCTTGTGCGCGCAGAGTGGTCCAACTGACCATCTGCGCCTTGCTAAGCCGCAGATGCCCGCCCATGTCCGGCCCACCCAAAGCCGCAAGACGGCGGATCGGATTGGCTATCAAGCCGGCCTCAAAGTGAACCAAAGGGGCCAGCGCGCGGTCATCGGATCCGGGTAGAAGTTCCTGCAACACGCCAGACTGGCGCATCGCAGCCACCGAAGGGGCCGGATCCTCAGCCGCCAGTAATTTCAACATTTCAGCGCCAACCCGCTCGCGTGACAATTGGCCCAAGCCCTCCAGATTGGCGGCAATCGCGGCCAGCGCCTCGGGGTCAAATCCAGCCTCGGGGTCGCCATACCAGGCGTGAAACCGGAAATACCGCAGCGAGCGCAGGTAATCCTCGCGGATACGGTTTTGCGCGGTGCCAATGAAGCGAACCCGTCGGGTCTCCAGATCAGCCATGCCCCCCAACGGATCAACGACACGGCCATCCGGGCGGGCATAAATTGCATTCATGGTGAAATCGCGCCGCGCGGCGTCGTCAGCAATATCACTGGCAAAGGCCACGGTGGCGCGGCGGCCGTCGGTGGCGACATCCTTGCGAAAAGTGGTAATTTCAAACGGGATACCACCGCTGATCACTGTAACTGTCCCATGGTCGATCCCGGTTGGAATAACCTTCAACCCAGCCTGCTTTGCCAGTTTCATCACTGTTTCGGGATGGGCATCGGTGGCGAGATCCAGGTCCGACACCGCCACGCCCATCAGCGCATTTCGCACGCTACCGCCGACAAAAAGCAACAGGGCGCCCTCGGCAGTGATCGCGTCGCAAACCGCTTGGGTGGCGGCATCTTTTAACCAGGGTTGATCAATTCGGGTCATCATTTCATCCGCACAGCAAGTTCATGCAACATTCGCGCCGTGGCACCCCAGATATAATAGGGGCCATATGGCACGGTAAAATAGTGCCTCTGCACCCCGCGCCAGCGGCGGGATTCGATGATATAGTTCTCCAGATTCAGCAGATGCGCCAGTGGCACCAAAAACACCTCGTCCACTTCGCCCGGTTCGGGGCGCAGCTGAAAACCCTGCTCCAGCAGCGCCACCACTGGCGTGACGCGAAACCCGGTGACGGTTTCATGCTCTGGCAAATGGCCGATAACCTGCGGCAGGTGACGCGGCAGGCCAATTTCCTCCCAGGCTTCGCGCAGGGCGGCGGCGGTCACATCCTTGTCGCCCTCGTCCTGCTTGCCGCCGGGAAATGCAATCTGGCCGGGGTGATGTTTCAAGGCAGAGGAGCGTTTGGTCAGAAAAACCTGCGGCGTAGCGCCGGCAAGGGAAATGGCGACCAGCACGCCGGCAGCACGCAATTTGCGCCCTGCCGGCAGTTTGAAATCGGGGTTCAGATCGAAATCAGACGAGCCGTCACCGGGATGATCCAGCGCCGCCCGCAGGGTTTCGATCAGCTCAGGCACCCGGTGGATTTTTCGCGTCAAATCCAACCGTTGTCGGGTCGAGATCGTAATGAGCGCTGCAAAATTGACAGTCAGCGGTTATTCGCCCCGCGTCGGTGGTCATTGTTTCGAGGTCGCCGGCCGAATAAATCGACAGGCTTTGACGCACCCTATCTTCGGAACAGGTACAGCCAAATCTAACCGCCTGCGGGTCAAATACCCGGGGCGATTCCTCGTGGAACAAACGAAGAAGAAGATCCTTGGGCGGCACCAAGGGGCCGACCAGCTCCAGATCCTCGACCGTATCCAGCAGGATATTGACCCGATTCCAGTTCTCGCCTTCTTCGCCCTCGACCAGATCTGCGGCGGTCAGGTTGTCTTGCACCGCTTCGGATTGGGCAACAAACGGCGACGCCTTGGGCATGTGCTGCAACATGATGCCGCCAGCACGCCAGTGTTCGGCGCCGCCCGGCACCATGGATGTCCCAAAGCTGAGGCTGAACCGTGTCGGCAATTGCTCGGACTGGGCGAAATAGGCTTCGGCACAGGCCGAAATGCTGTCACCCTCCAGCGAGGTGATGCCCTGATAGGGCTTATTGCCCTCGCCCTGGTCGATCATCACCGCGAAATAGCCATCGCTAACCTGATCAAACGGAGTGCCGTCGGTCAGCCGGTCAGCATCAAAGCTGGCATAGGCGCGAATCCGGGCCGGCGCGCCCTCGGTCTGCGGCGCGTAATAGTCGGTGGCGATCATTCGCACCGGGCCTTTGGATTGCACTTGCAGCGATAATTTCCACTGCAATTTGATCGTCTGGCCAATCAGCGCGGTCAGCACTGCCATCTCGGCTACCAGGGCCTCGACCTGCTTTGGGTAATCATGTTGCTTTAGAATTCCATCAAGCACACCGTCCAGCCGCGCCACGCGGCCACGCATGTCGACAGTATCCAGTTGGAATGGCAGGACGGTATCGTCCCATGCGATTTTTGATCCAAGAGTCATGGGGGTTTCCTTGCACGCCCGGGGTTGGCATATCGAGCCTATATAGGCGTATCATATTTGGATGAAAGGGGTCACCGCGTGATCAGACGATTTGGAGAGCCACCACAAAAGGGCCGACACTATCATCGCCGCCCCGGCGCCTATGCTTTGTTGCCTCGGGATGGGTGCTTTTTGCTTACCTGCCAGTCTGACCCTGACCCAGACCTGCAATTGCCCGGCGGCGGCATAGATCCTGGCGAATCACCACTCACTGCGCTGCACCGCGAAGTCCACGAAGAAACCGGTTGGAGCATCTCCACACCCCAGAAAATTGGGGTATTTCGGCGGTTTGTCTATATGCCCGAGTATGACTTATGGGCAGAAAAACTCTGCCACATCTATATTGCGCGGCCAGCTCTGCGGCTTGGCCCACCAAGGGAAAAAGGTCACCAGCCCGTCTGGATTGACCAGCAAAAGGCGGCCAGCCTGCTTGGCAATCCTGGGGATCGCCACTTTGCCGCACAGATCGCCCTGCAAATGGCAGGTTTTTGAAACAACAAAACACCCGCCGCGGACCTTGGGCCCCAACGGAAGTCAGGTCATCTTTGATGATCTGACAACGGGCGCGGGGCGTTTGGTGCAAAGCTTCAAGGGCCGTTATATTCAAACACCGTGGCTGAGACATCGTCTTCCAGGCCATATTCAGACGACATCACCTGGGTGAGGTTCCAGTACAGATCATCCAGAAATTCCTGGCCGCTATGCTGAGAATCACATTTGGCAACCAGCTCCAAAAGCCCCTCCGGCTCCAGCATCTCACCATTCTCCAGCCGGGCTTCGGTAAATCCGTCAGAATAAAGCAGCAGCCGGTCGCCCGGCTCCATGACTGTTTCTATCTGGGAATAGGGAATATCAGGGAGCAACCCCACCGGGACCCCCCCTTCACCCAGAAATTCAGTCGATCCATCCCGACGCAGAACCAAGGGGTGCGGGTGACCGGCCTGAACCAACTTCAGGACACCGCTGCGCAGATCGACGATGCAATAGGCCATCGTAAAATATTCTTCGATCCCGGTGTCGGCAATCAACCGCGCGTTTAGCAGGCTGGCCACGTCTTCGGGCTGGCGCAGCGC
Source organism: Parasedimentitalea psychrophila (assembly GCF_030285785.1). Lineage (NCBI taxonomy): Bacteria > Pseudomonadati > Pseudomonadota > Alphaproteobacteria > Rhodobacterales > Paracoccaceae > Parasedimentitalea > Parasedimentitalea psychrophila. The sequence continues at coordinate 1,652,430 of NZ_CP127247.1, read as the reverse complement.
ATAGAACCGGTTGAACCGCTTTTCCATCGCCACATTCTGATCAAAATACGTCGAAGACAGATATCCGCCAAGACGGGCGGTCATCATCGCCGAGGTAATCCCGTGCCCGGAAACATCAATTGAGTAAAAGCCCAGGCGGTTCACCCCGGGAGAGAACATTCCCACAAGATCGCCGCCAATATGGCCACAGGGCTTGAGCAGCAGACTAACGGAAGACGCGCCAAATTTGCGTGACAGTTCAGGCACCAGGGATTGTTGGATTTTGCGCGCCTGCACCAGATCCTTGTCAATCGCATCATAGACCCGTTGCAACTCGTCCAAAGTATCGGAAACAATGCGGTTTTTCTCTGACAATTCACGCTGCATCCGCAAAATGCGTTCCCCTGCAGAGATCCGGGCGCGCAACTCGTCCGAATTGACCGGCTTGGTCAGGAAGTCATCCGCACCAGCATCCAGCCCCTCGGCAATTTCGTTCTTTTCACTTTTTGACGTCAGCAGGATAAAATAGCTGTAAATTTCATTAGACTGCTTGCGGAATTCACGACAAAATTCCAGACCACTCATGCCGGGCATCATCCAGTCGCTGAGAATCAGGTCCGGCGGATCTTGAGTACAGATCTCCATTGCCACTTCACCGCTTTCAGCCTCGGTAACCTCAAATCCCCATTTTTTTAACGACGCCACCAGAATGCGGCGCTGCAGCCGACTGTCATCGACAACCAGAACACGCCGGATCGATCCATTGTCGACCTGCTCTTCGTTATTAAATGTACTGTCTGGCAACACAGATGGAACCTCGTTAATCTCGGCAGATGTGCAGTAACTGATAGCAATATCATACTTGTCGCTTAATAAGCTATGAATCCTACAATTTGATATTCTTTCTCCCGTTCACCATAATTTCACCCCTTGCTGCCAAAATCGTGAAATTAGACTTTTTTAACAGGAATTACTCCATGATTGACTGGCCAAGAGTGACAGAGTTGCGTGCAGAAGTCGGCGCGGAAGATTTTGGTGAAGTTGTCGATCTATTCATGGAAGAGGTTGAGGAAGTCATTGGCAAACTCAGCAAAAACATCGACCGAACACAGCTAGAACAGGATTTGCACTTTCTCAAAGGCAGCGCGCTCAGCCTTGGATTTCAGGCCTTTTCATCGCTGTGCCAGGATGGTGAAACTAGATCTGCCCACGGCCAGGCCGAAACAGTCGATGTTGCGGCTATTATTGCAGAATATCAAACCTCCAAGACGATGTTCATCGACGAATTGCCAACCCGGTTTTAACTGCCCCAGAGCCGGTTCAAATCACAAACTGGGCCAGCGTTTCGTCGTTGGTGATGTCAGTGTAGGTGAAACCGGCCGCATCAAGCCGGGCAAAAAGTTTCGGAAAATTCTCGGGTCGTTTGGTTTCAATGCCGATCAGCACCGAGCCAAAGTTGCGCGCTGATTTTTTCATGTATTCAAATCTGGCGATATCGTCTTCCGGTCCCAGAATACCAAGGAATTCTTTCAACGCACCGGGGCGCTGCGGCAATCGCAGCAGGAAATATTTTTTAACCCCAGAGTAACGCTGTGCGCGCTCCTTGACCTCGGGCAGTCGTTCAAAATCAAAATTACCACCTGAGGTGACACAAACCACTGTTTTGCCACGGATCCACGAGCGCACATCGCCCAGTGCCTCAACCGCCAATGCGCCGGCCGGCTCCAGAACGATGCCCTCCACATTCAGCATTTCGATCATGGTGGTACAGATCCGATCCTCGGAAATGCTCAGCACATCCGGCAGCGGCACATGTTGTAACTGGGCAAAGGGCAGCACCCCAATGCGCCCCACCGCAGCGCCATCAACAAAGGTATCGACACGGTCCAGCGACACCGGATGGCCGGCCGTCAGAGCCGCCCGCAGGCAAGCGCCGCCCGCAGGTTCAACAAACAGGCAATGCACCCGGTCGCCGAACCAGGACACCACACCTGACGACATGCCACCGCCGCCCACCGGCAAGATCACATGATCGGGCACCCGGCCCAATTGCGCCTCAATCTCAACCGCGATCGAGCTTTGGCCTTCGATCACATCCGCATCGTCAAACGGTGATAAAAAATACCCGCCCTCGCGCTGGCACCATTCCTGCGCCGCCGCAAGAGTATCGTCAAAATAGTCCCCAACCAGGTGGATTTCGATCTGATCGCCACCAAATATCCGGGTTTTCTGGATCTTTTGCTGCGGCGTCGTCACCGGCATGAAGATCACACCCTTTACCCCCATGTGACTGCACATAAAGGCAACACCCTGGGCATGATTACCGGCACTGGCACAGACAAACAGATCCTGATCCGGCTGCTTGCGCATCGCATTATAGGCACCGCGAATCTTGTAGGATCGCACCGGGCTCAGATCTTCGCGTTTCAGATAAATCTCGGCGCCAAAGCGGTCGGACAGATGCGCATTGCGCTGCAGCGGTGTGGCGGGAAAAACATCGCGCATGGCGGCTTCGGCGGCACGGGCCTGGGTCTGGAAATCAGTCATGTCTTATTGAGTGGCCTATGCCCGCCCCCAAGGCAAGGGGCGAGCGTAAGGCATATTTAGGACCCGATCTCGCGACCTTCGACATAATGACCATAAAACGTGGTCAGGATGCTGACGTTTACCAATGACATCACCAGGGCAACAAACAGCTGAAAGACAATGCCAAACGGCGGGAAAACCATCAGCGACAGGGCGGTCACAAGCTGCAGTAAAAATTGCGCCACAAAAATGACAAAGACCAACACCAGAATCGTTCCAGACGCCCCCCTGGTGGCCTCCCACGCCTGACCAACTGTCAGTGGCTCACCAATGGCGGCGGCGGGCAGAATAGCAACCAGCCGATAGACCAGGACAACCGAAAAGAACATCGCTCCCAGCATGATCAGAACCCCCAAAGGACCCAAGATCGTTACCGCCAACATCACCGGAATCCACATTGCCACCATGATAACCCCGATCAAAAACCCACGGCCCAAATAGGCCATGATACGATCAAATCGAAATTCCGGGATCCAACCTGTGGGATACTCCTCGAGCAGGATAAACCGATGCCAAGACACAAATATCCACAGCTCGATCACAATGAACACGATGGCGAACAGGATAAACGGAAAAAAGAATGCCCCCATACCGCCGTCCCGCATCATCTTGTCCATCGCCTCCGGGTCAGACATAGTGCCAATGGACAGCCCGGTCATCACTGTTAAGGCGACGATCAGTGCAAACCCAATCAACACCGGCACCAGGGCAATCCGCAATGCCTCTGGCAGGTTACGAGTCACCATTCCCACCGAATGAGCAAATATGCTCCAACCTTTCATATCCCGTCCTCTCAAATATCATACACTCTCTGCCCACGACATTAGACGCAGCGGCAGGTCATGAGAAGCCCGGAAAACCTTGCCCTCCTGCGTGAAAACAGATATCGGCCAATCGTTCTGCTTAAGAGGAAAAACCCATGTCCGCGCCCAAAAAAGTTGTTCTGGCCTATTCCGGTGGCCTTGATACCTCGATCATCCTGAAATGGCTGCAGACCGAGTACGGCTGCGAGGTTGTCACCTTTACCGCCGATCTGGGTCAGGGCGAAGAGCTGGAGCCCGCCCGCGCCAAGGCTGAATTGCTGGGGATCCCGCCGGAAAACATCTATATCGAAGACGTCCGCGAAGAATTTGTCCGCGACTTCGTGTTCCCGATGTTCCGTGCCAATGCGGTCTATGAGGGCCTCTATCTGCTGGGCACTTCAATCGCCCGCCCGCTGATCTCCAAACGTCTGGTCGAGATCGCCGAGGCTGTGGGTGCAGACGCTATTGCACACGGCGCCACCGGCAAGGGCAACGATCAGGTTCGGTTTGAACTGGCGGCTTACGCGCTGAACCCTGACATCAAGGTGATCGCACCCTGGCGGATCTGGGACCTGTCCTCGCGCACCAAATTGCTGGAATTTGCCGAGCAGAACCAGATTCCGGTGGCCACAGACAAACGTGGCGAGGCGCCGTTCTCGGTGGATGCCAACCTGCTGCACACCTCTTCTGAGGGCAAAGTGCTGGAAGATCCGGCCGTGATGGCGCCCGATTACGTCTATCAGCGCACCGTGCATCCCGAAGACGCCCCCAACACTCCCGAATTCATCGAAGTCGGTTTCGAGCAAGGCGATGCAGTCAGCATCAATGGCGAGGCGATGTCGCCCGCCACCATCCTGACCAAACTGAACGAGCTGGGCGGCAAACACGGTTGTGGCCGTCTGGACCTGGTTGAGGGCCGCTTTGTTGGCATGAAATCACGCGGCATCTACGAGACCCCCGGCGGCACCCTGCTGCTGGAAGCTCACCGCGGCATTGAATCGATCACCATGGATCGCGGCGCCATGCATCTCAAAGACGAGTTGATGCCAAAATACGCCGAGCTGATCTACAACGGCTTCTGGTATTCGCCCGAGCGTGAAATGCTGCAGGCCGCCATCGACGCCAGCCAGACCCATGTCACCGGCACCGTGCGGCTGAAACTGTACAAGGGCTCCGCCTCTTGTGTTGGTCGCTGGTCCGACCATTCGCTGTATTCCGAAGAGCATGTGACCTTTGAGGATGACGCAGGCGCATATGATCAAAAAGATGCGGCTGGCTTTATTCAATTGCAGGCCCTACGCTTAAAGCTGATTGCGATGCGGAACAAACGGGTCAAGTAACCATGGAAGAAGACGACTTCTCTGATGAATTAGAGATGTTTATCGAGGCCCAGGACACTGTCTGGAACGATGTCCTGGCCGAGCTAAAAATCGGCCAAAAGACAAACCACTGGATGTGGTTTGTCTTTCCCCAGCTTGCTGAATTGGGAGAATCCCATATGGCGCAGCTATACGGGATCGAAGACCTGACCGAGGCCGCAGCCTATTTGGCCCATCCAGAGCTGAACCGCCGATTGATCGAGGTCAGCCGGTTGCTGCTGACCCACCCGGGCATCCCGGCAGATCAGATACTGGGCGCAACGGACGCCAAAAAATTGTGCTCATCAATGACACTGTTTGCCGCCGTTCCCGGCGCTGCAGCTGAATTCCATCAGGTTCTTGATGCCTTTTTTGACGGCGAATTCTGCCCGGCGACAGTGAAAATTCTTTCCGACCGGTAATTCACCTTTGGTCAGCATTGCCCAGCCTGCCGTTCCGACATATCTCAGGTGTCAGGCAGGGAGAGATAAATGACACTTCAGGATATCGCAGACCGCATTCAAAAAGGCCTCAATGGTACCCTATTTGAGGGATCATTGAAATTCGACTGCGGTGGTTCCGGTGTCATCGTATTGGCCGACAATCAGGCCAGCACGACGGATCAGGACACCGACTGCAGCATCCGCCTATCACAAGACAACCTGGGCAAACTGCTAACCGGCAAACTGAACCCGATGACCGGGGTGATGATGGGCAAACTAAAAGTCTCGGGCGACATGTCCGTTGCCATGAAGCTGGGTAAGCTTCTGGGCTGAGCCTGGTTCTTTTTGCCAAAACTACTCTGGGGTGAATGCGCCGCAGGTGCAGAGGGGCAAAGCCCCTCCTTCCCCTTACAGCCGCACCGATTTCATCTGCTCATAATACGGCATCGCTGCATCCAGCACATCTTGCAGGTGCTCCGGCACCTCGGGCAAGGCGGCCTCGGCGCCGGCAAACCCGTTTGAAGTCCAGACTGAGCCATACCAGTGGCGGGCCCAGGCTCCGTCGTCCTTGTGACCGCCCTTGGGCCAGGTCAACATCTGCGCTGAAAACGGCATGTCGATGGCGTCGCATAATTTCTCCAGCATCATCGCCGGGTTCTCCCGGATGTCGTGACTGTCCACAACAATCGGTTTGCCGCCCCAAGCCGTCACTTCATCAAATAACTCGCTCTGCTGCCAAAATCCCATATCGTCCAATGTCGGATCCTCACGTTTGGCGGCGTAGGATGATATCACCCGCGCCGGATGGCGGATCAGGAATACGTTTTTGACCGCGCGCATCCAGTCGCGCGGCACGCCTGCAATCATATGCTGCGTCATGTGTTTTTGATAATAATAGGGCTTTGCCCCTGGGTTAGAGCCGGTAATTTGCTCAACCACGACAGCCGGATCATGGGATTGACTGTCCAGAATCTCTTGCCACATCGGATGCCGCAAACCCGTCTTGACCAGATAGGAGGCATAAAACGGCTCGTCCACAACGGCACAATCTGCGCGATTGCCGAAGGCATACATCATTGCCGTCGACAGGTTTCGGGGTCCCGACCACATCGCAATACGCATCAGCCGGCCTCCTGTTCGATCAAAGCTTTATAAAGGCTGCGGATTTGTTGGGTCACCACTCCCATGTCGCCCGCACCGATCTGACGGCCATCAATTTCACTGACCGGAGTCTGCGCCCCAAAGGTGCCGGTCAAAAATGCCTCATCGGCGCCATAGGTATCCACCAAAGAGAAATTGCGCTCAAACACCGGGATGTCATTGGCACGGCACAGGTCGATCACCTTTTGCCGGGTGATGCCGTTCATGCAGTAATCCCCGGTCGAGGTCCAAACTTCCCCCTTGCGCACGATGAAGAAGTTGCAGGCATTGGTGGTGTTCACAAAACCGTTCACATCCAGCATCAACCCCTCGTCCGCGCCGGCCTTTTCGGCGGCGATGCAGGCCAGGATGCAGTTCAGCTTGGAATGTGAATTCAGTTTGGGATCCTGCGTCATCGGCAAGCCGCGCAGGTGCGGCACCGTGGCCAGCCGAATGGGTCGCGGCAGTTTTGGTGTCGAATGCTCCATTATGATCACAAAGGTCGGACCCTGGTTGGACAGTGACGGGTGCTGAAAGGGGCGGGTTTTCACGCCGCGGGTGACCATCAACCGGGCATGGGCATCGGTGGTCATGTCGTTGGCCTGCTGTGTTGCCATCAATGCGGCAATCACCCCGGCACGGTCCAGCCCCAGGTCCAGGTCAATCGCCTTGGTCGCTTCAAACAGGCGGTCGAGATGCTGATCCAGAAAGGCCCATGTCCCGTTATACAGACGCAGGCCCTCCCACACCCCATCGCCGAGCATGAAGCCACTGTCATAGACTGACACGGTTGCCTCGGCCTTGGCAACAATGCGGCCGTTCACGTAGATCAAGATCGACTCGTTGCGCTGATCATCTTCGGCCTGGTGGGTGCTCATCTTCTCGGTCATCTTATCCTCCTGTTGGCGCGACGCTAGGAGGGTTGGGGCGTCATTCCAAGCAGTAAATTTTGCTCACCAGTTGGTAACATAGAGTGTCACCTTATTGAGCCCGGATGGCCCCCCACAGTCAGGATGGCGCAAAGGGAGACCTTGATGCGTATGTTTGACAATTTGAGGCACCTGCTGTTGTTCGGACTGTTGCTGCTGGTGGGGGTGATACGCGTTTGGTGCAGCTTTGGGGACAGGCTGCGGCTTTTGCAAAGACGCAGTAAAATGGCAAAGGGGGCCAGCCCCCTTTGGATCCCCCGGGATATTTCCGGCCAGATGAATAAAGGACCTTTGTCTTTAGAAACGAGCTTCTTGGACCTCTTTCAGGTCTGGGATGACATCCGCCGTTCCGGGGCGTGTTACCATTAGCGCAGCAGCGCGGGCCGCCAAGGCCATAGCTTGGGGCATTGGCAAACACCGATCGAGACCGGAGAGAACATAGCCTGTAAAAGTGTCGCCGGCGCCGGTTGTGTCAACGGGGGTCACAGCATGTGCCGGAATGTCGAGGATCTCGCCGGTTTCGGCACTGAAGTGGCGCGCGCCTTTGGCCCCCAGGGTGATGATCACATCTGCGACGCCCAACGCCATCGGTGATTTGCCGGTGGCGTGCTGCAGCTGTTGCGCCTCGACCTCGTTGAGGAACAGCAGATCCAGCAAGGGCAGCACCGATTGCACCGCAGCGGCATCAAATGGCGCCGCCGCATAACAGACGCGCAGACCCAGATCGCGGCCCATTTTAGCAGCCTCGGGCTGCATATTGGTTTCGTTTTGCAGCACCAGAATATCGCCGGATGCGGCCTGTGTCAGCGCCTGACCCAGTTGATCAGAGGTTATGGCCCGATTGGCCCCGGGAAACAGGATGATCTGATTCTCGGCCTGACGATCCACCGCAATGATAGCGTGGCCGGTCGGGATATCTACCCGGGCGATATGGTCCGTGTTGACACCGTAGTCCAGCAGCCGATCCACCGCCCAGCCGCCGTCTGGTCCCACGGCGCCGATGTGGCAGACATGAGATCCGGCACGGGTGGCGGCGACCGACATATTGGCCCCCTTGCCGCCCAGAAATTGTTGCAGGTCCAGCGCTGCCAGGGTTTCCCCTGGCGCCGGCAAATGCGGCAAGGTGTAAACCATATCCGCGTTGATCGAACCTAGGTTCCAGATTGCCATGATGTCCTACCCGATGTCGCAGGCAGCCAGAACCGCCATGTTGAGAATGTCGTTGGCGGTGGAGGTGGTCGAGCAGATCTGGATTGGTTTGTCGACGCCGCTAAGGATTGGGCCAACCACGGTGGCACCGCCCATTTCCTGCATCAGTTTGACCGAGATCGAGGCTGAATGGCGGGCCGGCACGATCAGGATATTGGCCGGACCGGTAAGCCGCGAGAAAGGGTAGGCCTCTTGTGCGGTGGCGTTCAGGGCGACATCGACGGTCATTTCACCCTCATATTCAAAACTGACACCGCGCTGTTCCAGCACCGCTGGGGCTAGGTACATCTTTTCAGCCCGTTCCGAGACCGGATAGCCAAAGGTGGAAAAACTAACAAAGGCCACCCGCGGGTCCAGCCCCATGTGACGGGCGACGCCCGCAGCGCGCTCGGCGATATTGGCCAGGTCGTTTTCATCCGGCCATTCATGCACCAATGTATCGCCGATCAGAACGATCCGACCCTTGTGCAGCAGCGCCGTCACCCCGGCCGCACCATGCGCAGCATCGGCGTCAAAGACGTGATTGACCTGGGCCAGCACATGCGCTGACTTGCGGGTGGCACCGGTCACCAGACCATCGCCATGACCATGCGCCAGCATCAGCGCCGAAAACACATGCCGGTCGCGGGCGGCCAGACGGTGCACATCCTTGAGATCAAAACCCTTGCGTTGCAGGCGCGAGTAAAGGAAATCTTTGTAGGTCTCCAAGTGCGGCGTGTTGGCGGCGTTGATGACCTCCAACTCGCTCACCGCGTCGGCCAGACCGGCCTCTTCCAGTTTCTGCTTCACGTCATCCGCACGACCAACCACCAGTGCCTTACCAAAACCCGAGCGTTGATAGGTGACAGCAGCACGCAACACGCGCGGGTCGTCGCCCTCGGCAAAAATCATCTGGCTTTGCGCTGTTCGCGCACGCGCATTCAACCCGCGCAGGATCGAAGCGGTGGGGTCCATCCGACCCTTCAGGTTTAACTCATAGGCCTCCATGTCGATGATTGGGCGGCGGGCAGCACCGGTATCCATACCAGCCTTGGCCACGGCAACCGGAATCCGGTGGATCAGACGGGGGTCAAACGGGGTTGGGATGATGTAATCACGGCCAAAGCTGAGGCTTTTACCATAGGCCAGCGCCACCTCGTCTGGAACATCTTCCCGGGCCAGCGCGGCCAAGGCATGGGCGCAGGCGATCTTCATCTCATCATTGATGGCGCGGGCGTGGATATCCAGCGCACCGCGGAACAGATAGGGAAAGCCCAGCACGTTATTGACCTGATTGGGGTAATCCGACCGGCCGGTGGCAACGATAGCATCCTCGCGGACCTCATGCGCCTCTTCGGGGGTGATTTCCGGATCCGGGTTTGCCATCGCAAAGATCACTGGATTGGGCGCCATAGCGCGCACCATGTCCTGCGTAACCGCCCCTTTGGCCGAAACGCCCAGGAACACATCAGCCCCGTTCATTGCTTCCTCGAGAGTGCGCAAATCAGTTGGCACCGCATGCGCCGACTTCCACTGGTTCATACCGGCAGAGCGACCCTGATAGATCACTCCCTTGGTGTCGCAAATAATGCAGTTCGCATGCTGCGCGCCCATAGATTTGAGCAACTCGATGCAGGCGATACCAGCCGCCCCTGCCCCGTTGAGAACAATTCTCACGTCCTCGATCTTTTTGCCCGAGATATGCAGCGCGTTGATCAGACCGGCGGCGCAGATCACCGCAGTGCCATGCTGGTCGTCATGGAACACCGGAATGTCCATTTCTTCCTTCAGGCGCTGTTCAATGATGAAACACTCGGGCGCTTTGATATCCTCGAGGTTGATGCCACCAAAGGTTGGCTCCATCAGTTTGACCGCGTTGATAAACGCCTCCGGATCTTCGGTATCCAGCTCGATATCGATCGAGTTGACGTCGGCAAAGCGTTTGAACAGAACCGCCTTGCCCTCCATCACCGGCTTAGAGCCAAGCGCGCCCAGATTGCCCAGACCCAATACGGCGGTGCCATTGGTGATCACCGCGACCAGATTGCCCTTGTTGGTGTAATCATAAGCCAGCGCCGGGTTTTCCGCGATTGCCAAACATGGCACCGCCACGCCGGGTGAATAGGCCAGTGACAGATCGCGCTGCGTGGTCATCGGCACCGTCGCCGATATTTCGAACTTGCCGGGGGTTGGTTCCAGGTGAAAGGCCAGAGCCTCTTCATCGGTGATCTTTGTTTTAGACATGGGCTGGGTCATTCCTTTGACTATCTTAAGCGTCATACCCCAGCCTGCGCAGCTTCTCAACGGAGCTGGGCGAAACTTTATTGCGCCCAAGGTGGTTCTGTACGACATGAAATTACTGACGTCATTCATCGCAACTCTACGATAAACCACTGATGTTAATCAATACAATGCCAATCTCACCCAGAATTGAAAGGTTATCCATTGAGCTGAAGCCCCCCTTTTGAAGGTCACATCATTTCATCAATCATCTGCAAAACATGCACAGATCAATCTATCCAAACCTGAGCTGGCAGCACCCTTGGCCAGTATTTAGATTGCCCATCAGCTTGTTTCTGCTTTTCCCCGTTCCAACGGCTTTGTAAAGTCAGACATACTGCACCCCAACCGACCAGACCGGAGAACTCCCCTTGGCCACAGTCACGCCGATGATGGCACAATACCTTGACATCAAGGCGCAATACCCTGACGCGCTGCTGTTCTACCGGATGGGCGATTTTTACGAGATGTTCTTTGACGATGCCGTGAACGCGGCCGAGGCACTGGATATCTCGCTCACCAAACGCGGCAAGCACAACGGTGATGACATTCCGATGTGTGGGGTGCCGTTTCACGCCGCCGAGGGCTATTTGCTGACGCTGATCCGCAAGGGCTTTCGGGTGGCGGTGGGCGAGCAATTGGAAACCCCTGCCGAGGCCAAGAAACGCGGCGGCAAGACGGTGGTAAATCGCGATGTGGTGCGTCTGGTGACCCCCGGCACCCTGACCGAAGATTCCCTGCTGGAGGCGCGGCGCCATAATTTCCTGGTGTCTTATGTCGAAATGCGCGACCAGGCTGCACTGGCCTGGGCAGATATTTCCACCGGTGCGTTTCACGTGATGCCGGTAACGCGGCTGCGTCTGTCCCCCGAACTGGCCCGGCTGGGCCCGTCCGAGTTGATCGTCGCCGACGGCCCGGCCTATGATCACATCCGACCGCTGGCGGATGAATACAAAATCCCACTGACACCGCTGGGCAAGGCCAGCTTTGACAGCACCGCCGCCGAAAAGCGTATCTGTGCCCTGTTTAAGGTCAGCGCGCTGGACGGGTTCGGAACATTTTCCCGCGCCGAGGTCTCAGCAATGGGCGCGATGATCGACTATCTGGACATCACCCAAAAGGGCAAGCTGCCGCTGCTGCAAGTGCCCGAGCAGGAGTCTGAGGACCGGGTGATGCAGATCGACGCCGCCACCCGGCGCAATCTGGAACTGACCCGGTCGCTGTCCGGTGGCCGCTCTGGCTCTTTGTTATCGGTGGTTGACCGCACCGTCACCCCGGGCGGTGGCCGCTTGCTGGAACAACGCCTGTCCAGCCCATCGCGCAATCTTGAGGTGATCCATGGCCGCTTGGCCGCGCTGGATTTTACCGTCACCCAGGGGCAGCTATCAGAACAGCTGCGCGATGCCCTGCGGCACAGCCCTGACTTGGATCGCGCACTGTCGAGACTGGCGCTTGATCGTGGCGGGCCGCGCGATCTGACCGCAATTCGCAATGGTCTGACCCAGGCCAAAACCATCGCCTCTCTGTGTCAGGAGCTGGACCTGCCCAGGCTGATCGCCGAGGCCATTGGCAATCTACAGGGTTTTGACGATCTTCTGGCAGTGCTGGATGCATCATTGGTCGCCGAACCACCGCTGCTGACCCGCGACGGTGGGTTTATCGCCACCGGTTACAATGAGGAATTGGATCAGGCGCGCACCCTGCGGGACGAGGGCCGCTCGGTCATCGCCGCGATGCAAAAACAATATGCCGAACACACCGGCATCACCACGTTGAAGATCAAGCACAACAATGTGCTGGGATACTTCATTGAGACCACCGCCACCCATGCCGCCAAAATGCTGTCAGCGCCGCTGTCCGAAAGCTATATCCACCGCCAAACCACCGCCAATCAGGTCCGGTTCACCACGGTTGAACTAAGCGAGATCGAGACCAAGATACTGAACGCCGGCAACCAGGCGCTAGAGATCGAAAAGCGGCTCTATTCCGTGCTTTCTGGCTCCATTTTAGAACTGTCAGCCCGGCTCAGTGGGGCTGCGCGGGGATTGGCTGAACTGGATATATTGACCGGTTTGGCTGACTTGGCCAAGGGCGAGAACTGGAATCGCCCGCAGATCGACTCCAGCCGCGCCTTTGAAATCGCCGGCGGTCGTCACCCGGTGGTGGAACAGGCGCTGCGTCAACAGGGTGGCAATGCCTTTATCGCCAATGACTGCGACCTGAGCGCCACCGACGGCGCCGCCATCTGGCTGCTCACCGGCCCCAATATGGCTGGTAAATCCACCTTTCTGCGGCAGAATGCATTGATTGCTCTGCTGGCCCAAATCGGCAGCTACGTGCCCGCCGACAGCGCCCATATCGGCGTCGTCAGCCAGTTGTTCAGCCGCGTTGGCGCCTCGGATGATCTGGCCCGTGGCCGCTCCACATTTATGGTGGAAATGGTCGAAACCGCCGCCATTCTGAACCAGGCCGATGATCGGGCGCTGGTTATTTTGGATGAAATTGGCCGCGGCACCGCCACCTATGATGGCTTGTCGATCGCCTGGGCCACATTGGAACATCTGCACGAGACCAACAGGTCCCGCGCCTTATTCGCCACCCATTACCATGAGCTGACACAACTGTCTGCCACGCTGAAGGGCGTCGAAAACGCAACCGTCACGGTTAAAGAATGGCAAGGTGACGTCATCTTTCTGCACGAGGTTCGCAAGGGCGCTGCCGATCGCTCCTACGGGGTGCAAGTGGCCAAGCTTGCCGGCCTGCCCGCGACAGTGGTGGCCCGTGCCCGCGATGTACTGGAGATGCTGGAGCAAGCCAGCCGCAACGGATCCGGTTCAAAAATAAAGATCGACGATCTACCTCTTTTTGCCGCCGCCCCGCCAGCACAACCTGCGGTGTCAACAGCGCCATCACCGCTCGAAACATTGCTCAAAAGTGTTCACCCGGACGAGCTGTCTCCACGTGAAGCGCTGGAAATGCTCTACCGTCTGAAAGAGGCCGACTCCTAAAGCAACAGGGCGGACCCTCACGGATCCGCCCTTTCTTCTTGTTCAAAATACCTCCGCCGGAGGCCCGTGCCATTCCTTGGAATGGTACGATTTCTTAGCCAGCCGGCGTCGAAGACACCCCAACCTGGGCCGGGCGCAGCAACCGATCGTGCAACATGAACCCTTCAGCGGCGACCTGAATAATGTCGCCCGCACGGGTCCCTGGTACCGGTGCTTCAAACATCGCTTCATGCATCTGCGGATCAAACCGATCACCAACCTGCGGCGCCACGTTTTGGATACCGTGTTTGCTGAACACGCTCAACAGCGCCCGCATGGTCAATTCTATGCCTTCGATCAGTGCCGCAGAAACGTCTTTCTGCTCCTCTGTCACCGTCTCCAGCGCCCGTTTCATGTTGTCGTAAACCGGCAGCATATCACGGGCCAATTTGGAGCCGCCATATTGCTCGGCATCACGCCGGGCCCTATCGCCACGTTTGCGGGAATTCTCAGCATCCGCCAGCGCCCGCATGAACCGGTCTTTCAACTGATCGCGTTCAGCCCGCAGCTCGTCCAGCTCGATTGCTTCATCATCAATTTCAGCAAACTCTTCCGCCAACTCTTCCGCCTCGGCGGTGTCAATGTCGTCCAGAAATTCTTCGTTTTTCGGCTCTGCCATGTTTCACCTCTAACTCCGGTCAGAAAGCAGCTTTCCAACCAGTTGTGCCGTGTAGTCCACAATCGGCACAATCCGCCCGTAGTTCAGCCGGGTGGGGCCAATCACCCCAACCGCGCCAATGATCTTTCGATCCGAGTTCATATAAGGAGACACCACCAAAGAGGAACCCGAAAGTGAGAAAAGTTTGTTCTCTGAGCCAATAAAAATGCGCACACCGTCGCCGTCTTCGGTCAATTGCAGAAATTCGGCTATATCCCGCTTGCGTTCAAGGTCATCGAACAGGTTCCGAATGCGGTCCAGCCCCTCATCCGGTTCGCCGCTTTCCAAAAGATTCGCCCGGCCGCGCACAATCAGTCGCGCCGTCTCCTCACCTTCGTCCTGCCAGAGCGCCAAACCGCTTTTGATCATCTCCTGCGCCAACAGATCAATTTCCTGACGGCGGCTGGAAATCTCCGTTTGTATCACCCCGCGCAGTTGCGACAGCGTCTTGCCCTCGATCAGCGCATTCAGAAAGTTTGCCGCCTCGCGCATCGAACTGGGGGTCTGTCCCGGTGGTGGCGTGAACACCCGGTTTTCGACCTGACCATCCGAGAAGACCAAAACCACCAGTGCCCGGTCCTGCGCCAGAGACACAAATTCTATGTGGCGGATTTCAGCCTCGTGTTTGGGGGTCAGCACCAGAGAGGCACCCTGTGTCACCCCAGACAGAGCGGCGCCAACCCGGTCCAGCATACCGCCGACATCGGCGGATTTACCGTTCAGCGTGGCGTCAATTTTCTGCCGGTCCTGGATCTTCAGATCCTCAATCTCCAGAAATCCGTCCACAAACAACCGCAGTCCCAACTGCGTCGGCACCCGGCCGGCGCTGACATGCGGACTGTTGAGTAAGCCAAGATGCTCCAGATCCTGCATCACATTGCGGATGGTGGCGGCGCTGACCTTTTCGCTCAGGCTGCGGCTCAGGGTGCGGCTGCCCACCGGACCACCGCGATCCATGTAGTTTTCCACTACCGCCCGGAATACGTCACGTGAGCGGTCATTCATGTCCCTCAGGATATCGCTGGCGTCGTTCATGTCAGTCCTGCATATCATCTGGTCCCAATATAGAACAATCGGGCTAGCCTGCCATTAAAGAGGCTTGCGCCAAAAGGTCAATCAGGCTTGCATCACAAGGCTGCCGAAGGCTATCCCGAAGCCAACCAAAAAAAGGATATCCCATGCGACCCTCCGGACGAGAATTGAACCAAATGCGCGACGTCTCTATCGAGACCAGTTTCACCAAACACGCCGAGGGCTCCTGCCTGATTAAAATGGGCGACACCCATGTGCTGTGTACCGCCTCAATTGAGCCGCGGGTACCGTCGTTCATCAAGGGGTCGGGCCTGGGTTGGGTGACCGCTGAATACGGCATGCTGCCCCGCGCCACCAACACCCGGATGCGCCGTGAGGCTGCGGCCGGCAAGCAAGGTGGTCGCACCGTGGAAATCCAGCGTCTGATTGGTCGCGCCCTGCGGGCCGGCGTTGACCGGGTTGCTTTGGGGGAACGCCAAATCACCGTTGACTGTGACGTTTTGCAGGCCGATGGCGGCACCCGTTGTGCCTCTATTACCGGTGGTTGGGTCGCATTGCGCCTTGCGGTCAACAAGCTGATGAAAGCCGGCGACGTCAAAATGGACCCTTTGGTTGATCCGGTGGCCGCAATCTCCTGTGGCATCTACGCGGGTCAGATCGTGCTGGATCTGGATTATCCGGAAGATTCCGAAGCCGGCGTGGACGGCAACTTTATCATGACCGGATCCGGCAAGCTGATCGAAGTTCAGATGTCTGCCGAAGGCTCTGTGTTCTCACGCGATCAGATGAACCAGATGATGGATCTGGCTGAAAAGGGCACATCCGAGTTGGCTGAAATGCAAAAGGCAGCCTGCGTATGACCCGTATTTTCACCGGCGAAAAACTACTGCTCGCCACTCATAACAAGGGTAAACTGGAGGAAATGACCCATCTCCTCGCCCCTTATGGTGTCACTGTTGTCAGTGCTGGTGAAATGGCACTGCCCGAGCCGGAAGAAACCGAAGACACCTTTGTTGGCAATGCCCGCATCAAGGCCCACGCAGCTGCGCAGGCCACCGGCCTGCCGGCTTTGTCGGATGACTCGGGCATTACCATCGATGCGCTGAACGGCGCACCAGGTGTCTATACCGCCGATTGGGCTGAAACAGAGAATGGCCGGGATTTCATGATGGCCATGACCCGCACCCAGAAAGAACTGGAGGCGGTCAACGCCCCGGGCCCTCGCACAGCGCAGTTTCGCTGTACCCTGGTGCTTGCCTGGCCGGATGGTCACGATGAGGTCTTTGAGGGTGTAATGCCGGGTCAGCTGGTCTGGCCCATTCGCGGCGAAAACGGCTTTGGCTATGATCCCATGTTTCAGCCCGACGGATTGGACGTAACCTGCGCCCAGATGCTGCCGACTGACAAACACAAGATCAGCCACCGTGGACAAGCGGTGGCAAAATTTGTCAAAGCCTGTTTCGATGGATGATTGGCGCAATGGCGGCTTTGGCCTTTATGTGCATTGGCCATTCTGCCAGGCCAAATGCCCCTATTGCGACTTCAACAGCCACGTAACCGCAAATGTTGATCAAAAGAAATGGGTTAAAGCCTATATCAGTGAGCTGAAGCGGCACGCCCAGCTGGTTCCAAACCGGGTTCTTAATGCGATTTTCTTTGGCGGCGGCACCCCGTCCCTCATGCAGCCGGAAACGGTCGCAGCGGTGATCGAAGCGGCCCGCGATATCTGGCCTTTTGCCAATGACATCGAAATCACGCTTGAGGCCAACCCCGGATCGGTCGAGGCGGGCCGCTTTGCCGGCTATCGCGATGGCGGCGTTAATCGTATCTCCATGGGCATTCAGGCACTGAATGATGAAGACCTGCGCCGGCTGGGCCGCATTCACTCCGTGGCAGAGGCCCAAGCCGCATTTGAGACCGCCCGCAACTGCTTTGATCGGGTCAGCTTTGACCTGATATATGCCCGGCAAGGCCAGACGCTGAAAGACTGGCAACAAGAACTGAACCAGGCCCTGTCGATGGCGATTGATCACCTGTCGCTGTACCAGCTAACCATCGAAGACGGCACAGCCTTTGGCGACCGCTATGCCCGTGGCAAGCTGCGCAACCTGCCAACCGATGACGCCGCAGCCGACATGTATCATGCAACGCAAGAGATCTGCACCGATCATGGAATGCCCGCCTACGAAGTGTCTAACCACGCCCGCGCCGGCGCAGAATCGCGCCACAACCTGATCTACTGGCGCTATGGGGACTACGTCGGCATAGGCCCGGGTGCCCATGGGCGCCTGACCCTAAACGGGCACCGCTATGCCACCGAGAGCCTGCGCGCACCCGGCGCCTGGCTACAGGCGGTGGGTGAGGGAACAGGCGATTGTGTCAACGTCACCCTTGCCCCTGACGAATATAGTGCCGAGCACCTGATGATGGGGATGCGTCTTGTTGAGGGAATAGACATGAGCAGATATGCCCAATTGGCTGGCCACCCCCTGCCCCAGGACAAAGTGCAGGACCTGTTGCAGTTGGGTATGGTGGTACAATCCGGGACGATATTACGGGCGACAGATCAAGGTCGCGCCGTGTTGAATGCAGTCTTACGTGAACTATTGGCGGATTAGGTAGCAATGCGATTTATTTATGCCGGACTGGGACTTATCTGTGTGGCTCTGGCCATCGTCGGCGTTGTGTTGCCGCTGCTCCCCACGGTTCCATTTCTATTGCTCGCCACCTTCTTCTTTGCGAATTCGTCCGAGCGGCTGCACAGTTGGATACTGGCTCACTCTCTTTTTGGGCCAATGATCGTCGATTGGAATGAGCACCGCGCCATACGCCCGGGCGCAAAAAAGGCGGCAACCCTGTCGATTGCCGCCGTATTTCTTTTGTCTCTTATCCTAGGCGCTCCGGGCCATATTCTGGCCATTCAATCCGTTGTGCTCAGCGGCGTCCTGATCTTCATCTGGAGCCGTCCTAGCGGCTGAGAACGCCGCATAACTCATCAAGTTGATCCAGGTTTTCATAAGATATGGTAATGGACCCGGTCTCGCCGCCAGTTTTATGATCAATTGACACCGGCATCCGTATGATTGCGGACAGGTCACTTTCCAATGCCCGCGTATCCGCATCCTTCTCGGGCGGCTTTTTCGGCGCTCTTGCCGCACGTGGCGTGTCGCCGACCGCATCCTTCTTGACAAGAATCTCGGTGGCTCGAACCGACAATCCACCCTTGACGATTTTCTTCGCCAACTCCGACGCATTGTCCGAGGTAATCAGTGCTCGTGCATGGCCTGCCGACAATTTTCGTTCCTGAACAAGAAGTTGCACATCATCCGGCAGATGAAGCAAGCGCACCAAATTGGCAATATGGCTGCGGCTCTTACCCAGTGCCTCAGCCATTTTCTCTTGGGTGTGGCCGAATTTTTCCATCAGAAGCTTGTAGCTCTGCGCCTCTTCAAGAGCATTCAGATCCGCGCGCTGAATGTTCTCAATCAGCGCAACTTCCATCACCTCAAGGTCGGAATAATCCCGCACAAGAACCGGAACTTGGTGCAGCTGGGCCGCCTGAGACGCCCGCCAGCGCCGCTCCCCAGCGACAATCTCATACATGCCGCCATCCCGCGGCCGCACGATCAGCGGCTGAAGAACGCCTTTTTCCTTGATCGATGCGGTCAGATCATCCAGGTCAACCTGCACAAAATGTCGCCGTGGCTGCTCAGGGTTGGCCACGATTTTTTCAATAGGTACAAACACTTCGGTGTTCCGCGGCATTTTTTCAGCAGAAGAAACCGGTGCCAGGTTCACATCTGCCATCAGCGCAGATAATCCACGCCCAAGACCACGGGGTTTACCCTTTTTAATCGTCATAGTTCGTTCTCCCCTGGTTATGCTGCAAGTCTTTGATGTCTTCTAATCAACTCAACCGCCAACGAGCGATAAGCCTGGGCCCCCTGTGAGTTCGGATCGTATTGCAACACCGGAAGCGCATAAGATGGCGCCTCACTCACCCTGACATTACGGGGAATCTTGGTTTCAAACACTAGGTCCCCCAGATTATCGCGTGCGTCCTGCTCCACTTGCTGAGACAGGTTGTTGCGCTTGTCGTACATTGTCAGAACAATGCCTTCTATCCGCAATTCAGAATTTGCCGTTTGCCGCACATCCCGGATTGTCATCATCAGTTGTGACACCCCTTCCAGTGCAAAAAATTCACTTTGCAACGGAATCAACACTGAATGCGCCGCAATCATTGCATTCACTGTCAAAAGATTCAGCGACGGCGGGCAGTCAATCAAGACATAGTCCCAGTCGTATTCGTCCATGTCGGTCTGGCGAAGCGCGTCATGCAGTAGAAAGCTACGCCGTTCATTGGCGATCAATTCAATATCGGCCGAGCTTAAATCAACTGTTGCCGGCACAATGCAAAGACCTTCAATCCCGGTTGTGCGGATCACGTCTTTTAACGGCGTCTCCCCAATCAAAAGATCATAAGTTGTCAGGTTTCGATCTGAAATTTCGATACCCAGACCGGTTGAGGCATTGCCCTGGGGATCCAGGTCGACCACAAGAACACGCAGGCCAGATTCCACCAAGGCGGCTGCCAGATTGATGGTGGTGGTGGTCTTCCCCACCCCCCCTTTCTGGTTTGCAATCGCAATTATGCGAGGCCCAGATGGGCGGGACAGATCAGGCACGGGCCACTCCCCTTACTTTCAAAATGACGGCATCGGGTTCAGTCAAACTTTTAATAGGATCCACCTCAAAACGCCAATTCTGACGTGCCTCTTCCAGCTCTTTTCTCCAGGTCACCCCCTTGGGGAATAACGCAATTCCATCCGGATCCAGATGGTGATCCGCAAAACCTAACAAGGTATTAAGATCCGCCAAAGCGCGCGCAGATAGTACATTTGCCGCGAGTCTTTCGACTTGTTCGATTCTTTCACTGAGAACATTGATTTTGATGCCACATTCCCGTGCCGCCGTGCGCAGAAATACAGATTTTCTCTGGTCGCTTTCAATCAGCGTCACGACTACATTTGGGGCTTCCTCGGCCGCCATAATTCCGACGATCAAACCAGGAAATCCACCGCCGCTGCCGATATCAAGCCAATGATCTGGCGCCTCCACACTGCGGTAGACCTGAATTGAATCAATAATGTGGCGAGTCCACAAGTTATTGAGACTGGCGCGTGAGACCAGGTTTATCTTTGGGTTCCATTTGAGAAGCACTTGTTCAAATATTTCAAGTCTCTCCATTGTTTCACGTGAAACATTCAGCTGGGCGAGTAAGTTCTGCTCTCTCATGACTGACGCCCCTGGCGCTTACCATCCCGACGCAATCTCGCAAGCAGTAAAGCCAATGCTGCCGGAGTCATACCGTCAATTCGGGCTGCTTGCGCCAGATCATGTGGCAAGGTCATTCGAAGTTTAGCCTGCAATTCATTGGAAAGTCCCGAAATACTTGAAAAGTCCAGATCAGTTGGAATGACAAAGGCCTCATCTCTCTTCATGGCTGATATTTCTCGATTCTGCCGGTCAATATAGTGGGCATACAGCGCGTCACGTTCAACCTGACGCCGTATGTCATTATTGACAACCTCCAATTCAGGAATAAGTGGCAGGAGGTCCTCAAACACCACGTCCGGAAACGCCAACACATCTTGCCCACTACGGCGATTACCATCCTGGCCAATCCGAATTCCAATCTCGCCAATCTGCCTCGGTGTGTAGGAATTTTGGTTCAAAAGACCTTGAGCTTCCACCAGCTTTTCAGTTTTTGACAGGAAAATTTCCTTCCGTTTCTCGCTGCAGCAGCCAAGCGATATTGCCAAGGGAGTCAGTCTTTGATCTGCATTGTCAGCCCGCAATGAAAGCCGGAATTCTGCCCTGGATGTAAACATCCGGTAAGGTTCGGTTACTCCATTGGTGGTCAAATCATCAATCATAACACCAATGTAGCTATTTGACCGGCCAAAGATCACCGATTCCTCCCCCAAACAAAGGCGGGCAGCGTTGAGACCGGCCACCAAGCCCTGTGCCGCCGCCTCCTCATAGCCGGTGGTGCCGTTGATCTGACCCGCTAGGAACAGCCCTGGAACCGTTCTCAGGGAAAGATCCAGTGACAATGACCTAGGATCAACGTAGTCATATTCAATTGCGTACCCGGGTTGCAGAATTTTGGCGTTTTCCAGCCCTACTATTGAGTGCACATAGTCATTTTGCACATCCTCAGGTAGACTGGTGGAAATTCCATTTGGATAGACCGTATGGCCAGTAGCACTTTCCGGTTCCAAGAATATTTGATGAGATGTTTTTTCCGCGAATCGCACAACCTTATCTTCGATGGAAGGACAATAGCGTGGGCCCACGCCCTCGATATGACCGCCATACATCGCCGATCGTGTCAGGTTTTCCCGGATAATTTGATGGGTATGCTCACTTGTATGGGTGATTCCACAAGACACCTGTGGCGCCAGAGTTTTTTCCGACAAAAATGAGAATAATGTCGGGTCGTCGTCTCCTGGTTGGCTTTGAAGTTCGGCCCAGTTGATTGTTCGCCCGTCCAACCGCGGCGGTGTGCCAGTTTTTAGGCGGCCCAGTGGCAAATCAAAATCATCCAATCGGGTCGCCAGTTTTACAGACGGTTTATCCCCCATTCGACCACCGGGCTTGGCGATATTACCGATGTGAATAACACCCCGCAAAAAGGTTCCGGACGTAAGGATAACCGCACGGCTGGACAGTTCTGCCCCGTCGCTCAGCATCACACCGGTCACATTTTGGCCGACCATCAAAAAATCAATCACTTCCCCTTGGATAATCGTCAGATTTTCTTGAGATTCAGTGATTTTGAGCATTTCGGTGCGATAGATTGCCCGATCAGCCTGGGCCCTGGGTCCCTGAACCGCTGGTCCCTTACGTCGATTGAGCAGTCGAAACTGAATGCCGGCTTTATCCGCAACACGCCCCATAACACCGTCTAAAGCGTCGATTTCCCGGACCAGATGGCCCTTGCCAAGGCCTCCAATGGCCGGATTGCATGACATAACGCCTATGTCTCTTTTGTGCAGGGTAACCAGCGCCGTTTTCACACCCATACGGGAAGCAGCGTGTGCAGCCTCTGTGCCGGCGTGTCCGCCGCCAACAACAATCACGTCATAACCCGAATGTTTCACGTGAAACACTCCCTATTTTCCAATGCAAAAACTCAAGAAAATCTCATCCAGAAGACTTTCGACACCGACACGTCCAACCAACATTTCCAGGGACCGGATTGCGGATCGCATATCTTCAGCAGCAATATCATAAAAACCTGGGCCCTTCTGAAGAATATTTCTGGCCTCGGAAAGGCTCGACAAAGCCGCATTCATTGTCTCGCGGTGGCGCGCACGCGTTGCGATACCCACATCCGCCGAGCGCAATTTGAGAACCTCAGAGATATGGGACACCAATTGATCAATGCCCTGCCCTGTTCGTCCGGAAATTGAATTTGTGGCATCTTGCCGTTCATCGGCCTTTGGCAATAATCGAATATCGCCGGTCTGCATTTTGACATCCAGGGCATCGCCGGATTCCACCAGGAATACCCGCAAATCCGCAGTTTCAGCTCGTTTACGCGCCAGGGCGATTCCCATTCCCTCAACATGATCTTCGGTTTCCCGCAGGCCGGCCGTATCAAGCAGGGTAACGGGCAAGCCAGCAAGGTCCATCCGAACTTCAATCACGTCGCGTGTGGTGCCGGCATATTCAGAAGTAATTGCCGCCTCTCGGCCGGCCAGGGCGTTCAACAGAGTAGATTTTCCGACATTTGGGGCGCCTATAATGGCGACCTCAAACCCGCTTCGAATGCGCTCAGCTATCACCACGCCCTTGGTTTCGTGTTCTAGGTCTTTTTGGACGCCTGACAAAAGCGCTGACACCTCGGCGGTTACGTCAACGGGCACATCTTCATCGGCAAAATCTATGGTCACTTCGATCAGCGAAGCGGCGCGTATCAGATCCCGTCGCCAGCGCTCGGCAAGCTGCCCCAATTCGCCGCGCAAGACAGCTTGAGCTTGCTTTCTCTGGGCCTCGGTTTCGGCATCAATCAGATCCGCCAACCCCTCGACCTGGGCCAGGTCGAGTTTTCCATTTTCCAACGCCCGTCGGGTGAATTCTCCTGGCTCTGCCAACCGTAAACCGTCAATTTTGGACAGCGTATCTAACAGGATAGAAATCACGGCAATACTGCCATGTATTTGAAATTCAACGGTATTTTCACCGGAAAAGCTGTTTGGAGCCAAGAAAGTCAGCACCAAAGCCTGATCCAGTGGCTCATCATTCTCGTCACGCAATAGACGCAAGGTGGTGCCGCGAGGCGGTAGTGTGCCGCCAGACAGCCGCGCGCCGGCCTCATGGGCCAAAGGCCCAGACACGCGGATTATCGCTACTCCTGCCTTGCCCTGAGCCGAGGCCAAAGCAAAGATCGTATCCATGGGTTGGCCTTTCGTGCTGCCGGCCTGATCAGGTGTTCATCGAGTCGAAGAAATCGCTGTTCGACTTGGTTTGCTTCAGCTTGGACAGCAGGAACTCAATCGCATCCGTTGGCCCCATTGGGTTCAGAATCCGACGCAGAACAAAGGTCTTGGTCAAATCGACCTTATTGACCAGCAGTTCTTCTTTGCGGGTGCCGGATTTGAGAATATCGATGGCCGGATAGACACGTTTGTCAGCGATCTTGCGATCCAGAACAATTTCCGAGTTACCGGTGCCTTTGAATTCCTCAAAGATCACCTCATCCATACGGGATCCAGTGTCGATCAAGGCGGTGGCGATGATTGTCAAAGAGCCACCTTCTTCGATATTTCGGGCGGCACCAAAGAATCTCTTGGGCCGTTGCAGCGCGTTGGCATCCACACCACCGGTCAGAACCTTGCCCGAGGATGGCACAACAGTGTTAAAGGCCCTACCAAGTCTTGTGATCGAGTCGAGAAGAATCACTACATCTCGTTTATGTTCAACCAGACGTTTGGCTTTCTCGATGACCATTTCGGCAACGGCAACGTGGCGCGTGGCGGGTTCGTCAAAGGTCGACGATACGACTTCACCTTTAACCGAGCGCTGCATGTCGGTGACTTCTTCTGGCCGCTCGTCAATCAACAGCACAATCAGGTAACACTCGGGGTGATTTTTTTCGATCGAGTGAGCAATGTTTTGCAGGATCATCGTCTTACCGGTCCGTGGCGGTGCCACAACCAATGACCGCTGACCTTTACCAATTGGCGCCACCAAATCAATCACACGCGCAGACCGGTCTTTGCCAGGCGTATCCTCGACCTCCATCTTCAGTCGTTCATCCGGATACAACGGCGTGAGATTGTCAAAAGCAATCTTGTGACGGGCCTTTTCGGGGTCTTCGAAATTGATCAGTGTAACCGTCGTCAGGGCAAAATAACGCTCAGCCTCTTGTGGCGCCTTCATCACCCCATCAATGGTGTCACCGGTGCGCAAAGAGTGCATGCGGATCATTTCGGGCGACACATAGATATCATCCGGGCCCGGCAGATAATTGGCCATCGGCGAGCGCAGGAAGCCAAAACCGTCTTGCAGCAGCTCCAGCACGCCGTCACCAGAAATTTCCCAGCCTTCATCAGCGCGTTCACGCAAAATCTGGAACATCATCTCGCCCTTACGCATGGTCGAGGCGTTTTCGATTTCCAGCTCTT
This sequence comes from Parasedimentitalea psychrophila, assembly GCF_030285785.1. Lineage (NCBI taxonomy): Bacteria > Pseudomonadati > Pseudomonadota > Alphaproteobacteria > Rhodobacterales > Paracoccaceae > Parasedimentitalea > Parasedimentitalea psychrophila. Next base: position 1,627,289 of record NZ_CP127247.1, on the reverse strand, counting down.
CGGCCATCGCCAGAAGTAATTTCGGGCTTTTTGCCTTTAGGATGGCAAGACTCAGAGTTTCGACGGTCATATTGATGCAGCCCTTATGCACCCAAATCGGGATGCGGTGTCACTGAAGAATGGAAAACACGTTAACCCGGACGGGCCCGCTTTGGGAGATTACATATGCGGTCGTTCTCAGGGAGTCAAATATTGCCTCAGAATTTAAAAACCACCGATACAACGATGATAACCATCAACAGCGTCGGGATCTCATTCAGCAGCCTGTACTGGCGCCCTGTGAGCGTGTTCTGCCCCGCAGCAAGATCGCGATAGCGTGCCTGAAGAAGCTGATGAAAGCCGGTCATTGCAATAACCGATGCGCCTTTTGTCCAAGGCCAGATGTCACTCCAGTCCACCACACCGGGGGTAAACACCATCAGCAGCCCGGCCCCCCAGGTCACAATCATTGCAGGGCGCATGATTAGCCGCAGCAGCTTGTCCTCCATCATCAGGAAGATCGGTATGGAGTGCTGAACCTTCTGGGCCTGCTCCACGTGATACACATACAGCCGTGGAAGATAAAACAGACCAGCCATCCAGCTGAGCACCGCCATGATGTGTAGCGACTTGGCATATGGGTAGAGGCTGAACAGGATATCACTCAGATCCATCGCGGTTTTCCTCGGGCTGGCAGGGTCTTCCTATAAATATAAGATTTATAAGTAAGGATGATGTTTTAGTAGTGCCCCATGAATCCGGTGGATAAGTGAGTCACCCACCGGCTTATCCCCAGTATGGATAAGTTTCCAGTTATTCGGCTTGGTTCTGGGATGAATTCTGGCCGGCCCATAGAAATAAGGCTGCTAGGGTTTTGTTAACCAAGGTTACCATGGGGATAACATGGTGGGTATTTTGGGATGGCTGCGATATCCCAAGGTTCAAAGTTATCCTTATCCTCAAAGGGCGAATCTGCCGGCTTTTTTCCGAGATATTGGAAAAACCCCAAAAGCTTGCTTTGGGGGTGATTTCCATACAAACCATCCCAAAACGATCCGAAACTTTTCCAAAGGGTTTTCCACATGTCTACCCACATGCTTCTTGCCTCGGGATCAGCCATTCGGGCGCAATTGTTGCGTCAGGCGGGGATCGAATTTGAGGTTCAATACCCGGAGGTGGATGAGCAGGAGCTGAAAACTGCCCTGTTGGGTCAGCGGGCATCTCCGCGCGAAATTTCTGACGCCCTGGCCGCGTTGAAGGCCAAAAACGTCAGCTCCAAATCCGCTGGATCGTTGGTTCTAGGCTGTGATCAGGTGTTGGATTTCGAAGGCAGCTTACTGTCAAAGCCAGAAAGCCCGAATCAGGCGCTGGCGCAACTGACGGCCATGCGGGGCAAGTGGCATATGTTGTTGTCCGCCGCAGTGATCTGTCGTGACGGTGAAGTGATCTGGCGACATGTTGGCCAGGTGCGGCTGCAAATGCGGCACAGTTCGGATGCCTATCTACAGGCCTATGTCACCCGCAACTGGGACAGTATACGACAGGCTGTTGGCGGCTACAAACTGGAAGAAGAGGGCGTCCGGTTGTTCTCAGCCATTGACGGCGACTACTTTAACGTCTTGGGATTACCCCTGATGGAAATTATCAACTTTTTGGCACTGCAGGGGATGATCGAACAATGAGTGATGCTATAATTCCGTTGGCTGCGGTGATTGGCTGCCCGGTGGCCCATTCAAAATCACCCCAACTTCAGCGCTATTGGTTGAACGCCTACGGCATCTCTGGCCACTATATTCCGATGCATGTTGAAGCTGCGGATCTCGAAGAGGTGATTCGAGCCATGCCCAAGATGGGTTTTGTCGGTGCAAATGTGACCATCCCTCATAAAGAGAGAGTGATGTCGATTGCCGATCAGGTCACTGATCGGGCAACGCTGATTGGTGCGGCGAATACGCTGATTTTCCGCAAGGACGGCACGATCTTGGCCGACAATACCGATGGCTATGGATTTATCACCAACCTTGTTCAGGCGGCGCCGAACTGGGATCCTGAATCAGGCCCGGCGGTGGTTCTGGGGGCAGGTGGGGCTTGTCGCGCAGTGGTTGCCTCGCTGCTGGAGGCCGGTGTGTCAGAAGTGATCCTGTCAAACCGCACCCGGGCGCGCGCCGATCAGTTGAAACAGGAATTTGGCGCCCGCCTGCGGGTTGTGGAATGGGTGCAGGCTGGAAATGTGATCGAAGAGGCGGCGCTTTTGGTCAATACAACATCCCTGGGCATGACCGGTAAGCCGCGTCTTCGGGTGCCGCTGGACGGTTTGCAATCCAGTGCCGTGGTCACGGATTTGGTCTACACGCCGCTGAAGACCGAATTGCTACAATACGCCGAGGAGATTGGCTGTACTACGGTCGATGGTCTGGGCATGTTGTTGCATCAGGCTGTGCCCGGATTTGAACGCTGGTTTGGTCAGCGTCCCGAAGTGGACAATGCCGCCCGTGCTGCGGCACTGAGATGACTTTCAATCTGGGGTTGACCGGGTCCATTGGGATGGGCAAAAGCACCACCGCTGGGCTGTTTGCCACCGCGGGCTGTGCCGTTTGGGATGCGGATGCCGCCGTGCACAGGCTATATGCCAAGGGTGGAGCGGCTGTCTCTGCGATGCAGGCCTGGTTTCCGGATGCGATCAAACAGGGCCAGGTGGACCGGATGAGGCTGAAAGAGCTGATAGCCAAGGACCCTCAGGTCTTATCAAGGATCGAATCCATCGTGCACCCTTTGGTGGCGCAGGACCGGGATGATTTTCGCAGAGCCGCCAAATCTGATATACTGGTCTTTGATATACCGCTGCTGTTTGAAATCGGCGGCAACCAAGAAATGGATGCTGTGGCCTGTGTGATGATCGACGCAGAAACCCAGCAAAGCCGAGTTCTTGCGCGTGGCACGATGAGTGTTGAGCAATTTCTGCAAATCCGCCATAAGCAGCTGCCAATTGAAGACAAGATCGCCCGCTCTGACTATGTGATTGTCACCGATACGCTGGATCATGCGCGGGCGCAGGTGGCGCGGATCCTTGCCGATGTCCGGGAGAAGATAGCAAATGCGTGAAATCGTTCTGGATACTGAAACCACCGGGTTTGATCCATTTTCCGGCGACCGTATTGTCGAAATCGGCGCGGTCGAATTGTGGAACCATATGCCCACAGGCGAGACATACCATGTCTATATCAACCCCCAGCGATCCATGCCGGCTGGGGCATTTGGGGTACATGGAATTGGCCCTGATCTGTTGGAGCCGCCGCAGCCTCCGGGCCCCGGCGCCGTCACCCTGAAAGACAAGCCTTTGTTTGCCAAGGTGGGTCAGGGCTTCCTGGATTTTGTGCGCGATTCCACGATGGTGATCCACAACGCCAGCTTCGATATGAAGTTCCTGAACGCCGAGCTTCGCCGGATGGGGTTGCCAGAACTTCCGATGGCGCAGGCGCTGGATACTCTGGCCATTGCGCGCAAAAAATTTCCCGGCTCGCCGGCAACGCTGGATGCGCTCTGCCGTCGGTTCAATATCAATAACGCAAACCGGGTTCTGCACGGCGCGCTTCTTGATTCCGAGATTCTGGCCGAGGTCTATCTAGAGCTGATCGGTGGGCGGCAGCCAGATTTTGGTCTGGCAACAAATACCTCCACCACCTCAGCTGGCGCACAGGAAGACTGGCGCCCGGCAGCGCGGCCAGTTCCGTTAAAGAGCCTGCTAACTGAGGAGGAACAGGCGGCCCACGATGTGTTTGTGGGGAAAATGGATGAAGATGCCCTTTGGAAAGCGTGACATCAAAAAACGCCGCTGACGGATCAGCGGCGTTTTGAGGTCGTACCGGATAATACCGGCGCTTACTGGGTTGGCTGCTCAGCGGCTGTTTCGGCCTGACGGCGAGCCAGTTCGTTGCGGTAAATTGCAACGAAATCAATGTTGTCCAGATTCAGTGGCGGGAAACCACCGTCGCGGGTTACATCTGAAACGATGCGACGCAGGAACGGGAACAACATGCGTGGGCACTCGATCAGCAAGAAAGGGTGCAACTGGTCTTCGGGCACACCTTCGATGTTGAAAATACCGACATATTCCAGCTCAAATACAAACAGGACATCGCCGGTTTCTTTGACTTTGGATTGGATGATCAGCTTGGTGATCACCTCATACTGGTTTTCAGCTGTCCGCTTTTTGGCATCCAAATTGACCTGAACACTGACGTCGGGCTGGGCTTCTGTGCCAGTGCCCTTCTGTGCCATTACGTTTTCGAATGACATGTCGCGAATAAACTGGCCCAGAACTTTCATCTGAACTTGTGGCTGTGCGCCTTCGATTGCGCCGTTTTCGGCCATGGAACTACTCCTGAAATATTATTTTTTCTGTGCATATCAGTTTGGCACCTGCACCTCAACGGGTCAGGTCAACCTTGGTCGGGGCCATCCACCCAGCCCGAAGGACCCTGACGAGGTTTCTTGGGCGTTACATCCTGGTAATCGCCGTCGATAATATCGCCCTGCTGACCAGGATTGCGACGCGACTGGGCCGCACCAGCCCCCATTTGGAACTGTGCCATTGTGACGCGCGCGCTCAAAAACCGAAAAACAGCCATCCGTACCGGTGGCATCAGCAGAGAAAAGCCAACGGCATCGGTGAAGAACCCCGGTGTCAGCAACAAAGCGCCGGCCACCAGGATCATCGCCCCATGCGCCAGTGGCTCGGTTGGGTCATCAAGCTGCTGAAACGAGCTCTGCAATTTCCCTAACGCCATACGACCTTGGGATTTTACCAGCCAGGTGCCCAGTACTGCGGTCAAAACAACGATGGCCAGTGTCGGCCACAGGCCGATGATCCCACCGACCTGAATAAACAGGGCAATTTCGATGATTGGCACCAAAAGAAAGGCCAGAAGCAGGTACATGAATGGATTCCTTGTCACATTAGCGGGACGGTGGACTTGATCGCGCCCGTCACCTACATAAGTGCTGAGAGCTTTGGTTACAAAGCCTAGTCATAATTATGAGGTCCAAATGGAGTCTCCCTTGATCCAGCTTTTGGTTTTAGCCGGTATTGCCGTTTTTTTGATCCTGCGCCTGAAAAATGTGCTGGGCACCCGTGAAGGTTTCGAAAAGCCACCGCAGCCCAAGACAAACGGGCGTACGGACAGGTCTGCTTTTGAAGTGATCGAAGGTGGCCCGGATCGGGACATCACCGATCATGTGGACGAAGACAGCAGCCATGCCAAGGCGCTGAGCGCGATGAAACGTGTGGAACCGTCCTTCTCGGTGAGCGAATTCCTGCAGGGTGGACGCGGTGCTTATGAAATGATTCTGATGGGATTTGAACGGGGAGAGTTGGATAGTATTCAACCGTTTATGTCGGAAGAAATCTTTGACAGTTTTGTCGAGGCGGTGGCGCATCGTGAAGACCAGGGTCTGACCATCGAGGCCGAATTCATCGGTGTCAGCGAAACCACTGTGGTGAATGCCACCTTCGACGAATCCCAACAACGGGCCGAGATCACGATGCGCTTCATTGCCGAGTTGACCTCAGTGGTGCGGGATCGGGGCGGCGATATTGTCGAAGGCGATTCCAAAACCGTCAAGCGTCAAAAGGATACTTGGACCTTTGCACGTAACATGGGCACAGATGATCCAAACTGGCTTCTGATCGCCACAGAGGCATGATCACAGCGCTTCGGCGGGCTTTTGGCGCTGCCTGCCTGATAGGGGGGGCGATGACTGCAGCCGGAGCGCAAGCAGACACCAGCTATAGCTTATTGGATTTCTCCCAGCTTGATGGCTGGGAGAGCGATGACCACGCGGCTGCGCTTGCGGTGTTCGGGCAGACCTGCAGGGATTTTGACGATCCGGACTGGCTGTCCATATGTGCGGTGGCACGGCAGCAAGATCCTGAATCTGCACGCGCTTTCTTTGAACTTCTGTTTCGACCGGTATTGATCGAGGACGGAAAGAATGCCCTGTTTACCGGGTATTTTGAGCCGGAGCTTGATGGCTCTCGCCATCGAAGCAGCCGCTACCAATACCCGATCTACAAAATGCCAGCCGAGGCCCGGAGCGCTGGCCAATGGTTGCCGCGTCGCGACATCCTGACCAGCGGAGTGATGGAGGGCAGGGGGCTGGAAATCGCTTGGGTTGATGACTCAGTCGAGCTGTTTTTCCTGCAAATACAAGGCTCTGGACGTGTTCGACTGGACGATGGATCAACAATTCGGGTTGGCTTTGGTGGCTCCAATGGTCACAATTACCGATCCATCGGCCAAGAACTGGTGAGGCGCGGAATTTATTCTTTGCATCAGGTCAGTGCTCAGGTGATCAAGAACTGGGTTCGTCGCAATCCATCTGATGGCCGCGAGTTGCTGCTGCATAATCGCTCCTACGTGTTTTTCCGCGAACTGCGAAACGTGGCCTCATCTGCGGGGCCTTTGGGGGCGATGAACAGGTCAGTAACCACCCTGCGCAGTCTGGCGGTGGATCCAAAATTCACGCCGTTGGGGGCGCCGGTCTGGTTGGAAAAGGATGGCAATGGAAAAATGCGCCGTCTGATGGTTGCGCAGGACACTGGCTCGGCTATCAAGGGCGCGCAGCGGGCGGATGTATTTTACGGCACGGGCGACGAAGCAGGGCAGGCGGCTGGTCGGCTGCGGGATCCTGGTAGAATGGTTGTGCTGCTACCAATCCAACGGGCCTATGCGCTGCTACCGGAAGATATCTGATGACACGGCGGAAATTGACGGCAGACGAGATCGACCTCTGGCAAGAGGTGGTGAAAAAGGCCGAGCGCCTGCATCCCGGCGCGCAGAGCGCGCCACCGGCCTTGCCACTGCCAAAACCAAAGCCGACGAAACATCCACTTCCGCGCATGGATAGTTTTGAGCTTGGCAGCCATGCGCGCCAAAAACCGTTCAAACATGATCTGAAGCCCGCAATTACCGATCGGCTGTTCCGGTCTCCGCTACAGATGGATCAAAAGGCTTTTACCCGCATGAAACGCGGCAAGCTGCGGCCAGAAGGTAAATTGGATCTGCATGGCATGCGGGTCGATTCGGCGCATCCCGCCCTGATCCGTTTTATTCTGTCCGCACAGGCCTCTGGCAAGCGGCTGGTACTGGTGGTGACGGGCAAGGGCAAAGACCGTGATGAGCCCGGCCCCATTCCAACACCTCGCGGGGTGCTGCGGCATCAGGTGCCACAATGGCTGTCTTTGGCGCCACTGGCGCAGGGTGTATTGCAGATCACGCCGGCCCATATCAGTCACGGTGGCTCAGGCGCCTATTATGTCTATCTTCGACGGTCCCGATAACACTGGTTTTATCTTTCGTCTGAACCCGTATTGCGCAGGCTGACCTGAGTTGCCCCATCTGCGTTGATCACTTGCCCTGGCAATAAGTTCGCAAGAAATACAGCATCGCGACCAAAGGCATTCGCTGTTTTTCGGGCCGATTTCAGTATTGCAATGAGCGCCGGTGATGTGCCCGCCACCAGATGGGACGACACCGCATCATCCGAAAATGCCGTGGTGTCGATAATATTGATCGGTAAACCGGCCACCGCCTCCAGTGAGGTCAGGCTGCCCAGTCTTACACTGTTGTGATTTCCACGTAGCCGTCCGGAGATATTAAGCAGCCTGTCTTTGCTGGAGACAAAAACAACAAAAGGCTGCGGCACCTCGGCGATGCGGTTCATTTGACTGCGAAACACTTCGACATCCAGATCTGGCGATATCAACACCACTCCGTTCAGATTGGCAGCCGACCAGCCGGGGGTTTGTATTTCGATTTGTCGCAGGGTTTCCATCACCAGTTGTGAGCCCATGGAATGGGCAACCAAGGCCACCCGACCCACATCAGCAGAGCGGATTTGGCGTAACATCCGTTCCAGCCCATCGCGGGCAAACAGAACGCTGTCTCCATCATAGGCATAGCCCAGTGGATTGCCCTGGCTAGGCCAGGAATAAATCATTGTGGCACCCGGCAGCTGGATATCCTGTGCCAGTTGGGCAGCACGAAAGGCGGTTTCGGCCTGGGTGGAATTGAAGCCATGCACAAACACGGTAATTTCACGCTGGTCACGGGGCAGCTTGGCCATTTCTGCCTTTATCCGCGTGTAAAAACCGGACTGGTCGTCAAATACCCGCCGCCCGGCCATGGTAAACTGGGTTTCCGGATCTGGTTTGGCATAGGCAAAACTAAGTTGCCCGGTTTGGCGGTTTGGTGGGATTGATACGGTGAGTTCCAGCAGGCTGTATTGATCAGATCGTCCGGGACCAAAACTGCCATTTGGCACGGGTTCGCGGATTGTCGCGACAAAAATGGTTTTGGGAGTGCCAACCTCCAGTGCCTCGGGCATAACCGGGGTGAAGCTGCGGTCAATGCAAGACGCCATAAAAACCAAGGCAATCGCAAAAGCCGATCGAATTAATACACCCATAGAAACTCTGCCACTCGATATTTACGACAGGCTATCGATGCCTCCGGGAATGTCCAGAGGCATCAATCCAGAGCCTTAGTTACAGCATATATCGGCTGATATCGGCAGATTTTGTCAGCGCCCCAAGATTCTTGTCAACAAAACCGGCATCCACGACGATCTCTTCGCCACCGCGATCTGGCGCCGTGAAGGAGAGTTCTTCGAACACCCGTTCCATCACTGTGTACAGCCGGCGCGCGCCGATATTTTCGACCGACTGGTTCACCTCGGCCGCGATCTTGGCCAGTGCTGCGATGCCATCATCGGTGAAACTGACAATGACCTCTTCAGTGCCCATCAGGGCGGTATATTGCAGGGTCAGCGCATTGTCTGTTTCGGTTAGAATACGGACAAAATCCTCTTCGGTCAGTGCCCGCAGCTCAACCCGGATCGGCAGCCGGCCTTGCAATTCGGGCAGCAAATCCGACGGTTTGGCAGTGTGAAACGCACCCGATGCGATGAACAGGATATGGTCGGTCTTGATCGGTCCATGTTTGGTGGACACGGTGGTGCCTTCGATCAGCGGCAGCAGATCGCGCTGCACCCCTTCGCGGCTGACATCGCCACCGCGTGCATCCGAGCGGGTGCAAACCTTGTCGATCTCGTCCAGGAACACGATACCGTTCTGCTCAACGGACTCTAACGCGGTACGGGTGACTGTCTCATCATCCAACAGTTTGTCGGCCTCTTCACCGATCAGAATCTCATAGCTTTCGGCAACACTTGTTTTGCGGCGGATACTGCGGCCGCCCATTGCTTTGCCGAACAGATCCCCAAGGTTCATCATGCCCATGTTTGATCCCGGTTGGCCCGGAACCTCAAATGCGCTCATTGGATTGGATGTATCGGCCAGATCCAGCTCGATAATGGTGTCATCCAGCTCCCCCGATTTCAGCTTCTTGCGGAACATATCGCGGGTGGATTCGCGGGCTTCGTCGCCAACAAGAGCCGCAAGCACCCGTTCCTCGGCGGCCTGATGCGCCTTGGCCTTGACGTCCTCGCGCATCAGCTCGCGGGTTTGTAAAATGGCGGAATCTGCCAGATCGCGGATAATCTGCTCCACGTCGCGCCCCACGTAACCAACTTCGGTAAACTTAGTTGCTTCGACTTTGATAAACGGTGCGCGGGCCAGTTTTGCCAGCCGTCGGGAGATTTCAGTTTTGCCAACACCGGTGGGGCCGATCATCAGGATATTCTTGGGGTAAACCTCGTCCCGTAGGTCATCCGACAATTGCTTGCGGCGCCACCGATTGCGCAGCGCCACGGCAACAGCACGTTTGGCGTCGTTTTGGCCGATAATGAACCGATCCAGTTCGGAAACGATCTCGCGGGGGGTTAGGTCTGTCATAATCCATCCTTTCGGGCCGCCAAAATTCTAAGGAAGAATTTTCCTAAGAATTTTAGAAAATTCTTATGTGGTGATGGTTTCGACAGTGAGCCTGCCATTGGTGTAGACACAGATATCAGCCGCAATGGCCATCGCGTCGCGGGCCACCTGTTCGGCGGATCTATCACTGTCCATCATCGCCCTTGCCGCAGCCAGGGCAAAATTACCGCCAGAGCCAATGGCTGCAACCTCATGCTCGGGCGCCAGCACATCGCCGGCACCGGTGATCACCAGCAGATCTGTCCCATCGGTGACAATCAGCATCGCCTCCAGCTTTTGCAGATATTTATCGGTACGCCAGTCCTTGGCCAATTCAACACTGGCGCGGGCCAGTTGGCCGGGCATTGCCTCTAGCTTGGCCTCCAGCCGTTCCAGCAACGTAAAGGCATCGGCGGTGGAGCCGGCAAAGCCGGCCACAACATCGTAGCCGCCGGGGGATAAGCGGCGCACCTTGCGCGCGGTGCCTTTGATCACAGTCTGACCCAAGGACACTTGTCCGTCACCGGCAATCACAACTTCACCACCTTTTTTGACGCCGATAATTGTGGTGCCGTGCCAGCCGGGGAACTGATCGTTTGCCATGAATGCCTCCAATTGATTGCCCTATGTATATGGGGGGCAAAACCTGCAGAGGCAACGGTTCACATAGGGCTAACTTGCTATGCACTGTGCGCATTGCAGGGCTGTTGAACTGGCAATTGTGAGACTCGGTCTGCGGTCTTACATGAGGGTCAACAACCGACACAGTGTCGGCTGGTAGATCAAAGGAAGCGTACCATGGCATATGTAGCCGCAAACACCCAAGCTCCTCTGGGAGCAGTCGCCACTCTTCGTGTCGTAGATAGTATTCTTGAGTTGAAAAACTCTGCATTTGCCTGGAACGAAGCGCGTGTCACACGCAAATTGCTGTCGCGCCTGAGCAGTGACCAGCTGCAGGACATCGGCCTGACCCGCGCTGATCTGTTCTGATCGCCGACAATAGTCGAAAAGTTAAAGCCGCCGCTCCTCCCAGGGCGGCTTTTTCTTTGTCTGATGCATGGCGGGATTGGTGGTTTCGGAATGCCGACCGCAAAAAGGGCGCCCCGATTGGGACGCCCTTGTGTAACTTATTGATATGATGCGATTACAGAGCTTCGTTGATCCAGCTTTGCAGCGCAGATTTGGGGGCAGCGCCCGACCGGTTTGAGATCACTTGACCATCTTTGAACAAAAACAGCGCTGGGATGCTGCGCACGCCCATAGCCGCGGCAACATTTGGGTTGCTGTCGAGGTCGATCTTGGCAATTTTGACTTTGTCGCCATATTCGGCGGCCAGCTCTTCGAGAGCGGGGCCGATTTGCTTGCAGGGTCCGCACCATTCGGCCCAGAAATCCACCACTACGGGGATTTTGGAATTTGTGACTTCGGCTTCGAATGTGTCGTCGGTGACGGCTACGGTGGACATATGCATGTCTCCATGAGTGTGTGGCAACTGGAGTTGGAACCTAGGAATGGCGTGGCGGATCGTCAAGGTATCAGACGTCGCATTAATGCCACTGACACAAGATCGTGTGGTAGCGGCATCAGGGTGGCGGTGCGGGTCCAGACAATCGCGGTTTCAACCTGACGGTCGGGATAGATCTGCGTCAGAGCATGGGCATAGGCGCCCATTTGCCGCAGCACCCCCTCGGGGCATTGCGCAGGATTTTTGGGAACCGTGGCATTCGATTTGAAATCCACCGCGATGACCCTGTCGGGCGCTACAATCAACCGGTCGATTATGCCGTGCAGGCGCTCGCTGTTCAGCTGCGCAGTGACCGAGACCTCGGCCAGGGTGTCTGGGGCGAAGATCGCCGCCATATCAGGGTTCTGGATCACCGCTGTCGCCTCTGCCAGCAGCTCAGCCTGATCTTCGCAGTCCCGCAGCAGGTTCTGGGTGATCTGTGCCCGGTTTTCCGACGGCACGGCAGGCAGATGTTCCAGCAACAGATGCAAGCGCGATCCACGGGCCTTGGCCTGCTCTTCGTCCAACCCCTGATCCCCGGGCAAGGCCTTGGCTCCGCCCAAATCCGATGGGCTAAGGGTAGCGGGCGGCGGCTGATAGGGGGCTGCAGCAACTGAGAACACCTGTGGCAGCGCGGGTATGTCCCGTTTGGTTCGCTCAAGCTGCTTGAACTCCAGGTCATCCCAATCGCCGTGCTCCAGCCGCAGTCCCGGACCACCTGCGGTGTCCAGCGTCACCGCGCCGGCGTCACCCAGAGAGGTTTGCACCATCTGATACCAGCTATCGCCCTCTTTCGAGAGATCGCCGGCAGCGGCCACAATCAGCCATTTCTCGGCCCGTGTCAGCGCAACATAGAGCAGGCGCAATCGTTCATTCTGTTGTTTTTCCTGCGCCGCCTCTCGCGAGGCGAGCATCGCAGCCGGCATTTGCGCGGTGGGGATTTTCCAAATAGGCGTGCCATCCGCCAGCATGATTTCGCTATCGCGTGGAGCCCGTCGCTTGGCGGTGTCGGGCAGGATCACAATGGGCGATTCCAAACCCTTGGAGCCATGCACGGACATCACCCGGATCATGCTGCCGGCTGCGCCCATCTGCCGTTTGATTTCCAGATCATCAGTTTGCATCCAGACCAGAAACCCGGTCAGGCTGGGGATATCGGTGCGCTCATAGGCCAGCGCCTGCGACAACAGGGCGTTGATACCGTCTTCGGCCTCGGGGCCCAATCGGCCCAGTAGATTCTTGCGGCCATTGTGGCGGGTCAAAATGCGCTCGATCAGGTCAAAGGGGCGCAGGAAATCGGTCTGGTTGCGAAGGTCGTCGATAATTTCCATGGTGTCCGGGAAATCCGCTGCGCGATCGCGCAGGGCTGTCCACAGGTATTTGGAAGTGCGGCGATGGGCCAGATCGAACAGCATTTGCTCGGACCAGCCGAAAATGGGTGATTTCAACGCACAGGCCAGCGACAGTGAATCCTCTGGCGTGGCGAGGAAAGACAGCAGCGCTGCCAGATCCTTGACCGCCAGTTCAGCTCCAACTTTGAGCCGGTCAGCGCCGGCGATGGGCAGGTGGGCAGCCTTGCAGGCGCGGATGATTTCGGAAAAAAGATCCGAGCGTCGTTGCACCAAAATCAGAAAATCGCCGGCATGGACCGGGCGGCGGATGAATGTTCCACGGGTTGCGCCATCTTCGGGGATGGTCACCTCATCGTCGATCATCTGCTTGATAGACAAAGCAATGCGTTCGGCCAGAATGACATTGTGATGGCGGGTCCCGGGCCGGTCCATCGGGTCGGTCCAGTCGCGCTCGTCCTTGTCATCGACCTTTTCCACCACCGGCCAAAGATCAACCCGCCCCGGAAGGTCGGATTTAAAGGCGCGGTGCAGTGATTCCTTGTGAAAACCGGCCCGGGGCATGTCCTGAAACACCAGATCAACCAGCCCCAGAATCGCCGCTGATGAGCGGAAAGAAAAATCGAGCGAGGCATCCTGCAATTCGGTTCCGGTGTCGCGCAAACGGCTGCCAAACTCGGCCCGCATCCGGTCAAAGGCATCTGGATCGGCCCCCTGAAACGAATAAATCGACTGTTTCTTATCGCCGACCACAAAAATGGTGCGTTCCACATCCGATCTCGCACCCTCGCCCGAGGTGAATTCCTGTGCCAGCTTTTCGATCACATCCCATTGCACCGGGCTGGTGTCCTGCGCTTCGTCGACCAGAATATGGTCGATACCGCCGTCCAGACGGTACAGCACCCAGGCTGCGACGGCGGGGTCGTTCAGCAGTTGCCGCGCCTTCAGGATCAGATCGTCAAAATCAAGCCAGCCACGCAGTTGTTTGCGACGGCTGTATTCAGGGACAAAGGCAGCGGCAAACTGATGCAGGTCGTGCGATTTTCGCGCCGCCATAAGCCCCAGCCGCTTGGCCCGCGCATCCTCGATCCGCAACATCAAGGGCTCCAGATGGTCCATCAGTGAGGCATGTGATCCGCGCAGTTTTTTGGTGGGGAAAGACCCAACCTTGGCGCTGAACGGCTCTTTGGCGCTGGCCCCTGTCAGCAACACGCTTTCCAGTGCTGGAAGATCCGACAGGGTGGGTTGGGTGATTGCCGCCAGTTTCAGCGCCGCCTTCTGATCATTGGTGCCACCGGTGGCAAGCATGTCGCGGGTGCGCGCTATCAGCTGCTCTTCGCCACCAAGGAAAACCAGGGCTTTCAGCGCGGTTTCGTCAAAGGCATCCGGCAGATCAAACAGCTGCAGCAAATCGGCCCAGTCTGTCGGAGTTTCAAAGCCGGCCCGGCGATGACTGATCGCGGTGGTAAGAGCGTCAAAGTCACTGTCGGTGACATGCCGTGCCAGCGCCTCGACCAAATGGGCCTGGTCACCTTTGGCAAAATCCTCGGCGATTTCCGCCCGCAACAGGGTTGCAGCGCGGTCTTCCATTTCAGAAAACTGTGGGCTGACGCCAGCCTCCAGCGGGAAGCGACGCAATAGGGACGAGCAGAACGAATGGATGGTCTGGATCTTCAGCCCGCCGGGGGTCTCTAATGCACGGGCAAATAGAGTCCGCGCCTGTGATAACCCCTCGGCTGAGATGGCCTCTTCGGCGCCAAGTTCTGTCAATGCGGCAATCAGCTGGGCATCCTGCAACATTGCCCATTCGCCCAGGCGTTTGAACAGACGGTTCTGCATCTCGCTGGCGGCTGCTTTGGTATAGGTCAGGCACAGAATATGCTGCGGCTGAACCCCGCGCAGCAGCAATCGTGCCACCCGGTCGGTCAGTACCTTGGTTTTACCGGACCCCGCATTGGCGGCCAGCCAGGTCGAAGCATCCGGACGGGCAGCGCGGTACTGCGCTTCGGATGCGGCGTCGCGCATGTTCATGTCAGATCCTCAGGTTCTGGTGTGGCGCTGCGGTCCCATTCTCCGAACCGTGCAAGGTGATCATAATCGCCCAGTTCGGTGTCCAGATGCAGCATTCGACGGCTCGAAAACCCTTGGTTAGGCTCGAAATAGGCCCCGATGAGCTCGCGCAGGTCCTGCCAAACCTTGGCCGGGGGCTCTTTGTCGATCGGCGCGCGGACTTCCTTCATTGTGGTGCCCAACCCGATGAACATGGCACGGGATACTTCCCTGGGGCCGATATCCTCAAAGGCGCCTTCCTCGGCCATTGCCACCTCGATCAGCAATTGTTTTTCGAACTTCAACTGTTGGGTTTCAGAGGGCGGCGCACCGGTTTTGTAGTCGTAGAGATGCAGAAAGCCGCGGTCATCCTGATCTATGCGATCGGCGCGGCAGGCAATGGTGAAATCAAGCGGCTCCAACCGGGCCTCGCCCTTGGCTTCAAAGGCGATCGGGTGAGAGCTCAGGCGGCGGGTCTGTTCTGCCTGGATGAAATCCCCGGATATCCGGTTCACCCGTGATAACCACAGGCAACGCGCCACCGGCCAGGGCACGTGCTGTTCCAGCAGTTCACGGGATTTCTGCAGCAGATGCTCGCGGGTCAGCAGGCTGGGATCATCCAGTGTTTCCTTGATGAAATGCTCAAACACCTCGTGTACCACGATACCACGCAGCAATGCGTCGGGGACCCGAACCAGCGGGTTAAGCACCCTTAGCCGCAGCACATGTTTGGCGTAGATCGCATAGGGGTCGCGGATCAAACGAGGTATTTCGGTGATGGTCAACCGGCGCGGACGAGCAGGTACCGGCGGCCGTGGCGATGGACGGGTGGCTGGGGATGTCTTTGTCGGTGTCTCAAGGGCAACAGCCCAGTCGAGCCATGTCTGGCCGCGATCGCGCATGGCCTGCAAGACGTTTGGCCCGTTTTGATCCGGCAATCCATCCAGCAGGTTGCACAGCCGGTTCAGCCAACGCGAGGCAACTGTGTCGGAATCGTCGGACCGTATGGCACGGCTGAGCCAAACCTCGGGGGCGGCGATGGCCTGTTGGAAATCATGTGCGGACAGCCCGATCCGGCGCTCGGGCAGCAGTAGCCCGGCCTGATTGCGCAATTGACGGTTCAGCCAGGGGTCAGGTTTGGCGGACTCGGGCCAGCTGGCCTCGTTCAATCCGCCCAAAATCACCAGATCCGCACCCTGCACGCGGGCCTCGAGCGTGCCCCAAATCATGATCTTTCCATGCGGCGCGTCGCGGTCTCGGACTTCGCCCTGTGACAGGAGCGCGCCCAGCAAATCGGCAAAATCACGGGCGGTCATATCGCCGCCGTGGTGGGCTTCGGCGGCCAGTTCCTGCATGACCTTAAGAGCCTCGCGGCCGGCCTTTTTATCCCAAAGATTGCCGGCGCCGTTGGTTTGGCTGCCGCTGGCAATGGCTTCGGACAGATCGCGCAGGCAAAAGACCCATTCGCTCAGCGGCAGTTCCGTTGCAATCACCTGATCGGCAAAATGATCCGTTAGCCAGGTGCTCCAGCCGGCAAGAAGCTCACGTTTGGCGGCAAATTGGTCAAAACAGGCGCCATCGGGAAACGGAGGGCCGGCGCTGCGCAATTGCAATTCCAACTCGCGGGAGTGTCGTAAATGATCGCCACGAGCATCACCATCATGGGTCAGAGGATGCTTTAGCAGTGTCAAAAGACTGTCGCCGGTCAGGTCTTTGCAAAACAATTCAGCCACATGGCGCAGGAACCGACCCGGTGGGGACAGCTGCAATGGCTGGCCGGCACTGTCGTCAGGCAGAATATCCCAGCGGTCAAGCGCCGCCGAAACCTGACGGCTCAGCATCCGGTCCGGGGTGATCAGCGCCGCGGTCTGGCCGTCCTCAGCCGCCTGACGCAGCCGCAGGGCAATCGCCAGTGCTTCGCCGCGCGGATTCGGCGCCTCGATCAGCGTTACATTTTTGGTGGCCTTGTCCAGATCGCGCAGCATGGGGCCCTCAGTCATCCAGGCATCGGTGACCGGGGCCGGGCGCAACGACAGGGAAACAAGCCGATTGCGCGCCGGTGCAGGGGCGGGGCTATCGCACCAGGGCTTTATGTCAGCTGGTGTCAGATCTAGGCCAATCATGAGTTTGTGAAACCGGAACTGCGGGTGGTCTTCTGAAATCAGCGGATCGTCGAGACCCGCCCAGACCTCGGTTGGAAGATCAAAATCATAGCCGGGCAGGACCACCGCACCCTGCGGCAGGCGGGCGATGGCCTGCATCAGGAGAAGGGTGGTGCCGCGTGAGCCGGTTGAACCAGCCAGAACAACCGGATGTTGCGGCGGGGTTTCCTGCCAGCTGTCAATCAGGTCCAACACCACCTTTCGCTGGCGCGCCTGAACGTCCATCGCACCGCTGTGGGTGTTGGTGAATTCGTCGGCAATGCCAATGAATTTCTGCGCCCGCGCCCAGTGGTCAGACATATCCGAGACGTCGAGGCCCCGGATGGTATCGGTGGTGACACCCTCGCCCTGCATTTCGTCAAACAATGCCGCCAGACTGTCTGACAGGTCATACAGCGATGATCTTGCTGCCAGGCTGGGCTCTGCGTCCAGCAGTTTGGCGACCAGTTGTGACAGTTCAAGCCGCCGTCGCAGCACCGGCAGGGCAGCGGGCAATCCGTGCAGAGTTGCGCGTTTTGACAGGTCGCTGAGCAGCGATATATGGGGGAGCAGCAGGTTCGGGCCGGCATCGAACAACCCGCGGATGCGACGTTCCATGCGTTGGGTGTTGACGATCAGCTCTACCTTTGCCAGCGCTTCGGGGGGCTGCCCGTGGCTGCGTTGGGTCAACCCGTTGACAAGGGCGCGGGGAAAATCGGTGCCGCAGGGCAGGGCAAAGATGCGGGGGGTGGGTGACGGTTCAAACATCATGTGACTTCAACAAATCTTCGGCCACTTCAATGCCTTCGGGATAGCCAACATCACACCAGTGACCTGGGTATTGCAGGGCAAATAGACGGCTCGCATCATGCATTTGATTCCAAAGTTCATTGAGAGAAAAGACGGTCTTGTTGATTTTGAGCAATCCGGTGGTTTTCACGATCTGCACGCCACCATAGACCAGATCGCCACCGCGGCTGATGCGGCCATGGCTGTCAGCGGTGAAATCGCCGGCCCCGATACGCCCCCTCGCGCGGGCCAGCGGGACGCAAACCAGCAGCGCATCCATTTGATCCGGGTCCCAGGCGTCGCGTGCCAGTTTCAGTGGGTTGGGGCCGGACCAGATCACATCCGTGTTCATGGTGAAAACCGGCGCATCCCCCAATAGCGGCAAGGCATGACGCAGACCTCCACCGGTATCCAGAATGTCCGGGGTTTCATGGCTCAGCAGCACCCCCAGTGGTGCCAGATGTGCCTTTAGCTGTTCGGGCTTGTAAAACAGATTGGCCACGATGTGATCCGGTGCAATCTCGCGGGCCAGATCCAGCGCATAATCAATCAGCGGCCGGCCCGCTACCTTGATCATCGGTTTGGGACAGTCCCGGGTCAGGGCCTTCATTCGGGTGCCAAAGCCGGCCGCAAACAGCATCACGGACGAGGGGTGGGTTTGCATCACGGTCTCAGCCTGTCCAGGTTTTCAGGTGTCGGCGGTGGCAGATTGTTGCGGATCATCCCGGCCACAGGGGCCAGTGCCGGGTGATCCAACCCGCGGATCATCTGGGCCCAAACCCGGGGGATCAAATCCACATATTGCGGCTTGCCATAGTCCTGCGACAGACGGGCAAACACACCAAGAATGCGCAGGTTTCGTTGCAGGCCCAGCACCGTATAGGCGGTGCGAAATTTTGTGCCATCGACGCCGGTTTTGGCGATATAGCGGTCAATCATCTGCTGCTCGATGTGGATCGGAACATCGCGGCGGGCATCCTGGAGCAGTGACATCAGGTCATAGGCGCGATGACCAGCCAGAGCTGCCTGGTAGTCCAGCAGCCCAACCCGGGCAATGCCGTCGCGATCCGGTAGCCATAATAAGTTCTCGGCATGATAATCCCGTTGCACCAGAACGGGATCATCCTTGGCGCTGTGGTGCAGAATATCTTCGAACTGATCGACAAATAGGGCTGCCAAATCGGGGTCTTGGGCGCCGAGTATCCCGTCGCGGTAATGGGTGAATGCAATTTCATCCAATTGTGCCATCACCCGCGGGCTCATGATATCCAGATCCGGCATGGCTGCGGAGTGCAGCTTTACCAAGACATCAGTGGCGGCCTGATACAGAGGCGTTTCAAGCGCGGGCTGGCGCAACAGGATGCGGGCATAAAGGTCGTCACCGAGATCTTCGATCAGTAAAAACCCATGATCGATGTCTGCCGCCAGTATTTCAGGTGCGCTTAAACCAACGTCACGCAAGTGATTGGTAATATGCACAAAGGCAGCGACATCCTCAGCCTTGCCGGGGGGGGCATCCATAAGGACTGCGGGCAGCCCTGTGACCGGGGCAGACACCCGCTCATATCGGCGATTCGAGGCATCACCCGCCAGATCCCTCCGGCTGCCATTGGCCCAGGCGGTTGTTGCCAGAAAGGCGGCGGCCAGATCGTTTCGGTCAGTCATTGGCTATCCGGTCCAGTAAGAGGTGCCATTTCTCATCACTCCAGGTGAAGGTCAGGTGACGGGTATCCGCATGATCAATGTCCAGCGCAAACCGCAGGTGCAACGCGTGTGGCGGGGTCAGTTCGGCCAGTCGGTCGGGCCATTCGATCAGGCAGATCGCGGTGTCAAAGGCCTCGATCAGGCCCAGTTCCTCGACTTCATCCAATGACGACAGCCGGTATAGGTCCGCGTGCCACAACTCGCCCGTGGGCACATCATAGGTCTGCACCAGAGTGAAGGTTGGCGATGGTACGTCTTCGAAAATGGGTAACAAGGACTGGATCAGCTGTCGGGCAAAATGGGTTTTGCCGGCACCAATAGGGCCTTCTAACAAAAGGCAATCGCCGGGGCGAAGAGCCGCGGCGATGCGAGTGGCCAGATCGGCAGTTTCCTGCGGAGAGGAAAGGGAGCGGGTCGCGTGGCAAAGTGTCATGCTGCACAATGGCCCCGCAGGCTAGGCGCTGCAAGCTGGTTTGCAGTTTTAGCCGTCTTGCTGGGTGATCCGAAAACGCTCTTGTTCTTTCGGCGCAACAGAGGGGCCTGGCGCACGGAAGGTCACCATTGTCGCTCCATTTTGCACAGAAGAAACTTTGCAAATCAGCGGCTTGCCACTGCGCAACTGGACATGGGTCCACCATTGCTCGCGGTTCTCGTGGCCGTTTACAAAATCACGCAACTCCCCCCAGGTCGGGGTTGCGGCGCACATATCCTGCCAGACACGGCATGCGTCAACCACGGAGACCTTGGCAAAGCTGGCCTCGGGGTCCATCCGCCACAAATCGCGGTAGGCCTTGTTCGAGAAGGTCATGGTGCCGTCATTTGCAAACACGGCAATGGCCTCCTCCATTTGATCCATGATGGACTGGCCCATTTCCAGTTCCGAGCGGAACTGACGTGTCAGGGTGATTTCTGCGGTAATGTCTTCGAACAGGAAGGCGACGGCGCCATCAGGGTGCGGCCGGCCGCTGACCGAATAGACTGAACCCGATGGCAACGACCATGTTTCCTGATAGCGGCCCTCTGCGGCAGCCTCGAGAAGGTCCGCCATCTGGTGGCGCCAGCTGGTGTAATTCTTCGGCTCTGGCATCATCCGCTGATCGCGAAGACGGTCGAAAAAGCTGAGCAGATTTGGCCGTGAGCTGAGGAAATTTGCGGGCAGGGCGGTTAGGTCGATCAACACCGGGTTAAACAGCACCAGCTGGCGATTGCGGTCAAAGATTGCCAGGCCGATAGACAGCTGGGCAAAGGTTTTTGCCAGTGTTTGCACAAAATTCCGCTGGGCAACTTCGGCGTCGACCACCGCGTTGATGTCCACCGCATGACAGAGCCAACCCGCCTCGGTCTCGGTGGTTGAGATATTGTACCACAGTTTTTTATTGGTATCGGGCAGCGGGATAGAGATCCGCTCGGCCTTGCCGCTGGCCATCGGTTCGGACAGGTCGGCAAACAGTGGATCGGCAAAATCGACGTTGCGTCCACGCAATTTCTGGCTGAGATTGTCATAAGCCAAGTTGGACCACGTGACCTCGGCTTCTTCGGATTGCAGCCAGACCGGATAGGGTGCCTGATGCACCGCCGCACGCAGCGTGGTCAATTCCTGGTCAAGGGTCTTATCCCTGGCTTCAGAGGTATTGCGGCGCAGTTGAACACGGGTAATGCCGTCGATCCATTCACAATGCGCTTCGTGGGATTCGGCAGTCGCTGTTCCGGACAGGATGAGTGGCCCGACATCTTTTAAAAAGCCCGGTGATTGAGGCAGACCTGGATAGCTGCGCGCCAGTTGATCCCGCAGGGTGGTCCAGCTGAAGCCTTCAGCCTTGTCGCCAATAATCTTGCGGGCGCCAGTCGACCAGCCGATCAGGTTGGCATCATCAAACAGGAACACCGCATCTGTCCGGCTATCACCGGAGAGCAGATCCTGTTCCATCCCCCTTTGGCCAGAGGTCGGAGAGAGCCACCAGACCGCAACTGCAGCAGTAGCTGCACATAGAGTTGCCAAAACAAGCCATTCGATTGAGACGATGTTCTGCATGTTGTCCTGCCTAGTTGATCAGTTGTTAACCCTATCTTGCCTCAATAATAGTTAATTGATGTTTAACTGGTTGCCTAAAGATGAATAGTTAAATTTCGATCGGTTGATTTTGACCCAAAGGAACCGCATTTTCGCCCTCTATCGCATCTATCTTTTGTCGGGGCCAGTACACTTCGACAATAGCGCCCGGTCGGTCGGGATGAAGGCTAATGGTTTGGGAGGGATCGCTGCCGTTGGCAAAGCGCAAACTTGCCCCGGTGCGTTCCAGTAACGTTTTGGCAATAAACAGCCCCAGCCCCATGCCTTCATATTCGGGGCGCGTTTTGCGGTCACTGTCGATACGGCCCTGACGCACAAAGGGATCGCCAATCCGCCCCAGCATCTGCGAGGGGTAGCCGGCGCCGTCATCATATATGCGCAGCGTTATGGCCGTGTCGGTCCAACTCGATTCGACCCAGACATTGGCGCGGGAAAAATCCACCGCATTCTGCACGAGGTTGCGCAGCCCATGAATAATTTCTGGTTTTCGCAGGATCGTTGGCTGCTGAAAACTGCCACCTTCGGCCGGGCCTTCCTCAAAATGAATGAATTTTCCGCGATGCATATGCGGTTCGGCGGCCTCAAGAATCACCGTGGAAATGGGTGCCTGACGCAGATGCAGGTCGTCCTTGCCGGCCCGCCCCATATCCCGAAGGATGTCGCGGCAGCGATCGGCCTGCTCGCGAATCAAGGTGGCGTCGGCACGGAGATCGGGGTGATCTTCCAATTCCTCGATCAATTCAGCGCTGGCCAGTTTAATGGTGGCCAGCGGGGTGCCCAATTCATGCGCGGCAGCCGCGATCACGCCGCCCAGGTCGGTCAGCTTCTGTTCACGCGAAAGGGCCAGCTGCGTGGCGGCCAGAGCATCAGACATCGACCGCATTTCCGAGCTGATCTTGTAGGAGTAGGCCCCCAAAAACAGAACGGCGATGATAATGGCGGTCCAGTTGCCAAAGACAAAGACGTCTGGAATGCGCAGAATAAAACCCTGGGCGGTGCGCAGAGGTACGTGAAATTCGGCCATCAGGGTCACCAGCATGATAGCGGTGCCGCCGATGATCAGCGTTGATCGCAGCCGCATCATATTGGCCGAGATGGTGACCGGGCCCAGCACCAGCAAGGCAAACGGGTTGTTCAAGCCGCCGGTGAGATACAGCAGAAAGGACAGTTGCAGCAGGTCAAACTGTACGGTCAAAAAATTCTCGAACTCTGACAGGCGTTTGTTCTTGGGAAAGATGAACATTGCCACCAGATTTCCGACCACAGAAACACCGATCGCAAAATAGCACAGGCCCAGGTTTAGCTGCAGGTCATATAGACCCTGGGCAACGGCAATCGCCGAGATCTGGCCTCCGATGGCGACCCAGCGCAGAAGAATCAACGTGCGCAAGCGGATCCAGTGGCTGCGCTCTTGCCCGCTCATCAGGCCAATATTTGACTCGGTCACGTTGTTCGGCTCCGGTTGCATTGGCTGTGATTATTGATAGATCTGACACCAGCAACGATCAACATATCTCTTATCACTCAAGGTGTGAT
Source organism: Parasedimentitalea psychrophila (assembly GCF_030285785.1). Lineage (NCBI taxonomy): Bacteria > Pseudomonadati > Pseudomonadota > Alphaproteobacteria > Rhodobacterales > Paracoccaceae > Parasedimentitalea > Parasedimentitalea psychrophila. The sequence goes on along the minus strand of NZ_CP127247.1, from coordinate 1,604,296 downwards.
CTCATGAACCGTCTATATGCCATTCTCGCCTCTGTTTCTGTGGCCGCCCTTGTCGGTGGTGCCTGGGTTATGACGCAGGGCGGACAAGGGGCTGATCCGTTCGCGCAGTGTCGCAGTAGCCAGATTGCCGGTGGGTCGGCGCAGATTGGTGGACCCTTTGAGTTGGTGAACGCCAAAGGCGAGACCGTCACTGACAAAGATGTGATCACCGAACCATCGCTGATCTATTTTGGCTATACTTTCTGTCCTGATGTTTGTCCGATGGACACCGCCCGCAATGCCGAGGCAATCGATGTGTTGACGGAGCGGGGGCAAAGCGTGACTCCGGTGTTCATTTCAATCGACCCAAGGCGAGACACTCCCGAGATCGTGGGGGAATTCGCCGAAAACCTTCATGAGCGGATGATTGGCCTGACGGGGTCAATGGATCAGGTGAAAGCGGCCAGCCGGGCCTATAAGACCTATTTCAAGGCGCAACCGGCGGACGATGAATATTATCTTGTCGACCATTCGACCTTTTCATACCTGGTGCTGCCCGAGCAGGGTTTTGTCGAGTTTTTCCGCCGCGATGTGGAGCCCGAAGAGATGGCCGACAAGATCGGCTGTTTTCTGGACCAGATGTAGCTGTTTGACGTTTCTCACCCGCCCGGTAATATTCTTGCTTCATGGGCACCTCATACTGGCACAAAGGACTAAGCATGGCCGAAACTGCTCCGCAGGAAATTGGACCTGACAAGACGTTGCTGCTGGTTGATGACGACGAACCATTTTTGCGACGCCTGGCGAAGGCCATGGAAAAACGTGGGTTTGAGGTAGAGACCGCCGGATCTGTAGCGGCGGGACGGGCTGTCGCTACGGCGCGCCCGCCGGCCTATGCGGTTGTGGATTTGCGGCTTGAAGACGGCAACGGGCTGGATGTGGTCGAGGTGCTGCGCGAGAAACGGCCAGATTGTCGGGTGGTTGTGCTGACCGGCTACGGTGCCATCGCCACGGCTGTGGCGGCGGTGAAAATTGGCGCCACTGACTATTTGAGCAAACCAGCCGATGCTACCGATGTCACAAATGCATTGCTGGCGCAGCCGGACACGCTACCGCCGCCGCCAGAGAACCCAATGAGCGCTGACCGGGTACGTTGGGAACACATCCAAAGGGTGTATGAACTCTGTGACCGCAATGTCTCGGAAACCGCGCGACGGTTGAGCATGCATCGCCGGACATTGCAGCGAATTTTGGCAAAACGCAGCCCAAAATAGGCTCTAACTAGGGCCGAATTCAGAGCGCTGCCAAAAGTTCGTGATAGCGTGCAACATATGAATGGCGCACCTCGACGGGCGGTCTCAACTGGATTTCGAGGTCGCCAATCAGATCTGCACTGGGCCTGCCAAACAGCTTGTTGGCTTCTTGCACCGAAAAGCCAGCGATCTGCACCGCCTCCATCCAGGCGCTGATGCGGTCGGCCTTTTTGATCTGTTTCTTTACTGTGACAGGCAGGGCTGCGGGCAGTCCAAATCTAAGGTGAATGGCGGCGGTCAGGCGGGTGTCCAGCTCTCCGTAGGACGGGCCAATGGCCGCTTTGACCGGCGAGATCATGTCTCCGATCACATATTCCGGCGCATCATGCAGCAACGCCGCCAACCGCCATTTTGCGGGTGCCTTGGGGTTGATGCGACCGTAGAGGGTTTCAACAAGCAGGGAATGCTCGGCCACAGAATAGGCAAAATCGCCCTTGGTCTGACCATTCCAGCGCGCCACAAATGCCAGCCCATGGGCGATATCGTCGATCTCGATATCAACCGGAGTGGGGTCCAGAAGGTCCAGCCGTCGGCCAGACAGCATCCGTTGCCAGGCACGTGGGGGAGTGGCCATGTTGAGCTTCCTTTTTTGGACAGTCATAGGTCCGGTTTTATCGAGATACATCCCGTTTTTACATCAATATCACCATTCGGAAACAAGCTTTTGAAGCCTCGTGTTTTGAAAAACACCGCAAAAACACTAATCTTATATACACGAAAGGGAGACCAGGCTTGCCCTGGGAGACCCTTTTGGATGCTGAACCTGAATCGAAAGGAGCATGTCATGTTCAAGCGATTGTTAGGGGTTTCGATCATTTTCGGAATGGCTGCCACTGCGCCGCCTGCGTTTTCCGCCACCTGTGGAGCGCGCGGTGATGTGATCCACCAATTGGAAAGCCTATATTCCGAACAATTGACCGCAGGTGGACTGCAAACAGCCCCGTCCAAAAACTCTGTGGTTGAAATTTGGTCCTCGGAAAAAACCGGGACCTTTACGGTGCTGATGACCCAGGCAAACGGCATCAGTTGTATCGTAGCCGTTGGGACCGACTACTTTGACATCGGCCCGATTAAAAAGCCAAAAGGCTCGGCCAGTTAATTCGCCAAGACTTAAAATCCGAAATTCAATCCGGGCATCTTCGTTGCTTGTCAACCAATGCAATGTTAGGGCCTCCCTGACTTATCAGAAACCGGATTGGAGACGACGATGGCCGGAGATTATTTTGTCAAGGATATCGCGCTGGCCGAATTTGGCCGCAAGGAACTGGACATTGCCGAAACCGAAATGCCGGGCCTGATGGCCTTGCGCACCGAATACGGTGACAGCAAGCCGCTGACAGGCGCACGCATTGCCGGTTCTCTGCATATGACTGTTCAGACTGCCGTTCTGATTGAAACGCTGGTCGCGCTGGGTGCCGAAGTGCGTTGGGCGTCGTGCAATATCTTTTCGACCCAAGACCACGCAGCAGCGGTAATCGCTGCCGCCGGCATTCCGGTCTATGCGGTCAAAGGCCAGACCCTGGTTGAGCATTGGGACTATCAGGACCAAATCTTCCAATTCACAGACGGTCCCTGCAACCTGATCCTCGATGATGGCGGCGACGCGACGCTGTACATCCTGTTGGGTGCGCGTGTTGAAGCAGGCGAAACTGGCCTTCTGGACGTGCCGACTTCGGAAGAAGAAGAAGCCATCTTTGCCCAGATCAAAAAGCGCATGGCGTCCAGCCCCGGTTGGTTCACCAAGCAGCGTGACGCGATCCAGGGTGTATCCGAGGAAACCACTACCGGTGTGCACCGCCTGTATGAACTGGTGAAATTGGGCCAATTGCCATTCCCTGCGATTAACGTGAACGACAGCGTCACCAAGTCGAAGTTCGACAACAAATACGGCTGTAAGGAATCGCTGGTTGACGGTATTCGCCGCGCCACCGACACCATGATGGCCGGAAAGGTTGCCGTGGTTTGTGGTTACGGCGACGTTGGCAAAGGCTCGGCCGCTTCGTTGAGCGGTGCTGGTGCGCGGGTGAAAGTCACCGAAGTTGACCCGATCTGCGCCCTGCAGGCCGCAATGGACGGTTTTGAAGTTGTGCTGCTGGAAGACGTTGTCTCTAGCGCCGACATCTTTATCACCACCACCGGCAACAAAGACGTGATCCGTATCGAGCACATGCGCGAGATGAAGGACATGGCGATTGTTGGCAACATCGGTCACTTTGATAACGAAATTCAGGTCGCTAACCTGAAGAACCACAAGTGGACCAACATCAAAGACCAGGTCGACATGATCGAAATGCCCTCGGGCGCACGTCTGATCCTACTGTCCGAAGGTCGTCTGCTGAACCTTGGTAACGCCACTGGCCACCCATCCTTTGTGATGTCAGCCTCGTTCACCAACCAGGTTCTGGCGCAGATTGAGCTGTGGACCAAGGGTGATGACTATAACAACGACGTGTATATCCTGCCCAAGCATCTGGACGAGAAAGTTGCCCGTCTGCATCTGGACCGGATCGGCGTCAAGCTGAGCAAGCTGAGCAATGAGCAGGCCTCTTACATCGGCGTTTCCGCCGACGGCCCGTTCAAGCCAGAGCATTACCGCTACTAAGGGCTACCCCCTTGGAATGCCGTAAAGGCAGCGCACAAATAGAAACAGCCGGTCAATTTTTTGACCGGCTGTTTTGTTATTCAAGACCTTGATGGGTTCAGCTGTCGTCGCCAAAGCCGAAGGTTTCAGTGACGTAATCAATGTCCTTGTCACCGCGGCCAGACAGGTTGATCAGGATCGACTTACCCGGATTCTTTGGGGCTACGCGCATGGCAAAAGCGATTGCATGGGCGCTCTCTAGCGCGGGAATAATGCCTTCGTGACGCGACAGGGCAAAGAAGGCATCCAAGGCTTCCTTGTCATTGGCAGAGGTGTAGTTGGCCTTGCCGGTACGATAGAGATGCGCATGTTCGGGGCCTATACCAGGGTAATCCAAACCCGACGCCACGGTGTGCACCGGTGCCGGATCGCCATTGGCGTCTTTCAGAACCATGGTGCGGAACCCGTGTATGTCACCATCTTCACCAAAGGCGATGGTCGCCGCATGTTCACCCAGTTTTGATGAGGTGCCCATTGGCTCTACGCCATATAGCGCCACATCCTCGTCATCAATGAAGCCTGAAAAAATGCCCATTGCATTAGATCCGCCGCCTACGCAGGCGGCTACAATGTCGGGCAGTTCTCCGGTCATATCCAAAAACTGTTCACGGGCCTCGACGCCGATAACATGCTGAAAGTCGCGGACAATCATTGGAAATGGATGCGGGCCCACAACTGAACCAATGGCAAACAAGGCGTCATCAGCCTGCGACATATAGCTTTCAAAGCAGCTGTCGACGGCCTCTTTGAGAGAGCGCCCGCCAAAGCCGACGGGAACCACCTTGGCGCCCAATAGCTTCATCCGGGTGACGTTTGGCGCTTCCTTGGCGATGTCGATCTCGCCCATGTGGATCTCGCATTCCATGCCGAAATAGGCGGCTGCTGTGGCCAGGGCAACGCCGTGCTGACCTGCGCCGGTTTCTGCCATCAGCTTCTTCTTGCCCATGAATTTGGCCAGAAGACCTTCGCCCATGCAGTGATTGAGCTTATGCGCGCCGGTGTGGTTCAGGTCTTCACGCTTGGCATAAATCTGCGCACCCCCAGCCAGATCTGACAGGTTCTTAAGGTGGCTGACCGGAGTGGGGCGACCCTGAAAATGTTTCCGAATGTAGCGCAGGTCGCGAATGAAGTCGGAAGATTTTGAAATCTTTTCATAGGCTTCACGGATTTCCGTGAAATGTGGTTCCAGTGGCGGAGGCAGTTGCGCACCACCATATTCCCCAAAAAATCCCTCACTATTGGGCATCGTCTTTAGATATGAAGTCATCCCTGTCCCTTTCTTTGATTGGCTCTCCGACTTGACGGATTTTATGCTTTGCACTCAATGGGTGAAAAGAGCGCATGCCATTGAAGGAAGCAAGCCAGTGTTGGCGACATTGATGCTGACCTTGGGGAAAACTACGGTGGGGACCCCACTTAGGCTATTCCCTTTGTTTAACAATCCTATGTCTGCAGGCTTGGTCTGACTGGGAGTTTTCTGATGAAGAAGCTCGGTTTGGCAGAGGGATCAGAACTGATAGCAGGGATCAATCTACGGTTGATTTTCCGTTTCTTATCAACAAACTGCGCCTGCCCTCGTGGCGGTCGTATTGCATTTTAACGGTATTGTCCGGGCTATTAGATTGCGGCAAGCACCTGATCTGGTCTATCAAGATATTACGGTCAGGATGGCCAGGAACCAGAAATTTTCATACGCGTGTGGTGGCTTGGGAGCACGCGGGGTGAGAGGGAAGGTCCTGAGCAATCGGACCTTCCCTTTTTCACATATCTCCAACCGACCTGATGTTTGCGTCGACCACATCTGCCAGCCAGATCAGTCCGCCTCTGTATTCCCCAGAGCACAGATCGTCCGCCATTCCGCCTCGGTTACCGGTTGCACCGATAGCCGTGAATTCCGAACCAGAACCATGTCTTCAAGCCGTGGATCGGCCTTGATCTGATCCAGCGTCACCGGCTGCGAAAATCCGCGCAGGGCTTTGATATCCACGCAGTCCCAGCGCGCATCCTCAATGGTGCTGTCCGGATGCGACTCGGCGCAGACCTCGACAATGCCGACAACCGATTTTTCCTTTTGAGAATGGTAAAAGAAACCGCGGTCGCCGATTTTCATCTGCCGCATAAAGTTGCGGGCCTGATAATTGCGCACGCCATCCCATTCTTCACCTTTGTCGCCCTTGGCAATCTGGTCATCCCAGCCCCAGGTCGAGGGTTCGGATTTGAACAGCCAATACGCCATCAGCCGATGACCTTTTTCCAGGTGATCAGATCGACGGTTTCGAACAATCCGGCCTTGGCATAGGGGTCGTTGTCGGCCCAGGCCTGTCCCACGGCCATGTCTTCGACGTCCAGAATGACAAGCGAGCCAACCATGTTGCCTTCTTGATCCAGCAGTGGGCCGGCCTGGGCAACGGCACCGGTGTCTTCGATATAGGCAAGATGGGCTGCGCGATTGTCTAACCGGGTCTGCAGGGCGCCGGGTTTGTCGCGGGCAATCAAAGCAATTAGCATTTTATTCCTCTTTTAATGGTCTTGCCAGTAATTGAGCCACTGCATCGGCAATCGTCAAGCGCTGTCCAACCAAATTGGTTACTGTTTGGGTGATTGGCATGTCGATTTTCATTTCATCGGCTTTTGCGGTGGCGGCCCGTGCGGTGGCGGCGCCTTCGACCGTTATTGTCGGATCAAAGGATTCGCCACGGCCAATCGCTAGGCCAAGCTGATAGTTGCGCGACAGATCCGAGCTGCAGGTTAGTGTCAGATCGCCAAACCCGGATAGCCCAGCCAGAGTTTCAGGCCGGGCGCCGCAGGCCAAGGCCATGCGCTGCATTTCAGCATAGCCACGGGTCATCAAGGCCGCCCGCGCACTGTCCCCAAGCCCGGCTCCGATCACCGCTCCGCAGGCAATTGCCATCACATTTTTCAATGCACCACCCTGCTCGGCACCAATAGTGTCGGTGGTTCGATACAGCCGCAAGTTCTTCGTTGTCAGCTGTTGCTGCAAGTGTTTGCCGAGCCGCGCATCCTGGCAGGCAAGGGTCAGTGCGGTTGGCAACCCCCGGGCAATGTCGGCGGCAAAACTGGGGCCGGTCAGCAGCGCGGGCTGCGCGTTGGGTAGCGCTTGGCGCAGGACCGCAATGGGGCCAAGCCCTGTGTTCAGCTCAATACCCTTACAGCAGGCAACCAGAGTTTTTGCGGCCAGAATGTCGCAATGGTCGTTCAGCAAAGACCGAAGCCTCTGCATCGGAACGGCCAATAACAGGGTCTGATTCTGCGCCGCCTCCGTAATACTATCTGTTATCGACAGACCTTTTGGCAGTGGCACTCCGGGCAGTCGTTTCACGTTTTCCCGCGTGGCTTGCAGTGCCTTCGCCTGATGTGGATCGCGGGCCCATAGTGTTACCGGACCGTTGCCAGCCAGAGAAATCGCCAAGGCCGTGCCGAAAGCACCGGAGCCAAGAACCGAGATACTCATGCCTTGGCGCCTTTGCGTCCACTGCCCAGCATGGCCGGACTGGTCTGATCCAACGGCCAGCGCGGCCGGGCGGTCAGATCCAGTCCATCACGCGCACCAGCCTTAAACCGCTCTAGCCCCGCATAGGCGATCATCGCGGCATTATCAGTACACAGATGCAGCGGAGGCGCCGTAAATACCGCACCCATTTCGGCACAAACAGACTCTAACGCGGCCCGAATGGCGGTATTTGCCGCCACCCCACCGGCCACTGCAACGGTGGGCGTGGCGGGGTTTTCTTCAAGGTACAGGCGAATGGCACGGCGGGTTTTCCCGGCCAGTACATCCACCACTGCGGCCTGAAAACCGGCACAAAGATCGGCGCGATCCTGACGGGTCAGACCGCCTCTCTCTGCCGCCACCTGATCACGCATGCGCATCAGTGCCGTTTTCAATCCAGAAAACGAAAGATTGCAATCGGGGCGATCCAGCATGGGGCGTGGGAACCGGAACCGTTTAGGGTTGCCCATTTCGGCCTCGGCCTGCACCGCTGGCCCGCCGGGCTGGGGCAGCCCAAGCAGCCGCGCGGTCTTGTCAAAGGCCTCGCCCGGGGCATCATCAATGGTGCCACCTAACCGGGTGAAATCTTCGGGTCCGCGGGTGATCAGATACTGACAGTGGCCACCCGACACCAAGAGCATCAGATAGGGATAGGCAATCGCGTCCGTCAGTCTGGGCGTCAACGCATGGCCGGCCAGATGGTTGACACCGATCAGCGGCAACCCGGTTGCGGCGGCAATGCCCTTGGCGCACATGACACCCGACATCACGCCGCCGATCAGACCCGGCCCGGCGGTAACGGCAATCGCGTCGAGATCCGCCAGGGTCAGCCCGGATTTGTCCAACGCGTCACGCACGCAAACATCCAGTTTCTCCGCATGGGCGCGGGCGGCGATTTCCGGAACTATGCCACCATAGGCGCTATGCAGTTCATTCTGGCCGAAGACGATCGAGGACAGCACTTCCGGTAAGTCATCGCCACTCTGCCGGATCACCGCCGCCGCAGTATCATCACAGCTGCTCTCTAGTCCAAGGATTGTCAGTGTTTGTTTCATTGTCTGGCCGTTGCATCACAGTGATCTCGGAGCTACCACCTTAGGGAATGGCAAACAATCCCGGGAGAGTGGCATGGCAGGTCTGTTGCTGACACGTCCGCATGACGCGGCACGACGCTTTGTCGCGATGTTGCCGACCGCGCTGACGGCTGGGTTGCAGGTCATCTATGCGCCGCTGATTTCGGTGCAGCCCTTGGGCGAGGATATCCCTCTGCACAGCGGCGAATCGGTCATATTCACCTCTTCCAATGCAGTGTCAGCGGCGGCTGGTATTACCGATTGCAGCGCCAGAACGGCCTACTGCCTTGGTCAGCGTACCTGCCAACAGGCAGCAGAGGCCGGCTGGCGGGCCCAGATCTGTGGCAAAACCGCTGATGCTCTTGTTGCAGATTTGTTGCAGCGCCGCCCCTGCGAGCCACTTATGCATCTGCGTGGCCGCCACGCCCGCGGGCGTATTGCTGAGCGGTTGTCTGCGGCAGGGCTGATCTGTCGTGAACAAATTATTTACCATCAACCGCTGCTTGCTCTGACTGGCGAGGCGGAATCTGCGATGTCCGCATCTCAGGATATAATAGTGCCGCTTTTTTCGCCGCGCACTGCGCGACAATTTGCCGACCAGTGCCCTGCGGGCGCAAAAATCCACCTGATTGCAATGAGTGAGGCGGTCTCAGATCCAGTGAAGTCCTTGAAATACAAAGATTTGCGGATATGTAGTGAACCGGATGCGCAGTCCATGGCGCAGTTGGTTCACGACGTCGCGGTGCAACTGATCCGGGTTGAGAGCGATAAGACAGCGCAGTAGTGTCGCGCAGGTTCGAGTATGAGAATTTTGAGAATCGAGGGGGTCGCCGACGTGGCTATCAAGAAGAATTCCGATCTGGTGAATGAGGCCGACCCCAGCGAAGAGCCGCTACAGGCCGAGACTTTAGAAGCCACCACTGCGAGTGCATCTGAAGCTGCCGATTCCGCACCGGTTGACGATGCTGGGCCAGAAGACATTCTCTCCTCCGAGACCGAGACCGAGACCGAGACCGAGACCGAGACCGAGACCGAGACCGATGTGATTGAGCCGGAATTGGTATCTTCTACCCCGGCAGAGACTGTTGAACGGGTAGTTGTAAAACGCGGTGGCTTTGCCACGGCCCTGTTGGGCGGTGTCCTTGCGGCGTCCTTTGGCTTTGTGGCTGGGCAGGGTCAGTGGCTGAACTCCGTTTTACCCGCAGGGCTACAATCAGCCGCTCCAGTGGATTTGACGGAACTGGAGCAGGGCCAGGCAGAGATTGTTGCAGTTCTGGCTGCTTTGAAGCCGCAGATCGACGCCAATAAAACGCCTGATCTGTCAACGATTGAGGCGTTCGTCGCCACTGAGATACAGAAATTATCGTCACAGATGCGCCCTGTTCTGGATCGCATCGCCGAAATTGAGCCGCAGCTGGAAGCTTTTGAAAATCGGGTGTTGGCACTGGAAAAACGACCGATAACCGATGCTGCCTCGCCGGCTGCGGTGGCCGCTTATGAGGCCGAGTTGGCGAATTTGCAGAGCAGCTTGGTGGCGCAGCGTGAGGACGTCCAGAAAATGGTCGCCGAGGCGCAGGCGCTGGATGCCGCCAGTGCCGAAGCGGTGCGCATTGCAAGCGCGCAGACGATGCTGGCCCAATTGCGCTCTGGTCTGGATGCGGGAACCGCATATCGGTCAGTATTGAACGATCTTGAGGGGCTCGGTGTTGCGATCCCGGTTGAGTTGGTCGAACCGGCTGATCTGGGTGTTGCCACGCTGAGCTCTCTGAGCAGTGATTTTGTGCCCGCTGCCCGTGCCGCACTTGCTGCCGCGCGGGCGCAAAGCTCTGACAGCGGAGGCTTGCTGGCCTATGTCCAGCGTCACCTGGGCGCACGCTCTGTCACGCCACGGGATGGCGACGACCCGGATGCCATTCTGTCCCGAGCCGAGGCCGCCATTGCGGTTGGTCGATTGGAGGATGCCCTGGCTGAAATCCAGGCTCTGCCCGAAACCGCCCGAACGGTCCTGATGGATTGGGAAACCGCCGCCAAAACACGCCAGGCCGCTGTCGCTGCTGCCGATGCCCTGGCCCACAGCCTGAACGCCAATTAAGGGAGCTGCCATGCTCTGGTCATTGTTGAAAATCCTTGTTTTTGTTGCCCTCATTGCGCTGCTGGCCTTTGGGGCGGGCCTTTTGATGGAAACTGCAGGCGGCGTGCAGATCACTGTCGCGGGTACCGAATTTACCCTTGGAGCTCTGCAATCGGTCATTGCCATGATCGTTTTGGTGGCGCTGGTCTGGCTGTTCCTGAAGCTGTTGTCCCTGTTGATCGCGACATTGAAATTTCTCAACGGGGATGACACCGCCCTGTCGCGCTATTTTGACAAAGGCCGCGAGCGTAAAGGCTATCAGGCGCTGGCTGACGGTTTGCTGGCCCTGGCCTCGGGCGAGGGGCGGCTGGCGATGGCCAAAGCGACCCGAGCCGAGAAGCTGCTTCGAAAGCCTGAATTGACCGACCTGCTCATTGCGCAAGCTGCTGACATGTCGGGTGACACCAAAAAAGCGGCCGAGGTCTACAAACGGCTGGTTACCAATCCGTCCAGCCGCTTTGTCGGAGTGCGTGGCATCATGAAACAAAAACTGTCCGAAGGTGATACAGACACAGCCCGCAAGCTGGCGGAAAAGGCGCTGGCATTGCGTCCCAAACATGAAGAAGTGCAGGACATATTGTTGAAACTGCAGGCGCAGGCACAGGATTGGACCGGCGCGCGGGGGACCTTGTCGACCAAGCTTAAGACCGGGACCTTGCCACGGGATGTGTTCAAGCGCCGGGATGCGGTGCTGGCCTTGTCGGCCGCCGGTGCCATCGTCGAAGAGGGCGCTTCGGTGTCGCAACAAGAGCAGGCGATCGAGGCCAACCGATTGTCACCTGATCTGGTTCCTGCCGCAGCCATGGCCGCAAAAGCCTATATCGCAAAAGGCAAGAAACGAAATGCGTCGCAGATTCTGAAAAAAGCCTGGGCTGTTCAGCCGCATCCGGATCTTGCGCATGCCTTTGCCAGTATCGAACCGCAGGAAACGGCGCAGCAGCGGGTGGTACGTTTTGGACAACTGGCAAAACTACAACCGCGACACGTCGAAACCCGGCTGGTGATGGCTGAACTTCTGATCGTGGCCGAGGATTACCCCGAGGCGCGCCGGGTGTTGGGCGATTTGTATGAGAGCGCACCGGATGCCCGCGCTCTGACCCTGATGGCCGCAATCGAACGTGGTGAAGGATCCTCGGACGCGGTGGTTCAGGGCTGGTTGGCGCGGGCGCTGAATGCGCCGCGCGGGCCGCAATGGCTGTGTGACAGCTGCCACCACATTCATGCTGAATGGGCGCCGGTTTGTGAACATTGCTCTAGCTTTGACACATTGTCCTGGGCAACGCCGCAAACGCGCGAGATTTCCAGCGCAACCGGCGTGCGCATGTTGCCGCTGATCATTGGATCTCTGCAGCAGGCACAGGCAACCGAAGAGGGTATCGAAGAGGTCGAACTGGAGAGGCCCGGAGCCGGATCTGCGGAGGCTGTCATTGGTGAAAAGAGCGCCCAATAGATCGTCTCTCTTCTCGGCGGCGCGACCGGTGTTAAGAGCGCGCCGCCCCAAGGTATTCCGCGGGCGGCTATTCTCATTGGTCCCAGACTGCCAGGGGCAGCTGGGGTCACAGAAGTAGACATCCATGTGGGTCGCAACTCAGAATTTTTGGTGGGCTGCCAACTCGGTGCCTCTGTCCCATGTCAGGCTTTGCTTTAACGGATCAGGCAGGTTGACCATCTGACGCGCCAAGGCAGAAACCACGTGATCCGTTTTCTTACCATCCAACTTTACGAGGATTGGCCAGCCGTGTCTGGCGTTCAACAATCGTTGCGATATAGCTCAAGGGTTTTCTTGAACGGTTTGAACATGAGATCGGGTACGGTCATGTGTCCGTTGACCGGCAGGTGATTGTAAAACAATCACTGAGAGGGGGCCTTAGTTTGCGACGCCATGGCGTTGGCAATCTGCGTGATCTGAGGGCAAAACACCACGCTCCAAACACAGCAGCCAACGCGCGCCGCTTCCTGCGCGACCTGGAACGGGCCCAGACCGGGAAACATCAGTTCGACAGGCTCTGCGCGGAACTGGACATCGAGCACCGCCTGACCCCACCAAGACCATCCCAATCCAAGGGCATGGTTGAGAGGTTCCCCTCTTGTCTTATGTTTATCCCGGCTCTCATGTGAAGGTGGAGCCACTGCCCGGCAGAGGTTTGCGGGCAAACCGCGAGAGGGATGAACGGATACATGGGCTTTGGGCCCGCATGACAAGACGAGGTAAGGAAAAGATGCATCAATGATACCATCAGAATCGACATTTCTAAAGATACGCTGCACGCATTTTGGCTCTCGAAGCGCCAGCACAAACAATTCTCCAACACCAAGGCGGGCTTGAAAATTCTCATCCTCTGGGTCCAACAGGCGACAGTGTCATTGGTCGTTTTTGAGGCTGAGGTGGGCAATGAATTGATCCGGGGGATCAATTTCCCAGCGAACGGTGTCTACCACCGGTTGCTTGAAACCAGTCTTGCAGCGCATGATTTTGCTTCTGCACGGGTCAATCCGCGCCAGGCGCGACGGTTCGCCGAGGGGGCCGGTAGTTTAGCCAAAACGGACCGAGTTGAAGCGGCAATGTTGGCCCGGATGGGGTCTCTTCTGGAGTTGAAAGCCGATAACTCAAAAAGCGAAACCCTGCATGATCTCAAAGAGATGCAAACCGCTCGGCAGACTTTGATCAAAGACCGAACGGCCGCAAGTGCACGGTTGAAAACCGCAATACACCCGCTGATGAAAAATCAATCCGCCCTGCGCTTGCGCCAGGTTGAACTCGACCTCGCACAGATCGACGCCACAATTAAAACGATCATCACTGCTGACAAAATACTCTCTGAAAAGGCAGACATTCTCATCAGCATGCCCCGGCATTGCAACGATAACTGCCTTTGCGATGCTGATCGAAATGCCCGAACTGGGCTGCTTGAGCAGAAAGCAAACCGCGAGTCTGGCAGGTCTTGCACCAATCTCACGCCAATCCGCTTCTCGGTGATGCAAGCATCACCTGCCAGCCAAGGGGCAAATGGCAGGGCAAAGAGCGTATCCAGGGCGGGTGAGCCGGTTTGCGAAGGGTGATCTATTTGCCTGCCGTTGTCGCCACCCGTTTCAACCCGAATATGAAGGCCAAATACCATCAGCTGATTGCTAACGGTAAATGTAAGAAACTGGCTATCACAGCGGCCATGCGCAAGCTCGTGGTCATGGCGATTGCTTTGTTGCGTGACGGCCGGAAATGGACTGAAACACGGACTTGGCCAATACGGATACTCATGCATTTTCTATGCACTGCCGGGCAGTGAATGGTCTTATCGAGGATGTACTTCAAAGCCATCACTTCCGATCTGGCGGGGAACTGGAAAGCACAGTGCATCGCCACGTCTGGCTTTACAGCCAGCAGCTGCCGCACTCAACTTTGAGCAGTAATACGCCCTTATAGACCATGAAAGACTGGCGCAAACTCAAGCCTGGCCTGTTCAAGAAACAGCCATACTACTTGCTGGGATGTGACACCTATCCTATAGGCTTTCTGGCCGTCTCGAATGGATATCCCTCCAACGATTTGCTGACCTGACCCGGGTTTATGGCCTCTTGCACGCCTAAATTTACGCCTGCTTCTTACGTGGTTGCGTAGCTCCTTACGCAGCAGGCCGCGCGTTTGAATAAATTAGATCATTTCATGCGACACGCGCAGGCCTTCATCACCAGGGTATGTCAGCTTAAGCCAACCTGAGATTTGTTCGGGCGACCAATCATCGCAAAGTTTGGCATCAACGAGGTCCTTCAGCTCCGCATTTTGTCCGAACAGAAACGGCCTGGGTCTCTTGGCCCGCTTCCAAGCTGCTTTATCAGCCACAGTCACAGGGTCTCTGCGGCGACTGCCGTTTTTGTTGATCTCGCGGCAAATGGTCGAAGGGTTACGGTATAATGCATCCGCCCTAAATCGGAGACTATGCCCTCGCGTTATACGCCGAGAAATTTATTCACGGTGCGCGCTACCCCCAACTGCGACTCTTGTTAGAAAACAGTAGTTTATCTAACAAGAGGAATCGGCATGGGAACCGTTTATAGCCAACTTAGTATCACAGAACGACGCAGAATAGAACGCTGGAGACACGCAAAGGTCCCTGTTGACGAGATGGCACGTGTTTTGAAGCGTTGTCGATCTACGATATTTCGAGAGCTGAAGCGCAACCATTTCTCTGACCCGTGTATGCCGAAGTGTGATGGGTACTACGGTGCTGCTGCCCAGTTGGTGGCGTCCGGGCGGCGTGCGCGAGAACGTAAACTGATCAAGCATCGGGCATTACGTAAGTACGTGGTCGAACGTCTCAAAAACGGTTGGACACCTGAGCAGATCGGCAACCGCATGATTTACGACAACGCAGCACTGCGGGTCTGCCAAGAGACAATCTATCGCTACATCTACTCAAAGGAAGGCCTGAACAAAGAGCTGTGGTGGTATCTTCCAACACACCGCAAATCACGTACACCGCGGCGCGCCAGAAAGCACCTACTCCCGAAATTTAACCGCGATGTCAGCATCTTGTTTCGCCCGGATGATGTGGCCCACCGGCGTCAATTTGGCCACTGGGAAGCAGACTTGATCCTGTTCAAACAGAAGCTTGGGCAGACGAACGTTACTACTCTGGTTGAACGCGTGAGCCGTTTCACGGTGCTGCTGAAGAATCCAAGCAAGCGCACAAAACCGGTCATGGGCAAGATCATCAAGGCGATCAGAGATCTGCCCTTCATGGCCCGTAAATCCATCACCTTTGATCGCGGAACCGAGTTTGTTTCCTGGCCGCATCTGCAAGCCGAGATCGGGACCCTGACGTGGTTTTGTGATCCATCTTCACCCTGGCAGAAAGGCACAGTCGAGAACACCAATCGACGAGCCAGGCGCTGGTTGCCGCGGAAGCGTGACATCCGGTCAATGTCTGACCACGACATCAAGGAAATTAGTGACCGCCTCAACAACACACCCCGCAAATGCCTTGGATGGAAAACGCCGGCCGAAGTCTTCCGCGAAAAGATATTGGAGGAAATGCGATGAGCCCCCTACCCTGAGCTCAACAAGAGTCGCACTTCACATATCGCTCACAACGCTCTTCTAAACCCAGCGTGCGACGGCGCCTTTGCCGGCGGCGAGGTTGAATACCGCCATGATATTGCAAATATGAAAAACCTGTCGCTGTTGGCTTCTCGATCGCGCGTGCAATATCGGCCATCGGCGCGCCACTTTCCTAGTCAAGCCAAATGATCGACTTCTTCTGATCGTCCATTGGTAGCGGTTTTTGCATCAACACAGTCTCCCAAATACTTTGATATTTACTCTGTGCTGCGCTGACCGACTGAATCCATCAGCACAAACTTTAGGGGGGCTTCCCATCGCGCCTTGCGCCGCGTGAGTTTCATCACCATCCACGGCCGCCAAGTTGAGGCAGGACCTCCAAACTTGGCCGCCGCCGCCAGTATCGCTTTTCAATCTGGGCTTGTTCTGCGCCGGGGCGATGGATCAGGGCAACAAAAATCCCCGGCCGTCGTTTTGAAGGCCGGGGTTTATAGCGTTCGATGTGATCTGCGTCAGCGGACGATAAACTCGGCATGCAGCGCGCCTGCAGCCTTCAGGCTCTTGAGAATATCAATCATATCACGCGGCGATACGCCCAGTGCATTCAGACCGGCCACAACTTCGGATAGCGAGGCGGTCTCGGGCACTTCGGCCAATTGAATGCCCTCTTCTTCGTCGATCGACACCCCAGTGCGTGGGACCACCACGGTTTCACCATCCGAAAAGGGATTGGGCTGCACCACCAGTGGCGATTCTTCGATCCGAAGCGTCAGGTTGCCCTGCGCCACAGCCACCCGGGAAATACGAACATCACTGCCCATAACAATCGTCCCTGACCGTTGATCCACCACCACCCGTGCTTTGCGCTCGGGTTCAATCAGGATGTTCTCGATCCGGCCAATGGCATGAGCGGTTGACCGGGTATTGGTGCGTGTAACGTCAATTTCGACCGTTCCGGAATCGCGCATCAGCGCCACGTCTGAGTTGAATTCTCGGTTAATGGCCTGTTCAATTCGCCCGGCAGTGGTGAAATCAGGATCACGCAACCCCAGTCGCATTGTGGTGAGCGACGTCAGGTCGAATTCGATTTCGCGTTCGACGCGGGCGCCTGATGGAATACCACCCGAGGTCGGAACCCCTTGGGTAACCGAGGCCCCGTCTCCTTCGGCGACAGCCCCGCCGGCCAGAATAGTGCCCTGGGCCACCGCGTAGATCTGCCCATCGGCCGCATTCATCGGCGTCATGATCAGGGTACCACCCAGCAAGCTTTTGGAATCCCCAATGGCCGAAACTGTCACGTCAATCTGTGCGCCAACCCGTGCAAAAGGTGGCAGGCTGGCGGTCACAAAAACCGCTGCGACGTTTTTGGGTCGAAACTGTTCACCGGTTACGTTGACACCAAGCCGTTCCAGAATGTTGGACATGATTTCTTCGGTAAAGGGCGAGTTGCGCAAGCCATCTCCGGTCCCGTTCAGCCCGACCACCAGACCATATCCGACCAGGTCATTGCCGCGCACCCCGTCGAACTCCACCAGATCCTTCAATCGGATTGCGGAGGCCTGCAGCATCGTCGGAAGCATCAGGCAGGTCAGTAGAATACGAATATATGTCATCATATGTATTTCAACAAAGACAGTTGGGAAGAACGCGCGGTCACTGTGTACAGGGCTTCCAACTGGAATTGCGTTTCCTCCAAACGGGTTGCGGTTTCAAACGGATCAGCCTGGGTCAGCTCGTTCCGCGTCAGGCTCAGGCTGGTGGCGGCAGCCGCATTTCGCACCGCGGCCTCTTCGATCCGGGCTTCTGTAAAGCCAAGATCCGCCTGCACGCTGATCATCCGGTTGCGCGTACTTAACAACTCGTTGCCCGTGCCTGATATCAGATCGCTTTTAATTTTTGTCGAGAGAGTCAGGCCAGCCTCCGTTGCCAAAGCGCCGATGGCAAAGCTCTGCATGGCCTGCTTGAAGTTCTCGTCGTCCGCCCGCAGCGCAATATTGACCTGCTCATTGGGACCGATATTGACCGCACCCATCGAGGTCGTGGAGCCTTGATACATCACCGTATCAAACCCGGTCGGATCGGCGAACCAATCCTTCACCGCCTGGGTAATGTCTGCAGCGGTGGTCAGACCTGAAACCTCTGTCACCAGTGTCGACATCAGCGTGTCAACATCCGCCAGTGGCACACTGGTGGTCGCGGTTCCGGCAAACAGGCTGCGCCCGGCAACTTGCCCGTTCAGAGATCGGATTGTTTCTTCGAGATAAAGCCGCGATTGACTGGACAACAGATTGGTATTGTTTTCGCTGGTGGTACCGGTTGTGGCCAGAATGTCAGTGCTGAGAGAACTTGCGTTATCGTCGATTTTGGCAATCAACATTTGAGCTGATGAGGCGAACAAACCGGATTCTGTTGTGGCGACCTCAAATGATTCCAGGCGCGATAAGTTGCGATCGATATCCAGCAGATAGGTAAAGTCACCGCCAAGCGTCTTGCTTAGATCTGAGGCTTGGCCGGTGCTCAGCTCTACTGTTAATGTGGCCAAGCTTTCTTTCAGTTCAGCGGTACGGCTGCGCAGAAAAACACTATGTGCCATGTCTCCAAAAGACGTGATATTCATCTATTATATCCTCAAAAGGGTATTCATGAGTTCATCGACGACCGTCATCACCTTGGCATTGGCGGCATAGGCCTGTTCGATCAACATGAGGTTTTGCAACTCTTGATCGGTGTCCACAGCCTGAGCCAATTCCATTTGGTTCATCGCAGCGTAACTGGCCGATGCAAAGCTGAGCGCCTGATCAGCAGCAATGCCAGTTTGGCTGAAATGCGACAACAGGTTGGCGCTCAGCCCTGCCGCCGTAACGGTCGTAGACCCCAGACCGGCAGACGAAACGTTGCGCATGGTTGCAAGCGCATCCGTGTAGCCCTGCAACAGGCTGGCGTCGCCGGCGTTGCCGGGCGCCGCAGCATTCAAACCATCCCGCAGCCGCCAGGTTTCACCGTCACCATCCATAGATACGGTTTCATTCAGCACCAGACGATTGGCGATTCCAACTGTATTTGCGGGATCAAAATAGTTCCCGGCATCCGTGAACAAGCCAGGATCAGTGGCCCCCAGGGTGGCGTCCAGAGAGGTATCCTGGAACCGTTGGATAAGATCGGCTGCCATCGCATCAAGGTCGTCCTGAGCCTCAACTGAAATGGTGTCACGAACCTCAAAATGTGCGGCCAGAGAGCCGCCTTTGATGGCCCCGCCTGGCCCCGTATCAATCGGGATGCCGTTGATCTGCAGACCGGACAACAACCCATTGTCCTGCGTCATATGTGGCATCGTATCGGGCACGCTGTCAAAGCTCAGCTCAGCCGCTTTGCCATCCAGCAGAATGGCCCCCCCTTCGGAGAACAATGCGACCTGGCCGTTATCTCGCTGAATCACATTGACCGGAATGATCTCGTTGATTGCGTCAAGCACCTGCGCTCGCTGATCCTGCAGTGCAGCAGTATCCATGCCGCCAGCCTGTGACACCATGATGCGGGCATTCAGTTTCTCAACGTCTTTCAATGCCTGATTGACGATATCCACCTGGGTATCAATTGATCGCTCAGCAGCCGTTCGAGTGTCGCGCAATCCTTCAGCCGCCAGGGAAATAGTTTCCGAAAGGGCCTCTGCCTGCAGGGAGAGATCGTTGAGCCGTGGCCCGGAATCCGGGCGCGAAACGGCTTCGATCAGGCTGCTTTCAAAATTGGTCAGCCGGGCAGTGATCGAAAAAGGATCAGAGACAGTGCCGATCAAGGCTGACATTTTGGTGTAGAAGTCAGACTTCACCTGAGTGTTGCCCAGTTCTGCCTCAGTGCTCCGGCGACTCGATTGAATCGCCGGGTCGATATTTCGATTGATACCAACGATCTGGACGCCAACGGTGGACGCATTGCTGGTAAGTGTCAGAGTGCGTTTTGCGTAGCCTGGGGTCAGTGCGTTGGCCAGGTTTTCCGATACCACTGACGACGCGTAGCCGGCTGCGGTCAAGCCGGTCATAGCGGTATTGAAGGCGGAGGTGAGAGACATGGTAAGCCTTTCTATAAATCCAGATCGTTAAATATCAGGCTATTAGCGCTTGATGTTGGTTGTTTCCTGCAACATCTCATCCACGGTTTGGATGATTTTGGCACTTGACGAATAGGCCCGCTGAGTCTGGATCATATTGGTCAACTCGGTTGCTACATCCGTCGTGGATTCCTCACGGGCATAGCCCACAACATCGCCGGTCGGGCCGTCACCTGCATCCCACAGATAAATTGCACCGCTCGTATCCGAGGGCATATAAGTCTGCGAATCCAACGCAATCATTCCATTGGGGTTCGCCATGTCAACCAAGGGAACCTGGTAAACGACGCGGGTCGCACCGTTATCATAACTGGCCGTGACCATGCCATCTATGCCGACTTCGACACCAGTGAATGTACCGACAGGTGACCCGTCTTTGGTGACGCCTGACATGTTAAAGTCATCTGCAAGCTGAGTGAGGCCAGCACTGCTGCCCAGTTCACCGACATTGACCTCGATCGGGCCACCGGCGACATTGACAATCACCGATCCAGTCGCGGCATCATAGGCGCCACCTGAAACCATGGCAACCGAGGCCAGCGCACCACCCGCTGTGCGGCTATCCGTGAATGTTAAAGTGTATTCGCCAATAACCGCGCCCCCAGAGGCGGAATCTGTCAGTACCATTGTCCATTCATTGGATGAGCCAGCACCAGGTACAGTAGGGGTAAATTCCACTTGGATATTCTCAGAATTTCCAAGGTTGTCGTAATATTCAATCGGCAAGTTTTCGATGTCGCCGGCCGCCCCGGAAATGGTCGACGCCGCAGGCAGGTTGACACCCAGATCAACCGAAGTGGTCGGTTCGCCAGTCAACTGGGTCGTGTTGAACTGAATTGCTTCCAGACTAGAAGAACTGCCCCGAGAATAGGAGGGAATGGTTCCATCGGGTAGCGCAGGCCAACCCAACAGGACCAGGCCAGTTTCAGTTGTCAGCATGCCATCTGCGTTGGTGCTGAAAGACCCCGTGGTTGTCAGCATCATGTTCAGACCAACGTTATCGGCCTCAACGTCCGTGAGCGAGGCCACCGGCAACATGCCACGGCCACGGACCGCCAGATCCGTCGAATTACTGGTGGATATCAACGACCCACGCTCGTCGATCATGCGTGTGGTGGTGGTTGCTACCCCACCAGCAGTATAAGTGCCGCCATTCGTCGAAATCACCATGGAGTGAAAATCGGTCTGCACCCGCTTATAACCAGCGGTCGACGAATTTGCGATGTTGTCGGAGATCGAGGCCAGGCGGCTGGCATTCGCGGAAAGCCCGGCTACGCCGGCATTCAGCGAGGAAGATAAAGTCATAAGATACGCCTTTCTGCTGCATCAAATCATTCTTGACGCTACAGGTACCGCATCGGCCATTAACGGGCGGATAACAGATAAAATTCGATCTATCTCTTAGCCGCCCATTCTTTGTTTTACTGTCGTAAAAGTATGATTTCGACCCGGTTGTTTCGCTTTGCCATCGGGTCTGACACCGACAGATTGCGATCCGCATGCCCGGTCACCCGATGAATTCGCGCCGGTTTCATGCCACCCGATTCGAGGAGACGCCGCGTGGCGTCAGCCCGGGAGCTCGACAGTTCCCACACCGGATTATTCGCCAGAACAACCGGGTGTGACCGGATAAACCCGCTTATCGCGACGTTGTTGCTGACCACGTCGGTCACCCGCGCCACCATCCGCATCAGATCGCGCAAAAGCGCTGTCGGCGTTTCTTTGCCCTCTTCAAACAACGGCGCATTTTCGGTGGCGAACATCTCGATGATCAGCCCTTCGTCAGTGACGCGGGTTACAATGTGCCTGGCCATCTCGATACTGACCATACTTTCGCCGCCACGCCCTTGAAGAGCCTCTTCGATGGTCTTGAACTCTTCGTTTTCAGCCAGCTCTCTGGCCTGTTGATCCAGCCCGGTCTCTCCGCGTGCCTGCTGCGCATCTACCGGATTGGCGTCTGATGCGCCGGCCCCGCTCTTCGTCATGACATCCTCAGTGAACATGCTGTCGCCATTGAAAGCGCCACTGCCACCACCAGATATCCGACTGATTGGAATCGTCGGCGAGAAGTAGTCCGCAAGACCCTTTCGCTGTTTTTCCGTCGTTGCACTCAAAAGCCACATCAACATGAAGAAGGCCATCATCGCGGTCACAAAGTCAGCATAAGCCACTTTCCATGCACCGCCGTGGTGGCCACCGCCACTTACGACTTTTTTCCTCTTGATGATAATGGGCGCTACACCGTTTTGTGCGCTCATGATCCACCACCTTTTTCTACCCAATACCGGGATAGCAGTGTGATCATTAAACATGCCTTAACAGATAAATTTGCCGGCAGTTAAGGCAGGTAAATGGGGGCATTATTGGCTTTTCCACCCAATTGTCGCCCGAAATTCCACGCCCAATGAGAGAGTTGCCAAATTTTGAATTAATCACCCGCTAAAGCGTTAAGGAAACCGATACCTGTTGCTTGAGGTTTCGGAGATTTCGCCCTGTCCCGGATCAACCACGCGTCAACGGGGGTCACAGAACATCCAGCGACGTCTTGACCCGATCCATCACAATCGACGTCTTGAACCGGCTGATATTGGATTCATCAAAGAAATACGCCTGGGTGAACGCCTCGTACTCTTGGATATCACGGACCACCAGGATCAACATAAAATCCGCCTCTCCGGTGGTATAGTAACATTGCTGTACGCAGGGCGCGTTGCGCATCTTGCGCTTAAAGCTATCCAGATGCGCCCGGTTTTCCCGCTCAAGTATCACCTCAACGAGAATGGTCATCTCCCGCCCCAACTTGGCTGGCGACAACACCGCAATTTCCTTTTCAATCACCCCGGTCTCGCGCAGCTTCTTGAGCCGCTTTTGCACCGCCGCTGGCGACAGCCCTATATCCTGACCAATGGTTTCGGCGGTCAAACGGGCGTTGCCCTGAACCAGGCGGAGAATTTTCAGGTCATTGTCATCCATGGTCCGAAATTCATCGAAATTTTGCCGCTCCGCAATATAAATCGTCACCGATTTCCACAACAACAACTGCGAAAATCAATCTACCTTGGTAAACTGACCGCGACCATGAAGCGAACCCGTCAAGACCGCGTCAAGATGGGGCCTTCCCTCTATTGTAAGGACAAAATGATGGACCTGTTTGCCAAGGCCGAAATCCGCCATACCAAGGGAACGTCACCTGTGGCGACAACCGCCAATCAGCTGCTGTCCGAACAGGATTTTGAGCAGGCCTGGGCGGAAATCACCGCATGGGACGGATATGCCGCGACGCCGCTGGTTGATCTGGGCGCATTGGCCGACAGCCTGACCATTGCCAAAGTCCTGTATAAACACGAGGGGCCTCGGTTTGGGCTGGGCAGCTTCAAGGCGCTTGGCGCTGCTTATGCAGCTTTGCGGGTTCTGCAACGGCAAGTCTCGCGCCGGACCGGACAGCAGGTCAGTCTCAGCTCTATCCGCAGTGGCGAACACGCTGAAATCTGTTCTGAGATCACCTTGGTCTCTGCAACCGATGGCAATCACGGTCGCTCGCTCGCCTGGGGCTGTCAGCGGTTTGGGGTGCCTTGTCGGATATATATTCATGCCGAGGTCAGCGAAGGCCGGGCCCAGGCCATGCGAGACCTGGGCGCCAAAGTGATCCGGATTGATGGCGATTATGACGATTCGGTTGCCCTGGCCCGTGACGAGGCCGAGCAACAGGGCTGGTTTGTCGTCTCGGACACCTCTTGGCCCGGCTATACCGACCCACCCCGCGATGTGATGGCCGGTTATGGCGTGATGACGCGTGAGATCTGCGAGGCCCTGGATCAGGCTCCGACCCATATTTTCCTGCAAGGCGGCGTTGGCGGATTGGCCGCCTCAGTCGCCGCTGCATTGCGACAGTATTGGCAGCAGGGTGCACCCCGTGTGGTGGTGGTCGAGCCGGACCTGGCCGCCTGCCTCTATGAAAGCGCGCGCGCTGGCCGCGCAACCACTGTGACAATCTCTGAGGAAACCATAATGGCCGGCCTGTCCTGCGGTGAGCCATCAGAGATGGCCTGGGAGATCCTGGAGCAGGAAGCCAGCGATTTTATCACCATCCCCGATTCCATCGTCGCCCCGACAGTGCGCCTATTGGCCCGCCCACAAGGCACTGATCCGGTGGTCGAAGCTGGCGAAAGCGCGGTTGCTGGTCTGGCCGCATTAATCGCCGCGCGGCAAGACCCTGAACTGTCAGACAGATTGGGATTGAACGCCCAGTCGCGGGTCTTGCTGATCGGCTCTGAGGGGGTCACCGATCGCGAAATATTCGCTCAGATCATGGCGGAAAACGATGATGTCTAACAGCCCACCCCGGGGGTTCCCGCCCGAAGAATTTGAGGCCCGCACCGCCAAAGTGCAGGCCGAGATGGACCAGGCGGGCCTGTCCGGGCTGCTGCTGATGACAGAGGCCGAAGTGCGCTATTTCAGTGGCTTCCACACGTTGTTCTGGCAAAGCCCGACCCGTCCCTGGTTCCTGTTCATCCCAGCTCAGGGCAAACCCATCGCCGTCATCCCTGAAATCGGCGCCCTGCTGATGCGGCAAACCTGGATCGACGATATCCGCACCTGGCCTGCGCCGAACCCAGGTGATGATGGCATCAGCCTGCTGACCGAACTGCTGTCACCACTGGCCAGCCAGAGTGCCAGTATCGGCGTGCTCAAAGGCCACGAGACCGCATTGCGGATGCCTCTTGGCGACTATGAACACTTGATTGCCGCCCTTCCGGGCCTGCAAATCAAAGACGCCACCGGGCTGGTTCGGTCTCTTCGCATGGTCAAATCACCTCGGGAAATTGAAAAGCTCTCTCATATCTGCGCCATCGGCTCGCGGATCTTTGAGCGGGTGCCAGATTTCGCCAGGGCAGGCACCGCACTGGACGAGGTTTTCCGCGCGTTCCGCCGCGCCGCCCTGGATGTGGGTGCCGATGATGTGCCCTATCTTGTCGGCGGGGCTGATCAGGGCGGCTATCGCGATGTGATTTCACCACCCAGCGCCAGACCTCTACAGGCGGGCGACATTTTGATGCTGGACAGCGGCGCCACTTGGGATGGGTATTTTTGTGACTTTGATCGCAACTTTGCCATCACCCAAGCTGACGATTTATCCCGCCGCGCCTATGACGTGTTGTGGCGCGCCACCGAGGCAGGCCTTGCCGCTGCCCGCCCCGGCACCACCTGCCGCGAGCTGTTTCACACGATGCAATCGGTGATCGCACAAATGGATAGCGCTGGCGGAGACGTTGGCCGGTTGGGGCACGGGCTGGGAATGCAGCTGACGGAATGGCCCTCACACGCGGCATTTGATGACACCGTGATCCAAGAAAACATGGTGCTGACCTTGGAACCTTCGCTAAGCTATGGTGACGGGCGCATCATGGTGCATGAAGAA
Organism: Parasedimentitalea psychrophila; assembly: GCF_030285785.1. Classification (NCBI taxonomy): domain Bacteria; kingdom Pseudomonadati; phylum Pseudomonadota; class Alphaproteobacteria; order Rhodobacterales; family Paracoccaceae; genus Parasedimentitalea; species Parasedimentitalea psychrophila. The sequence goes on along the minus strand of NZ_CP127247.1, from coordinate 1,579,068 downwards.
AACATCGTTATCCGGGCCTCCGGTGCCGAATTGCTGACCAGCCGCGCAGCCCCTGAACTGCCAGTTATCTGAAGGGCAAGGAATGAAACTCGACTATACGACCGACAATGGCATCGGCACCCGTGCGACCCTTGGCACCATCGTTTTGTCGACCGACGAAACACTAGAGCCCGAGTTTGCCCAAATGACCGCGCTGGACGGCGTGGCGCTGTATCACAGCCGAATTCCCATGGTGGACGAGATCAGCGCCGACACCCTGCAGCAAATGGAACAGGACCTTCCCGCCTCGGCCCGGCTGTTGCCAGCATCGCTTGACTTCGATGTGATCGGATATGGCTGCACATCGGCGGCGACCGTAATCGGACAGGCAGGGGTCGCCCGGGCGATCAATTCGGTTTTCCCGCGCGCCAAGGTGACCGACCCACTGACTGCCATCATCGCGGCGGCAAATGCGCTTGGCGCCAAACGGTTGGGGTTTATCACCCCTTATATACCTGACGTATCAATACGCATGCGGCGCAAACTGGAAGAGGCTGGCTTCGAAATCGTTGCTTTTGGCTCATTTGAGGAATCTGACGACCGGGTGGTCGCGCGGATATCTCCGGCGTCGATTGCCGCTGCCATTGATCAGGTTTCTGCGCAGGCCGATTGTGATGCCATTGTCGCAGCCTGCACCAACCTGCGGTGCCTGAAAATCATCGACGCGGCCGAGAGAAAAACTGGGACACAGGTGATTACAAGCAATCAGGCGCTGGCCTGGCACATGCTGCGCCTAGCCGGTATTGCCGAGCAACAAACAGGGTTCGGGACGCTATTCACCCAGCCACTTTAGGCCAAGGATATGACCATTGGGCAGGTCTTGCCGTGAGCTTTCAAAGACGAAGGCTGGTGCCCCAAGACGGAAGTTCTGTTCCCGTTACAGGCACCCACACCGTGGTTTGCATCACCTTTTGTCATGGACGAGGCGAGGCGTAGAACATTTTGGAGATTGCCACCTTCAAACTGCCTTCAATCCAACCAGCGCCACCATGAAAGCACCACTCGAAACCGCAATGCCCAATTGGTACAAGGGCTGACCGTATCCTGAAGAATGCCCAGATACCAATGAGCGGCCTCGCAGATACTTAGAGTCCATCCAGCTTTTTAAAGGGATTGAAGTGAGGGCAGGACATCGGCGGTTGGTAGGAGGAAATTAACGCCAACCGTGGCACCTTGGGAGCAGAGTGAAAACCCGCTTAACAGATAGTCCCGATATGAACCAAAATAAGTCGATATTCCGAAGCCCTACACCGACCGAAATGCGTATCCCACTATGCCTTCCCTGCTCGGTACAACTTCTTGAAGGCAATCTAAGTGCGGAGACATTTAACGTCAGTTATAGCGGTCTGGGCGTAGTCCTTGCGCCGGAGTATCCGGGTTTCACGTGGAAAGCGCTGCAGTCTGTCTCAGTTCAGGGACTCGGTGATTTTGACGTGGCGGTGAAATGGAGAAGAGGAAACCGGCTAGGCTTGAGATTTTGCTCCAAAACGACCGCACGACCCGTACTCAACGCCTATTTCATGCAAACTGGTAACTACCCTGTCTGACTAACTCAGCTGCGGTCAGCATCCTCTCACTGCTAAACTCTCTCCAGCCATTTCCGCAAGACGTGATCCGGGTATCCTTCTCCGTACCCATGGCCGACGCCCTCAGTGTTCCACCCGCCAATCTGATCCACGATATCAGACGGGCATTCGACAGCACGGAGGCGGTCTCGCATGGAGTGGCGAAATCCGTGCATCGTGCAGCCATCAGGCACATAGGCTTTCAGCCACTTGTTCAGACCGGCACTGGCTGAATTGGCATTGGTCTTCGCTGTCTTGTTGTACCGGGGAAAGGCATACTTGCTGCCATCCTCTCGGGCCAGAATACGCTGAGCAGCCCACTTGGCCGACCCGACCAGAGGGACAGTCCGCTTGCTACTATCAGTCTTCAGGCTCCTCCAGGGATGTGGGGTGATCCGTGCCACCAGCCCTCCTTCCTCACCCTCCAAGATATCTTCTCGCAGCAGCCCGGCGGCCTCAGCCAAACGCAGTCCCGTATCGGCGACTATTGCCACGAGCCAGCGCATCTCATCATCGATCTGATGGCATTGCTGCTGAATGGCACGGATCTCCTTGACCGGGATTGGGCTTCTCTCCGCGACCCCGGCACCCCGATCATAGTAGACGTTGGCAAAGGGTGAGGTGATTGACAGCCCCTCCTCCGCCACAGCGAAGTTGAAGACAGCCCGAACTGTCCCGAAGATACGGGTGATGCTGCTGCCAGCCAGTCCTCGCTGGATCAAAGCATCTCGGAAGGCATTTGCATTAGCCTTGGTGTAGTCTGGCAAAGGCTTGTCGCCACAGATGTCGATCACATAGCCACAGGCGCGTTCCGCAGCCCTAAGGAAGGTAGGTGCTTTACCTTTCCCCTTGAGACGCTGATACGTTACGACGGCCTCTGACAGCTTCAAAGCATCACTGGTGACAGGCGGCCCTGACTCTGGCCTGGACAGGCCATGACGCAGCAGATGCTTTCCTGGCAGTTCCGCATCCTGCGACCTCAGGTGATACCAGTACTCGTCCAACTTGCAGGCTGCATTGATCGCCCTAGAGACGGCAACAGATCTCGATCTGGTCCGCAGGGAATAGGCTATCTTCGCTGATGAATAATGAGTCCGCAGATCCACGGGAATCCGCCGGGTGAAGTAATAGATGCCTTCTTTTACAAAGACATGCCGGAAAGAAATGTACTCCAAAATGTACTACGCCTCGCCTCGTCCATGACAAAAGGTGATGCAAAACAAGTTGTTAGGTGATTGCGTGGTGCCCCAAGACGGATTCGAACCGCCGACCTACTATTTACGAAACAGTTGCTCTACCAGCTGAGCTATTGGGGCATTCCGGGCATCCATCTAAACGCTGGTGTTTCTCAGAGCAAGGCGAGATAGGGCGGTTGATAAAAGTACCACATTTGCGCACAATCTTGACTGCGCCAGAGGCGGTCTCCCGGCACTGCGGATTAGATCGCTTGGATCGTGAGCGGCGATGGTGATGGCATCAACCGGCACCTGTGGCAGGCCTTGCCCAGAGGGAACCCACGTTCGGCCGCCATCGCCGGATCGCAAGACACCGGCGGTCGCATGAGAGGCATAGATCAGTCCCAATTGATCTGGGTGGGAGACAGGATCCGTTACTTGTCCAAGGTCAGTACCTGCGTTCTTGTGCCAATTTGCACCACCATTTTCGCTCCGCCATATACCATCTTGAGCCCACAGCAAATTTGACCCGTCAAAAATGCGGCCCGCCCTGACAAAAGCGTGCGGCGGGATATCCCTTTTGGGATCCGGTTTGTCATCGTAAGTCATCCGGATGGAGGCCAGTCGGATCTTGGGATGCAGGTCTGCAAAATCAGAACACCCAAGCGTTGCTGTGGCCGGCCCCCAACAGGGTGCGGACTCATTGGATCAGGGTTGTGGTTCGTGGCGGCGACGGATCGAGCCCCAAGGTTATCCCAGTCTCTAGGCGACCAGACGCGACCCTGGCTGATTGCATGGTGGTTTGGGTCGCACGGAAGATATTATCAGCATTTAGGAAAGAGACTGATGAATGGAAAATTAGCTCGCAGGCACCAGAAGAATTCTCGTCAGAAACGCAACCACCGCAGTCTTCGCCTGAGTTGGCGACACTCATGTCGCTGTTCAGCGTGCCGAGCTCCATCTTTGCGGCCGCGAACAGCTGCGCCACAGGTTGAGTGGCTTTGAGGCCCGTTTGCAGGAGAGATTTGATCTGGACCTGAAGCGTCCCCGGCGGCAACGACGAACCGCCTTGCAGCGTTATGAACGACCGGTTGTCCCGCTCGGGACATTGCTGGCCAATGCGCTGCCGGACAGGAGAGGGATACACCCATATTCCCCGGAACAGCGCTTCATCCGGGATCTGAAGCGGGTGGGGTTGCGATCTGGCAATGCGTTCAACCATTGGCTGGCAGGTGAATGCGCAGCAATCACCGAGAAGTCCGTTTCAGTTCCAGGCTGGCGATGGCCCTCAGTTTGACTGGGGGCGCAGGTCAGCGCGGACGTAGAAAGACCCCTGGCTGGGATCCTAACCAGAGGTCCGATAACCGTGAGTGAGGTCAGGGATAGTAGCTACGAACCAGGGAACTGGCGATCAAGGTCCAGCCGTCCGCGACCACAAAGAATGCCAATTTGAACGGCAGTGACACCACCGCGGGGGGGACCATCATCATCCCCATCGACATCAGAATTGCCGCAACCACCAAATCGATGATGAGAAACGGCAGGAAGACCAAAAAGCCGATTTGAAAGGCCCGCGAAATTTCTGACAGCAGAAAGCTGGGAATCAGCACCGACAGTGGAGCGTCGGGGGTTGGATCTATCCCCTGGGTGTCGGGGCGTAGATCTGACATCGCATAAAACGTATCTGCATCCAGCCGCGCCGCCATAAAGGCTCGAAACGGCTCAAGTGCACGAATCATCGCCTCCTCTACCCCTAATTGTTCTTCGATCAGCGGTTTGATGCCATGGGTCCAAGCGTCGTTAAACACAGGTTCCATCACAAAATAGGTCAGAAACATCGCCAGGCTGATAATCAGCATATTGGGCGGTGCTTGCTGCATGCCCATACCCTGCCGGACAATCGACAAAACCGTTACAAGAAATGGAAAACAGGTGATCATGATGGCCAGGCCGGGGGCCAGGCTGAGCACGGTAAGCAAGAGAATCAGCTGTATGGACCGCGCGGAAATCGATCCATTGTCAGCCAGCGACAGGTTCAATTCCTGCGCCTGTGCGACCTGCGGCATCGCCAGCAGCGCAAAGGCTGCCAGCGTCAGAAAAAGGAAAGATCTTTGGATCATCCCAGCCCACTTTGTAGATCTGCAATTTCGGTCAATCGCACGGCCAGTTGTCCTGCCTGATCGCCTTCCAATTCTTCCAGCTGACCACGGGCAACCAAGCGGTCGCCAACATAAAGATCGACGGGATCTTCGACCCGTTTGTCCAGTGTCAGGACGGCGTTTTCGCCGAGATTAACCAGATCACGAATCAGTGGGCGGGCCTTGCCAACAGACACCACGACTTCGACTGGAACCGAATTAAACGGGTTGCCGGAATCAGCAGTTTTCTTCTTGAGATCGGTGTTATCATCCATATTTGGCGTCCTCTTTGACTTGGAAGGAGAAGGCATCAACCGACTCGCGGATTGAGTCGAGCAATGCCCCACTGTTGATTTCACGTTCTAGGTCGCCAACACGCAGATAGGCTTGACCCGGGGAAAAACTGGCGTCCTCACGGACTTTGATATCGACAGAAAAGCTTTGAGTGAGAGCGGATCGAACACCGCCGGCTTCACCTGCCGCCACCGTGATCACCAGTGGTTGATGCGTCTGCCCCTTCGCCATATCGGTCAGTTGCTCGACGATGTGGTGGCCAAAACTGGCGGCCATGGCGTCTGGCAAGATGGCGCTGGTCAACACCTTGAACATTGGGTCGAGCGATTCGATCAGCTGATTTTGCGCCTCGTGAAAGGTAAAACTCATATCTTCGAGCGAGTTCGCCAGGGTGGCGGAAATCTTGCTTGTTTCGCGCTCATGGGCGCCAACAGAATCGTCCCATCCAGCGGTATATCCGTTTTCAAATGAAACCAGTTTCTGCTCTTCAAGCAGCTCATCGGAAACCATGGCTACGGGTTCAACTTTCCCTGCATTGCCAAAATCTTCTAATAGGTGAGCAATAGTCATCAGGCTTTCTCCTCGCTCTCTTCAAGCCAGCCGCGCAGAATTTCGACCGTTTCTTCCTGGCGGTCTCCAATCATTGCACGCAGCCGGTCGACGGGATCCTGGGTGCCGCCGCCCAGAGCGGGAAGCCCGCCCATGCCGTCGCCGATACCGCCCATTCCACCCATGTCTCCAATGCCGCCCATGGAGCCAAAGCCATCGTCGATTTCGCCAGTCAAAGGGGCCATTTCCATGCCCACGCCCATATTGGGGTTGCTCATGAAATCACCCGATCCCAACTGGGGTAGATCTGACATCAGATCGGGACCCTCAATGGCAGGCTGAGGCGCCTTGTTGGCCAGGATTGGCCGGACCACGAACAGACCGAGAATCAGGCTGACAATTGCCAGAGCGGCGATCTGGATCAGCGCCATTGCATCGATAAAGACGTTATCCATGATGGAGTTGGACACGATGGTGCCCTGCGGCTCGATTGAGGGCAATTCCATCGACTTCAGGGTGATGACATCCCCACGTTCGGCATCAAAACCCACCGCCGCCGCGATCAGTTCCCGCATGGCTGACATTTCTTCCTCGGACCGTGGGGTGAATTCACTGACACCTGATTCGTTGGTTTCCGACAATCCGTTGACCAGCACCGCAATGGTAAGGCGCTTGATGGCGCCGGGACCGCGGGTGATGTGCATCTCGGTTTCTGAAATCTCGTAGTTGACGCGTTCACGGGTTGAGGTGGTATTGGCTTTGGAGCCGTCACCCGCGGCGCCATCGCCATCCGGGATATTTGAGGCCACGGTGACCTGACCGGATTGGTTGCTGGAGGAGTCGGCCCGCTCTTCTACGTCAGTGCTAATGGCGACCCGGCTTTCCGGGTCAATGCGTTTTTCGCGGACAGTTTCGGTTTCGGTGACAATGTCGACACTGACCTCGACCACTGCGTTGCCTTGGCCCACGCGCGCCTCGACCAGGCGAACAACCCGGTCGCGAATCGATTTTGAACGGTCATCATTGCCCACGCCTGCGGCCGCTGTTGCTTCCGGAGAGCTGATCAATGCGCCATTGGCATCGATCACTGCAACATTTTCGACCGCGAGACCGGTCACTGCGGATGCAATAAGAAAGCGAACGGCGTTGGCCTGAGCTGGTGTAATAGGCGAGCCTAAAGGCACCAGCGATACTGAAGCCGTCGGTTCAACGCTGCGCTGAAAGGGATTCGACCCGGTGTTGGCGATATGAACCCGGGCTTGGGAAATATGCGGACTGGCAACAACCGTGCGGGCCAGCTCACCTTCTTTTGCCCGCCAATAGGCGGCATCGAACATTTGCGACGTTGTGCCAAAACCACTGAGCGAATCAAGCAGCTCATAGCCGCGGCTGCCATTGGCCGGCAGTCCCTCACTTGCCAGCGTCATCCGCATTTCGTCGCGTTGTTCAACCGGGACATAAATTGACCCGCCCCGCACTTGGTATTCGGTACCGCGCTGTTCCAGCGATTGTACCACCTGACCTGCCGAGGCGCTGTCCAGCCCGGCATAGAGTAGTTTCATTGTGGGCGTATTCGCCACACGGGACATTGCAAGCACGCTGAGAATCATGATGACCGTGGAACCCACGATGATCAGACGCTTGCGCGTATCCAAACCTGCCCAGACATTCTTGATCTGCTGCACCTTAACCTCCGTCGAACCGACATTCTGATCGGCTTGCAAGTGTTTTGACGGATTGGCCTTAACATTCGGTTAGTCCCTCGCAGGTTATGAAGTGTTTGTACGACGTTTTAGGAATAGCCATGACAGACGCTGTAGCGAACGTAGAAGATACGCCGGCGAAGCCGAGCAAAATGCCACTGATCATAGGGTTAGTGCTGGCGATTGTGGGCGGCGGAGGCGGGTTTTATGCTGTCCAGGCCGGCCTGCTTCCATTTGGAAAGCCCGCGGCACCGGATGTGGCGCCAGCGGTTCATGCCGTGCCGACAGGTGTCGACAGTCATGAAACGGCGGCAGACATCGCCAACCTTGCTTTCATTGAAATGGACCCCCTTGTGATAACTCTGCGTAAGGCAGGCGGTTTGAAACATTTGCGGTTCCGCGCGCAGCTTGAGGTCGATGTGGTCCACCAGGTCGAAGTCGAAAGAATACTGCCGCGTGTTGTCGATGTACTGAACAGCTACCTCAGAGCTTTGGAAGTTTCGGATCTTGTGGATCCGATGGCGCTCCCAAAACTGCGGGCGCAGATGCTGCGACGGATCAACATTGCCACCGGCCAGGGGCGTGTTCGAGATCTGTTGATCATGGATTTTGTTTTAAACTAGGAGATCAGGATGGAAATGATTGCGGATATCCTGCTTGTTGCAGGCGCCCTTGGGGCTGGATTTTATTGCTTCGTGCTGGCACGGCGGCTGAATCGGTTTAACGACCTAGAACAGGGCGTTGGAGGTGCGGTTGCTGTGCTGTCATCGCAGGTTGATGATCTCAACAAATCTCTGGTGGCGGCCCGCGCGATGTCGGACGGCTCCACCAAATCTCTGGAAAGCCTGACCGGGCGTGCTGAAACAGTTGCTCAGCGGTTGGAACTGATGATGGCCTCGATGCATGATCTGCCCGCAGAGGCACCGAGACGACGACGTGCCAACGAAGAAAGCGATGCCTTGGCGGAAGCTCTGAATGCGGCGCCCAAATCAGACAGGAAATCTTTGGATGAGCCTGAAAAACCATCCTCGGGCCTGATGTTTGTCCGCCATAACCGCAATCAAAGCCGGGTTGCCTGATGAGCAAACAACTTAAATCCAAGCGCCCACGTCGGACTCGCGTCGGCACGTTGTTCATGTTGTCGGTGTTGTTGCTGGGCTCCGCCGCCCTGCGTCTTGGTTTCGAAGCCGGGCCGGCAATCGCCCGGGAAGTGGCCAGTCTGCCAGATGCGGAAACCAATAGCGGTGATGTTGCAAAGCAAGCTGTCTCAGTGCCATCGTCGGCTGAGCTGCAGCACATGCTTGCGGCGTTTCAGCAACGCGAAAAAAACCTGGCCGCACGGGAGGCCGAGGTCGAAGATCGGATGAAAGCGATGGAGATTGCGAATCAGGCCATCACTCAGAAATTGGCTGCACTTGAAGCGGCCGAGGTCAAGCTGGAAGCCACGCTATCTTTGGCAGATGGCGCAACCGAAGCGGATCTGACCCGCCTGACGGCTGTTTATGAGCAGATGAAGGCAAAGGAATCAGCTCCGTTGTTCGAGGAAATGGATCCTGATTTTGCTGCGGGTTTTCTGGCGCGGATGAAACCGGAGGCCGCAGCCGGGATCATGGCGGGTCTCAGCCCCCAGGCGGCCTATACAATCAGTGTCGTTCTGGCAGGGCGCAATAGTTCGGTGCCAAAGGAGTGATTTCTGTTTCGAAGCTTAGGGAATTTTAATCAGACTCACCTAAGCTTCTAAAAAATAACGAAATTCGGAGACCCCTTATGATCGGCATTCTTGGTATTATAGTTATCTTTGTCATGGTTTTTGGCGGTTATTTGGCCGCCGGTGGCAAGATGGGAATTATTTTAAAGGCCGCGCCCTTTGAAATGATGATGATCGGCGGTGCCGGAGTGGGCTCCTTTATGATCAGTAATGATATGGCGGGTATCAAGCACACCGTGAAAGACCTGGGGAAAGTGTTCAAAGGTCCCAAGTGGAAACCGGAAGACTATCGGGATTTGCTTTGCCTGATGTTTGCATTGATTCGGATCGCGCGTGCCAACCCGGTTGAGGTGGAGCAGCATATTGAAGACCCGGAAAATTCGTCAGTGTTTGGAAAATATCCCAGGATTCTGGCCGATCGGGAAGCTGTGAACTTGATTTGTGACACCATGCGTTCGGCGTCGATGAACTATGACGACCCGCATCAGGTCGAAGAGGTTCTGGAAAAGCGGATTGAAGCCAACCATCACCACGCGCTGCATTCCAGTCATGCATTGCAGACTCTTGCTGATGGTCTGCCGGCGCTGGGCATCGTTGCGGCTGTACTTGGTATTATCAAGACGATGGCGTCTATCGATCAGCCCCCAGAAATTCTGGGTAAAATGATCGGCGGCGCGCTTGTTGGCACATTCCTTGGGGTGTTCTTGGCTTATGGTCTTGTTGGCCCATTTGCCGCCAAGGTGAAAACAGTGACCGAGGAAGACGCGCATTTTCACCAGCTGATCCGAGAAGTCCTGGTCGCCAATCTGCACAATCACGCTGCTGCAATCTGCATTGAAGTCGGACGTCAAAATACTCCGTCGCATATCCGCCCTGGGTTTTCTGAATTGGAAGAAGCCCTGAAATCTGTGAAACAGGAAGCCGCATGATCCGTCAGGCAGTCGCATTAATGGCCTTGCTTTTGGTGGCCGTTCCGGCCCAGGCCGAGACCATTATCGCCCGTTCGGGTGAACATGACGGGTTCTCCCGTCTGGTTATGCGCCTGCCCGACAATGCCAATTGGGCGCTGACCCAGACAGGGAAATCAGCGGTTTTGAACATCGACAGCCCTGCGGCAATTATTGATACATCTCATGTCTTTAGTCGTATTCCTCGCACCCGGTTGCAATCCTTGCAACAGAACGGCGCGGGTACTCCCCTTCGGATGCAACTTGGATGTGACTGCGAAATACAATCCTATGTGCAGAAAAATGGCTATCTTGTCATCGATATTCGGGATGGCAAGGCCGAGAAACCTTATCCGACATTCAGCGGTGCCTTGCCGCTGGGACTCTTTCAGGGGGGAGCTGGCTATCGGTTCAACCTGTCGCCAGAGCCAGTCCAACAAGCCCGAATGGGTTTGGATTTGACTGCTGCGTTTGCCGGGCGTGCGGCGTCAGGAGCGCATGGGCTGCAGAGGGTTCTTCCTCAGCAGGCGCAAGAGCCCGAGCCAGACGCCGAGGTTGCAGTTGTTTTGCCTGGGCCACTTGCCAATTTACATCAGACGGAAGTCCAAGATCCGCCAGAAATGACACTGCCAACGGTGGATTTACTGTTGGACATGGATGAAACAGCGCGGGCCGCAATGGTCAATGCCTCTGAGCGGCGTCTGTTGCAGCAAATTGGGCGGGCAACCAACCAGGGTTTGCTAAATCTGGTCCTGACCGAAGTCGATGACGGCAATGCGCCGGTTAGCGTGGCGCCGCTTGACACTCCAGACCGCCCGATGAGCCCGTTGGACCATTTGGTTGTGACCACAGCTGTGGATCGGGAAATGGGGCTTATGTTGCAGCAGACACAGAGCTCAACCTCGCCGAACCACTGTATCCGGTCCAGGGATCTGGCGGTCTACAACTGGGGGGGCGAATCGTCTTTTGCAGATCAGATTAGCCCCCGTCGTTCGGCATTGTTCAAAGAATTTGATCGCGTTGATTTGGATGAAGTTTTAGCCCTGGCCAAAACATATCTCTATTTTGGTTTTGGGGTAGAGGCCCGCACCATGCTGGATATGTTGCCGTCCGACGACACCCGTTTGGACAAATTGTCAGCAATGGCCATGCTGATGGATGGGGATCCCTTGCCGATCACTCATCCTTTTGCGGGGCAACAGGCATGTGATGGCGATGCGGCCCTTTGGGCTGCCCTTGCCGATGGGGAATTGAAAAATAATGCAAATGCTGAGGCGATTCAGCAGACACTGTCCCGTATGCCGGTGCATCTGCGCGTCCATCTCGGACCCAAAATCAGCAAATTGTTTGCAGAAGCTGGCGACCAACATATGGCTGCGGCCGCTTTGCGCTCTGTTGACCGAACCGGAGTCGAAGGCGTGCCAGATATCAATTTGGCCCAGGCGGCCATCGCCGACATGGTCGGGGACACCGAAACTGTGGTCGAAGAGCTGAAAGAAGAACTGGCGGAACGCACCGAAAACGCACCGAAGGCGCTGATTGATCTGATTTTGCTAAGTTATAAAGAGCGTAAGGCTCTGTCTCCGGATCTGCCAGAATTGGTTGCCTCTTACGAGTTGGAGATACGCGACAGTGATCTGGGGGCGGAACTTCGTCTGGCTGAGGTCGTGGCGCTGTCTTTGACCGACAGTTTTACCGAGGCTTTTGTGGCGCTTGGGGCGTTGGCCGAACGCGATGGGCCGATGGCACATGCCGCTGCAGTTGAGCCGGTCCTGACCCTGTTGACCGAACGGGCAGATGACGTCACTTTTTTGCAATACGCCCTCATTTTCACCGAGGAGGCAACTGCAGCAGAGGCAGTCCCGGTGGCGGATATGATGACACGGCGTTTGTTGGATCTGGGATTTGCGCAGCAGGCTCAATCCATGCTGATGAAAATGGCGCTGGAGCCAAAGGATGACTCGCGCCGGTTGATGATGGCCGAGGCTGCGTTGGGTCTGGACCTGCCGCATCGGGCTTTGGTTGAATTGATGGGGCTTGATGGCCCCGAGGCCAATAGACTTCGGGCCCAGGCCCTGTGGCGCAACGGGGAATTTGGCCGGGCCGGAGAATATTTTCTGGCCGAACAGGATGTCGACGCCGCAGCGCGGGGGTTTTGGCATTCAGAAAATCTGGAGGCCATCACATCGGATGATGAGGGGCAATTCAGTCGAGTTGCGGATGTTACGGCTCAGTTGGATGCACAGGCCCAGGAACCTGAGGACATGACGCCATTGGCGCATGCCCGCGCTTTGGTTGAAAGCAGTGTTGGGACCCGCAACCAAATCGAGGCTTTGCTGCAGGGTGTTGCGCCTGTTTCAAGCGGCGATGAATAGGCGGTGATTTGATCTTTAGGGGGGAAACCCCCGGAGAGCGAACATGCAAAGGCCGCCCAATTCGGGCGGTCTTTTGCATTTTACGATAACGCTTTGTAAATCCTCTGAGCCTACTTTGGGGACGGGACAACCCAGAGCTGGAATTGGCAGAATGCCGAAGAAAAACAAAGAATTATGTTGCCAAAAATCCGTTGTGCGACGCCTGTGCCCTGAAGGCTGGGGACTCACTGCCGCAATTGTCTGCTTGGCGGTGCTGTTTGGTGTGGCCCCGAAGGGCAGTGCCCAGGCGTCTGCAAAACAGGTGGCGGCGTTGTGCGATGCAGCCGCGCAGCGTGCCGCGCGGGATTCTGGGGTGCCGCTGGATGTGCTGCGCACGATCACCCGAACCGAAACCGGACGGGGTGGTAAACAGGGTCTTCAGCCCTGGCCCTGGACCGTCAACATGGAAGGCGCCGGTAAATGGTTTGAAACCGAAGATGAGGCGCGCGCCTACGTCTTTTCGCATTTCAAACGCGGCGCCCGCAGTTTTGACGTTGGCTGTTTCCAGATAAATTTCAAATGGCATGGCGCAGAATTTGAGTCGATCGATCAAATGTTCGATCCGGTTGCCAATGCGCAATATGCTGCCCGGTTTCTTAAAAAATTATATGCTGAAATGGGGGACTGGTCCAAGGCTGCCGGAGCTTATCATTCCCGCACACCAACTTATGCCAACCGTTACACCGCACGCTTCGACAGAATTCGCGCTGATCTGGCACCGGCCACCACGGTGGCCGCCTTGCCAGGTCGCACCCGTCGCCGCTCCTCTGACGGGCCGCTTCCATTGGCCAGCCTTCACACGCCGTCACCGCTAATTGCACAGGGTTCTGTTTCCATGGGTTCGCTTGTTCCCATGGCTAGATCTGTTGCATCCCCGCTTGCCCTGATCATGATCGAATGAGAGCTCATCAACGTGCCTAAATTTACAATCAAAGAGCTGTTTAGCCCCACCGTATTGCTGGCGCTGGCGTTGATGGCGATCATTGTGATGATGATTTTACCGGTGCCTGCCTGGGTTCTTGACGTTGGGCTTGCCGCCTCGTTTGGTCTGGCGATCCTGATTTTCACCATAACCCTGTTTATCGAGCGGCCACTGGAGTTTTCAGCCTTTCCGACGGTGCTGTTGGCCTCGCTGATGTTGCGACTGTCGCTGAACGTATCCTCGACCAAGCTGATTATCGGTCAGGGTCATACGGGGACGGATGCGGCCGGCAATGTGATCCAAGGGTTTGCGCATTTTGTCATGGGCGGCAGTGTGTTTCTTGGCTTGGTGGTGTTTGGCGTGCTTTTGATCGTCAACTTTATGGTCATCAACAAGGGGGCCACCCGGATGGCCGAGGTTGGCGCCCGTTTCGCCTTGGATGCGATGCCAGGCAAGCAGATGGCAATTGATGCGGATTTGTCGGCTGGGGCCATTGACCATGCTGGGGCCAAAGAGCGACGGGAGCGGGAACAGCAGGAAACCACCTTTTTCGGCTCTCTCGACGGTGCCTCGAAATTTGTAAAAGGGGACGCTGTAGCAGGTTTGCTGATTACCATGATGAACCTAGTCATGGGATTGGCGATGGGGGTGCTGGTCAAGGGCATGCCTATTGGCGCCGCCTTTGAAACCTATGCGATTTTGACCGTCGGGGATGGCTTGGTTTCGCAAATCCCTTCGGTGATCATTTCAATTGCTGCGGCGCTTTTGTTGGCGCGCGGTGGAAATCAGGGCACAACTGATGTCGCGATTGGTGACCAGCTGGGTAAGCACCCCGCAGCCTTGGCCACCGTGTCCATTTTGATGTGCCTGTTTGCCTTGGTGCCGGGTTTGCCCTTTGTTCCCTTCATGATTGGCGGTCTCGTTCTTGGGTATTTTGCTTACCGGACGCATAAAAAGATCGTCGATGAAGCAGAGGCCGAAATTGAAGAACAGATCGAAGAAGGCACCGAAGCCGTTGCAGCCAGACCACTGGGCGACATCCTGGATCTGGATGACGTGCATCTGGAGTTTTCCCCCGATCTGGTTGGTATGGTGCTGGATGCGGGAACCGGTCTGGATACCCGAATTGCCAATATGCGGACACATGTGGCCAGCGTCTTTGGCTTGATTCTACCCGAAATTCGCCTGACGGATGAACCTGAATTGCAGATGGGAACTTATCTTATCAGGGTGCAGGGGGTCGAACAGGCGCGGGGCACTTTACATCCGGACATGGTGCTGGCCTTGATGCCTGATTCACATGAATCGCTGCCCAGTGGTACCGATGTGACAGAGCCGGTCTATGGCGCTCCTGCACGTTGGATTTCCACGAAATACCAAGAAGATGCGGCGCTGATAGGGGCCACGATCGTATCGCCGCCAGAAATTCTGGCCACCCATTTGCTGGAAGTGATGAAACAGAACTTCTCGCGGCTGCTGACTTTGAAATCACTGCGTCGGCTGTTGAACGAGATGACACAATTGTCTGATGACTTTCGATCCGAGGCCAACAAAAAGCTATTGGATGAGCTGATTCCCGACAAAGTGCCAATCGATACGCTGCATGCGGTCCTGCGTTTGTTGCTGGATGAAAAAGTATCCATCCGCAATATGCCGCTTATTCTGGAATCGATTGCCGAGGCGCGGATGCAAAGCACCCAGCCGGAGATGATCTGTGAACTTGTCCGCCAGCGTCTTGGCTTTCAGCTGGTGGCCGAAATGAAGCGCGAAGATGGCACCATCCCGCTGGTGCAACTTGCTCCGGAATGGGAAGATAAATTCACGACCTACCAGATCGACACTCAGAATGGCGGGATGGACATTGCCCTGCCGCCGGATCTTTTCAATCGATTGGCCGAGGGCCTGTCAGAGCGGCTGAATATGATTTCCGAACAGGGAATATTTCCAGCGGTGGTCACGTCGACCCGCCGTCGCCGCTATCTGCGCACAATTCTCAAGGCGCGCGGCATATCCAACCCAGTGCTGTCCTTCGAGGAAATTGGGTTGGACGCCCGTCCGGCGTTGGTCGGAATGGTTGCCGCATGACACCGTTCTTACCACCGGAACTGGTGGCGCTCATGGGGGTTGGATTCTGGCACGGCGCCATTGTTTTCCTACGTGTTGCGGCTCTGACGGCGCTGCTCCCGGGGTTCGGTGAGCAATATGTATCGATGCGGATTAAACTGGGTATTGCGCTGTCCTTCACCCTTATCGTGGCCCCGGCCTTGCCGACCTTCCCGCAACCTGACAGCTTGATGCATTATGCCAGTTTTGTGGTGACAGAGTCGATCATCGGGGTGGCTCTTGGGGTCAGTATCCGGTTTTTTGTTCATGTTCTGCAGACGGCCGGGACAATGGCGGCGCAAGCGACATCCCTGTCACAGGTCCTTGGTGGTATCGGCGCAGAACAGATGCCCGCCATTGGTGCTGTTTTGCTGATCAGCGGATTGGCCCTGGCAATGATGATGGGGCTGCACGTACGGGTCGCCGAGTTTTTGATTTATTCCTATCAGATGTTTCCAGCCGGGGTCTTTCCCGACGGTAGTGGATTGTCTGAATGGGGCGTCCATCGAGTTTCCAGCGCCTTTTCACTGGCCTTTACCCTAGCCGCCCCCTTTCTCATTGCGTCGGTGCTGTACAATCTGACTCTTGGTGTCATCAACCGGGCGATGCCTGCGCTGATGGTCGCCTTTGTCGGTGCCCCGGTCATTACCTTTGGCGGGTTGTTCATTCTCATGGTCGCCAGCCCGATGATCCTGCAGGTCTGGAGTGACGCAATGATGTCGTTCTTCGCCAATCCCGGAGGCGGCATGCCATGAGCGATCAGGACGATGATACCGATAAGTCATTTGATCCAACGCCAGAGAAACTTCGCAAGGCGCGGGAAAAGGGTGAGGTTGCCAAATCCACTGACTTGTCGGTGGCCGCTGCTTATGCGGGTCTGGTGATTGCATTTTATTCCATGGGCGGCGAATCCGTTCGGTCACTTGGCTCGGCCCTGATGGCGTTTCTCGATCAACCTGAACGCCTGGCACCGCTGTTTTTTGAGGGTCCGGCTGCGGCCCCAACCGGTGGTTTGATGATGGCCGTAACCGGTGCCGTTCTACCCTGGTTTTTTATCCCTTTTATCTTGGTCCTTCTGTCGATTATTGGTCAAAAAGCTCTGGTATTCGCCCCCAGCAAACTTGCGATGAAACTGTCGCGGATTTCGGTGATTTCCAATGCCAAGAACAAATTCGGCCGTGCCGGCCTTTTTGAATTTGGCAAAAGCTTCACAAAGCTGGTTCTTTATTCGGTGTGTCTCGGGTTTTATATGAACTTGCGGTTGCCGGAAATGATTGCAGCCTCCGCCACCAGTGCCTTTACCGTGGTGGCACTCTTGGCGCAGTTGGGGATGGAGTTCCTGGGCATATCTCTGGTGATTTCGCTGGTGGTCGGAGTTTTGGATGCCGGGTTCCAACATGCCGAACATCACCGCAAGAACATGATGTCGCGCAAAGAAATCCAGGACGAAACTAAGGATTCTGAGGGGGATCCACAAATGAAAGCCAAGCGTCGCCAGCGCGCAATGGAAATTTCCATGAACTCGATGATAGCGGAGGTCCCGAAGGCTGATGTGATTATCGTGAACCCAACCCACTATGCGGTTGCGTTGCAATGGGGCCGTGAACGTGGAACGGCTCCGACCTGTATTGCCAAAGGGGTCGACGAAGTGGCAGCCGTGATCCGCCAGATTGCCAATGAAAACGCAATCCCAATTCACAGCGACCCACCAACGGCGCGGGCGTTGCATGCCACAATCGAAATCGGTGGAGAGATTCTGGAAGAGCATTATGCCCCGGTGGCTGCAGCTATTCAGTTTGCTGAGAAAATGCGCCAGCGCGCCAAGGGTCAGGTTTGATGAAGCAGAAAAAACTGGACCAAATGGCGGCCATAACCGAGGCGCAATATCTGCGTGAACACGCCAAAATCAAACCAATCCTGGATGAAGACGCGGCTCTGCGTGGCAAGCTTTCCAAACTTGACATCCAGATGAAGGAAACACGCCAGCAAGGTGAACAGGATCACGCCATGAGGGCCCTTGGCGCTGACCTGTTATGGCAAGGATGGCACAGCCGGACCCGCCGTCAGCTCAACATCGAACTGGCTCAGGTTACCGCACGCAAGCTGAAGGCAATGGACCAGGTTCGCAAAGCCTTTGGCCGCAAACATGCTGTTCAGACCATGGCGGATCAAGAGCGCAAGCGGCAAAGGACCGAGCGGACCAAGGCGCTTGAAGCGAAACTGCTTGGGCATTGAGCAATACTTGGGTAATGGCCCCGGAAACTAAGGGGATGCGAGAGCCGAATTTTTTCGGCAAAACTGACTGAGGGGGATGGCGCGCGCTAGTCTGACTTGCGGTTTTTGAGTGATAACAGGCTGTTGTCAGCGCAAAAGGCGCAGTTCAGGTATCGTTCACAATGTCGTAAGAAGGACCAGGATAGGCGAGCCCGCAAACCTTAAAAAACTCCAGAGAATCTTTCCGGTATACGGTACAAGTTGCGGTTCGCTGCCGGGCCCCAGATATACTGACCGGAGTATTTCTCGAATTGTTCGAGCAGAGCCGCCCGAAATTCGGGTAGATCAATATCCTCTCCTGCAAGCGTCGTTGTCTCAATGATTTCGTAGTAGGATTTCTGAGTATTGTTCCATTGATGGCTCTGATTATATTGCGACCCGAGTTTTCCAGCATCCGATACCAGCTTCTTTTTCTCTTCGCCCCTTGCCTCGACCGTGTCCCTGTCGAAATATTTCAAGTGTAAGGTATAGAGATCCGAGGGAAGATGCCGAGGCCCCAAAGTGTTCCTATGTCCTCCGGGGCCAAAGCCGACCGGGGCACTGACAAGGCAAGGTTTGCTGTAATTTTTGTTGGGGCGAAATATTCTTCGTCGAGAAAGTATTGTCTCGTTCTCTTCGATTGGCAGCGGCTCCTCTCCTGGCAGATGTATCAATTCCAGACATAACGGAGAGATGTTTTTGGGCGCGGTCCTTACGTTCCCATACTTGTCAACAATATGATCAACCAAGTTTGCCGCAGCCATGGGGTCAACCACCACGATCTCATCAACGTCAGACACAATCATCCAGTTATAAAAGTCGAGAAGCCCGGTGGCAAAGTGCCCCAACATCCTCCACCGGCGCCGGTCGAACTTATACATCGCAGAGTCACGCGGTAGATTCATGACATTTGCGTCTTTGGCAATTTCCTTATGTTTCGGGTCATTTCCGTGACTGAAGACATAAAGGTTTTCGGCACCAACCTGCTTGCGATAGTAATTGTACCAGCGCTCCAAGAAGAAGTAATCTTCGTAGACCATTGTTACGACGCCAAGCGGTTTCTTGTAACTGTCCATCGCAATATGCCTTGTATATGGTTTCCCTCAAATCATGAAGGTCGGAGAGGGCTGATCCCATTTATTCGACCAGACTGGAAATTGGTTTAAGCTGCTACTATCAAAGGTTGTACGTTGGTCTCACGCGCTTCATCCGGCGTCAATATCCCACAGTTGAATGTGGGATATTGACGCCGGATGAAGCGCCAGAAGCCGCGGCCGGGTTGCCCCGGAATGCGCAGGGTCAACCTGTTGCAGAGTCTATCAGACGTCCTGTCGGGAAATACCCATGATCAACACGTCTACAATGTCGGGGCCAATCTCCCTTTGTGCGGCCTCCCGCAGGGCTGTTCGCAGCGGCATCATGACGTCTGAACGGGTAAAAGCGCCGCGAAACCCTCCCATGTTGGCGTGGTCAAACAGAACCTGCAAAAGGACGTCCCTCAGCTTTGGCTCCAAGGCATAAATACGATCGCTCATGCCTTCGACGGCCTCTAGGCTGAGTGACACAACCACCAGGGCTGACAACTTGTCGCGCTCAACCACAGGCACCACAAACTGGCTATTTAGTTTGATATAGATGTATTCCGGCTTTTCTCCTTCCGGATGAGCCTCTTCCGCCGCAGGCGGCGTTTGATGGGCTTCGCCTGCCGCCAGGTCTTGGGTTTCCGGTGTCGGTGCTAACATTATGCCAGCGCCGATGCCGCCGCCTGTGCCGATGATAAGCAGGATGATGGGCAGTAGTTTCGATAACATGGTAACCCTCAGAATGGCAGGATGACGTCAAGCAACTGCTGGCCATAGCGCGGCTGTTGCACATCGGTGATTTGTCCACGACCGCCGTAGGAAACACGGGCCGAAGCAATTTTATCATAGGTGATTTCGTTCTGGCGGCTGATGTCTTCGGGGCGAACATAACCGGTCACCAACAGCTCGCGCATTTCGAAGTTGACCCGCAGCTCTTGGGATCCATTGATCGCCAGAACACCGTTTGGCAAAACATCAACAATAGTTGCGGCGACCCGCAGGGTCAGTTTTTCGTTTCGTTTGACCGAGCCCTTACCGGATGAACTGCTGCTGCTGTTCAGGTCAACGGCGGTGGCCATGCTGGCCCCATCAGGCATATATTCGTCTATACGCTGAGGAACGCCCAGAAGATTGGAAACGCCCATCGATTCGTCGCCCGCGCGGGACCGCGAGGTATCGTTTGAAATTTCAGCTTTTTCGTCGATTTCAATCACCACAGTCAGGATATCGCCCTTGCGAACGGCGCGGCGGTCCCCCAGCAGGGATTGCCGTGCACCGCTCCATAGCGATGCATTGTCGACCGCGCGTTGGGGGTGAGTGGTTGTTGGCAGGCCTTGCCACAGCATGGCCACATGTTCGGGGGTTTCATTGGCGGGAGAAAAGCTGGGCGCTTTGCCCACATGGTCCAGGCGGGCACAGGCACCCAGCAAAACCAGTCCCAAAACCGCCATTCTGGCCAGTGTCAGTTTTTTATGCATTATCTTACCTCGATAGAGCCGTCAGCGCTGATGCGCCCGGATATTGTCGTGCGCGACGCCAGGTTCATTGCCCGGATGATGTCGCCTTCTGAACCGCGCCCCAAAGAGCGGCCTTCGGTTAAGATCAATAAGCTGCCACGGCGAAATCTGAGCATGATCAAATCGTTACGCTCAACGATTGCAGGTGGGCCAATGTCGCCGGGACGGATGGGGCGTCCGGCGTAAAGCGACACTCGGGCCTCTTGACCGACCACGTCGACCGGATCTGAAAAGGCACCGGCAATCTCCACTGACTTGTAAGCCAGATCCTCGGCGTAGATGATTTGCTTGGCCCTGATCGTGCGCACTGGCACCAGGGTGTCGGCCCAACTGGATTGGGCCATCAGAACCATCAGAAATGTCAGGACCAATTTCATCAGCGCACCTGTGTGGTGGCGCCCATCATCTGGTCGACAGCCGAGATGACTTTGGCGTTCATTTCATAGCCGCGCTGGGCTTCGATCAGTTCGGTGACTTCACGGACCGCATCCACCGAGCTGGCCTCGATGTAACCTTGGCGCAATGACCCCAATCCATCTTCGCCCGGTGTCGAGACCACCGGCGCGCCGGATGCTTCGGTCTCGGTGAACAGGTTGCTACCGCGGGCCTCAAGCCCCTTTGGGTTGGCAAATCCCGCCAGGGTTAGTTGCCCGAGCAACTGGCCTTCGGCGGTTTCTTCAAAATAGGCATAGACTTCGCCTTCACCATTGATCGAAATGCTGCGCGCGTCGGTGGGGATGGTGATATCAGGAGAAACCGCCAGCCCGTCAGAGGTGACGATCAAACCTTCGGCGGATCGTTTCAGAGACCCGTCCCGGGTAAAGGCCGACTCACCAGAGGCCAGTGTCACCTCCAGGTAGCCTTTGCCATCAATCGCCACGTCCAGGTCATTGCCGGTCTGCGTCAGCGCCCCCTGAGACAGGTAGACAGAGATTGCGGCAGGCCGCACACCCAAACCAACTTGAACACCGGTAGGCAGTACAGTGCCGTCAGACGAATTGACGGTGCCGGCCCGGGAGATCTGCTGATAGTGCAGATCTGCAAACTCCGCACGCCGCGGATTGTAGGCCGTAGTGTTCATATTGGCGAGGTTGTTGGCAATGGTTTCGACGCGCATCTGTTGGGCGCTCATTCCGGTGGCAGCAATCTTTAGGGCACGCATCGGGATTCTCCTACGACTTGTATTATTTGATTAGGTTTTTGATGGCATTGCGGATGCGCTGATCTTCGGTCTCAAGGAAACTCTGACCCATTTCATAGGCGCGCTGGATTTCGATCATCCGTGCCAATTGTGAAATTGCGTTGACGTTGGACCCTTCGACAAACCCTTGCAGGATTTTTGCCTGATCGGTTTCTTCGACGTCACCATCGACCCGGAACATCACCCCATCTTCGCGCACCAGGGTGTGCGGCTCCGTTGGCATAAACAATCCGATCTGGCCCAGTGGGTTGCCGTCGGCGCTGATTGTGCCGTCGGGGGCGATATTAATGGTCTCGGCGTCGCCCGGGACGAACACCGGTGAGCCCCCCGCATCCAGCACCCGGTTGCCATCCGCGGTGACCAGGTCACCATCAGCATTTGGTGAGAAGGCCCCAGCCCGGGTCAGCCGTTCGCCCATCGGGGTCTCGACCTTGAAGTATCCATCGCCTTCGATGGCCAGGTCAAAGGTGCCGTTGGTCTGTGTCAGCGCGCCTTGCTCTGCCGATGTGTTGCGGATATTTGCCCGCGACATCGAAATTGACGATTGACCCGGGGTGGACTGGATGAACTCCGAAAAAATCAGCCCCTCCTGCCGGTAGCCGGTGGTGGCAGAGTTGGCGATGTTGTTGGCCACGACCTGCATTTCACGCATTAGGCCTGTCTGGCGGGAGAGGGTGACATAACCGGTCGTTTCCATTACGAACCTCCAATAATCATGGGGATGATATGGCCATGAAAAAAGGCCAGCATCGTTTGTGTCATGAAGCCCATGGTCATCCAGAAAACGACCATGATTGCAGCCAGTTTAGGCACAAATGTCAGAGTCATTTCCTGGACCGAAGTGAGAGCCTGAAACAGGCCGATGCTCAACCCGACAACCAGCGCCACCGTCAGGATGGGAGTCGACGAAATGACGGCGGTCCACATGGCCTGACGCAGAGTGTCGTAGAATTGCCCTTCGCTCATCATGGCTTAGACCGGCATCCGTAGGATTTCTTGATAGGCCTCGACCACCTTGTTGCGAACGGTCACGGCTGTTTCAACCGCCAGCTCGGTCTGCGCCAGCGCCTGGACAAGCGCATGCGGATCAGCATCACCGGTCATCGCTCCAATCGAAGTTTGCTCACTTTGCTGTAGCGTTGCGGTGAAGTCCTGAAAACTCTTTTTCAGAAGTGCGCCGGCATCACTGCCTGATTGCTCGGGGTCAATTTTGGTCGCTGGGCGTGCTGCGGCATAGCCACTGGCGGCGGAAAGACTGCGAATATCCATTCTGGATCTCCTTAGGTTCTAGTTATCGGCGTAGTAATTCCATCAGAGAGGCGGACATTTGCCGCGTCTGATCGAACATTTTCAGGTTAGCTTCATAGCTGCGCTGGGCCTCACGGGCGTCAGCGATCTCAATCATCAGGTTGACGTTTGACCCCTCATAGTGGCCACTTTCATTGGCCAGCGGGTGCGACGGATCATAAACCTGCGCCAGGTCAGTGCGGTCCAGGTGGACCCGCCCCACCTCGACGGTTTCAACGTCTCTGTTCATGTCGCGCACGGCCTCAAACGGGACTGTCTTGCGACGATAACCGGGTGTGTCTGCGTTCGAGATGTTCTCGGACACGTGGCGCAACCGGGTGGCCTGGGCCTTTAGTCCGCTGGACGAAGCGGATAATGCATTGGAAAATTCACTCATTATTCGGTGCCTCCTTAATTGCGACCCAGGCTGGTCCGCAGGATGTTCATGGACGATTTGTAGATCGCGAGAGCCTTGTCATGCTGACGCTTTACCTCGACCCCTTTCAGGATTTCGGTCTCGATCGAAACTGAGTTATTATTTGGATCGCGACCGTCCTCGGAGGTGCGGACAGTCCAGTCCAACCCCTGACCGGATGATCCGTTCAGGTGATTGCTTCGACTGGCGCGCATGTCACCCGGTTGGCTGTTGTCGTCAATGACTTCGGAAAAGGGTTTGATGTCTTTGGCGTGGTACCCAGGCGTATCGGCATTTGCGATATTCTGCGACACCAGCGCCTGACGAGTCCCGGCATGGGTCGCCATAGCATTTGCTAGTTTAAAGACATTCAGCTTTGTGAACATCGGGGCTTCTCCCTCGATTGATTTCAACCAAGGCTTAACCCTGATTCCTTTAGAAATTGTTTTCAGAAACGTTTTGGAGATCGACAATGACCGCTGACCTGAATGCACTGACCCAGGAAATAGCCAGCAAACGGCTGAGCACTCCGCTAGGGCGGGTGACCGGAATTTCAGCAGGTGTGATCGAGATTTCAGGTCTCGGTAATACCGCGCGAATCGGTGATCGACTGGTTTTGAAACGCCAGGATGGCGACCCGCTGTCCGGCGAAGTGATGATGATTAATAGTGTTTATATCAGTATGTTACCTGATGTTGCGCCAAATCGTGTAGCCATAAATGATCCTGTTTTACTGTATCCGACACCAGATTTTGCCCCGGACGACAGGTGGATTGGCAGGGTGATTGACCCCTTCGGCGCGCCGCTGGATGGCAAGCCGATGTTGCGTGGTGGATCGCCCCGAGACCTGATGTCGCCCCCCCCACGGGCGGCCGAGCGCAAGCCGTTAGGAGCCCGTATTGCCACTGGCATGTCGGTGCTCAATACGATTCTCCCGATTGTTCGTGGCCAGCGAGTCGGTCTTTTTGCCGGTTCCGGGGTTGGTAAATCGACTTTGTTGGCGCAGTTGGCCCAGAATATGGATGCCGATGTGGTGGTGATGGCGTTGATTGGTGAACGGGGTCGTGAAGTGAATCACTTTGTTGACAACGTGCTTGGCCCCGAGGGTATGAAGCGCGCCATCGTGGTGGCCGCAACCTCGGATCAGTCTGCTTTGGTGCGGCGGCGCTGCGCCTGGTCGGCAATGGCCGTGGCCGAACATTTCCGGGATCAGGGCAAGAACGTGCTGTTTCTGGCTGATTCGGTGACGCGTTTTGCCGAAGCACATCGCGAGATTTCAGTGGCCTCTGGAGAGGCACCAGCCCTGCGTGGCTATCCGCCATCGGTGACCCCACTGATTACCGGTCTGTGTGAACGGGCTGGCCCCGGTGCCGCAGGCCAGGGTGATATCACTGCAGTGTTCAGTGTGCTGGTTGCAGGCTCGGATATGGATGAGCCGATTGCCGATATTCTGCGCGGCGTTCTGGACGGTCATATCGTGCTGAACCGAGAGATTGCCGAGCGTGGGCGGTTCCCGGCCATCGATGTCTCCCGGTCGGTTTCGCGCAGCCTGCCTGCCGCGGCCACCGCCGGAGAAAACGATATCATCTCAAATGTGCGCAAGTATCTGGGTACATATGAGCAATCCGAGGTGATGATCCGGGCCGGTCTATATGCCGAAGGCAGCGATGTAACCCTGGATCAGGCAGTCAAGATCTGGCCGGAACTGGACAGCTTTTTTGGTAAGGATGATTCAGAGGGTATTCAGAACAGTTTCAACCGTCTGACTCTATTGCTGCGTCGTGCGGGTAAAACCCGCTGACCCTGGCTCTGGGTGGTCAAACCATCGTCGACGTGGAAATAGCGCGGTTCGGGATATGCCCGCCGCGCCATTATCCAATGATGTCCAAAGTTAGGACTGCAGCAACATTAAGGCTGTTGCGCCCGAGGACTGCGACGCGTCAAAATCTTTAAGTTGTTCGCGCGCCAGGTAGGTGTTGACCAGCTTGTCCATCAAATCCGGATCTGAAAAATCACTGACATTATCGGTTCCAAATATCGATTCAGCGCGTGATTTGAATGCTTCCAGTTGTTGGTCCAGATCGATTTGAGACAGGCTTTCCGGTAGCCCCAGTGCCACTTCGAACATTTCCCGAAGGGCAGACTGACCCATGATGTTGAACCATTGGGTGTCGGTACTGGTTCCATCCTCGGCCAGATTGACGAGTTCACGCTGCCCATACAGGGCGATCCGCATCGATGCCTCCTGCTCCCCAACGGCTTCCTCAAAGGATTGTACCTTATTGGTGAATACCAGATCTGCCATTTCCTGAGCAGATCCGGTTTTGATGGTGTCGCCGGGGCCAAATCCGAAGGCATCGCTGAATTGCACATACCGGTCGTCGCCCAACTTGTTAGCTAAAGCGTCATCAGCTGCAGTGCCATCCGTCAGGATTTTTTCAAGATACGCCTTTTTGTAAATATCCTCGCCAAGTCCAAAAGCGTCGAGTGCAACAGACAATAGCCGCGGGTCAGCCATTAGATCCTCGGCTGATTTTACATTGCCGATATTCTCCACAAAGTAGTCTGTTTCCCGTTGTAAAACAGCATCCTTAGTGAAGGTTTCGAACTGCTTGTCATAGGTCGCCTGCAAGAAGTTCCAGCCAACGATACCATTAGAGGGGATGATCGGTTGATAGCTCATGTTTGAGCAACCGCGATTAATCGGTCCTCGCGCGGCAGCAGGCCGCGCAGCGCCTTGAGGCAGCGATAGTGGTTGTTCTGGATCACCGCCTCGGTCGCCTCGGCCAGTGAGGTGCGGCTATCGGGGTCGGTGAAGACCTGGCTCAGGTCTTCGATGCGGCGCAGCATCGGCAGTCGATCCTCCTGCGGATCGATGTCGCCGGTCAGGACCAGCTGGGCGGCGTAACAGACCCGACGCACCGGAGTGTTGGCGTCCTCGGGGTGGATTGCATCTCGCAGGCGCAGGATATTGGCGTCCGGCGTCATGATCGACAACCGGCTGCGCCGGTCGCCGTTTTCAATCACCGCGCCATTGACCAGGACGCGTTCTTTGGGGGCAAGTTTCAGGACAAGTCCGCTCATTTCATGGGGCTCCGCTTCGTAGGCCACGCATAATGGCCGTGTTGATTTCAACCAGAGGTGTGACGCCGGCTTTGCGGGCCAGCACTTTACTGGTGTGTTGTCGCGTGAACTCGGTCAGATAGGTGAGATGGTCCTTCAGCTCCAACGGCAGCTGGTTGTTGGGGCTGGCAATATCGGCCATGAAAATGGACCACAGCTTGCGATTGTCGGTGAGGGCAGCTGCCAGAGAGTTGAACCCGTCGGGGCCCTTGTTTGCGGCTGCAACCAGCCGGTGAGTCACCCGCGCAATGGCGTCGTACTCAAGGTTTTTAAGGGTGCGGGTCGGGGCTTTTGCCGCCGAATAGGCTTGCTTCGCATGTCTGAGCGCGTTCACGTCAATTCCTTACGTAGTATCTTCAGATTCTCTGAGATGGGAAGCCGGGGCGCGGTGACGCCCCGGCTCAGAGTTCTTAGCGGAACAGTGTCATCAGTGTTTCTGGCGCGCTATTGGCAATCGACAGCGATTGCACCGCCAGTTGCTGCTGGGTTTGCAGGGCTTTCAATCGCGCCGAGGCCTCTTCCATATCGGTATCGGTCATCGAGCTGACACCCATTTTCATGGAATCGGTCAGCTTGGAGACAAATTCGCCCTGGTCCTTCAGGCGGGCGCTGTCGGACCCCAGTTGCGCCGCGCCGGTAATGGCAATGGCCAGGAAGCCCTCGATGTCAATCAAGGCTTGGACCGCGTCGGTAGAGTCTCCGATCGGTGTCAGGTTAGTGGCTAGATCCAAAGTGTTCGTGAAATCAAGAGCATTAATGTCAATCTCAGTTCCCGCTGGTGTGCCGGTTGGGCCAACCCGGTCAAGCGAGGCAAGAACACCCAGCTTGGATTCGGTGCCGTCAACGGTGTCCAGCAGCAGATTGACGCCGTTGAACTGAGCCGCAGCCATAATCGCAGCAACCTGTGCGGATTTCTTGTCGATGTCGAGCTGGATTTTGCCGTGATCGACGTTCTCAGATTGGGCCGATACGATCAATTCTTTGATTTCGATCAGTTTATCCACGATCTGTTCGGCACCGGCAGAGGCGACGGCGACAGTCGCTTCGCCCACGGCCAGGCTTTCCGAAATCGCGTTGAAGCCTGCAATGTCAGATTCCATGGTTTTGGAAATGGCCCAGACCGCAGCGTTGTCACCGGCGGACCCAACACGTTTCCCTGTTGAAATCTCGTTTTGCGCATCGGTCAGGCTGTTGTTCACGGACTGCAGAGTCTGCAGGGCAACCATTGCGCCGTTGTTTGTCAGAATGCTGGTCATAGCATATATCCTTTAACTGTGAGGCGCTTTGGCCCCATCTAATGCTGCCCCAATAGGGGCATTTTTGACGTCGTTCTGACTAGTGCGTTTGGCCGTTAGGCGTTCGCGCCACCTCGTATTTGAGATGCAAGGTGACATTGCCCCAACAGGTGCTAAAGGAATGCTAATTCCAAAATTCGCATAATTAGAATTTTCTCCAAATTGCGAAGTTCATGCGCGTTTCTCCAGGCTCATGCTTCCGCGTGTGTTGAAACGTGTCTTGCGCCCGGATTGGTCATATACGTCCAGGCCTTTACGAACCCGGCGCAGTTCGGCCATGCGGGCCGATACCGCACGGATGCCCTCCATGGCGCTGTCCAGCAGCACTTGGTTGCGCGATACTTTGTCTTGAACCTGGGACAGCGCCTCGCGTTCCAAGTCTGTAACGGCGTTCAGATCACTGATCAGCGATTCTTTCCTGGTCATCAATCCGCCCAACTTGGTCAGATCACCTTTGACCAGGGCCTGGCGCTCTTGGTCGAGGATTGAATCGAGGTCGTCGATCAGGGTTTGTGGGTTCAGGTTGGTCATTTTTGAGACTCCTTCAAAGAGTGGTACAGTGATTCGGCCAGGCCGATTCCACCTGCCTTGGCCATCTGTTCCGCCTGTGCGCGGATTAGAAATGTGGAAAACTGGTCTTCACCGGAGCCGCCGCCAAAAGTTTCACGGCTTTCGCCCAAGCCGGCGGATTTCAACATTTCCGCAAGAAACGTTGTCTCTAACTGCATTGCAGCCTTGCGCAGCGGGTCTTGCTGACTGGCGGATACCTGGTGCGATCTGGGCATGGAGAGCGGCATTGATGGCGTCAGGTCGGTCATTGGAGTCTCCAGATGAATAATTTCGAATTGCTTCGATTTTTATGAGACTGCGCCATAACCGGTTAAAATTACCGTAACCGGTTGTCTGTACTAAGGAGGTGACGAGATAGAATGTCCGGAACAAAATGATAAAAAATATTCATTCAGAATCGGCTTTTGGCGTGGTCAAAAGTTCGAGCATGCCAAAACCTGTGTCGACCGATTCGGGCAGCAAAGGCGCGACTTTTCAGAGTTACTATTCCGCCTCTGATGCGCATCAGGGCGCTGTCCGTGATCCAGTTCAACCGGACAAGTCCGAAGCCACAGAAGATACACAGGCACCGGTATCTACAGATGTTGCCGATCCAAGTGGACCGGAAATGGATCAGGAGCGCGCTGCCAGTGGCCACGAGGATGTGGTGGTATTGGAGGCCGCCGGTGCTGAAATTTTGGCCAGGCAGCAAACCCGATCTGGTGCCGTCACATTCTCCCAAGGGGGGGCTGCAAATGGCGACGTGGCGAATGATTCCGCCACCAATGTGACTGCAAATGTGGTGGCGTCTCAGCCAGAGCCTGGGTTTACTGAGGCTCAGTCAGGGCAGCCTGTCCTGAATAAGGGGGCCGAACAGCCGACGCATCGCAGTATTGCCGAATTGCGCATGATAGCAGCGCAACCTGGCGCCGGGGCGGACCGTCAAGCAATGCAAATTCCGGGTCAAATTCCGGATTCGATGCCACCAGAAGACCCTCTCATCGCAACGGAGAGGGCCGATGCTGGACAAAAGAGAGCGGCTTTGGGAACCGCAGCTGGCGCGGGACAGAGTGCACCTGAGTTGCAGGCGACGCAGCAGGTAATAAGGACCGCCGATCCGCGCCGGGCACAGGTTTCGCCAACCGGCATCAGGTCAAATCCGCAAGGCATTGTGACGATGGCGGCAGATCAGGGAAAGGTCGCGGGTCTCGCCGATGGGGTGCAGCCTTTGGTGACATCCTCGCAAGAGGAGCAGGCAACACCGGGCGCGGCAGCTGCATCCGATGAGGTGCAGACCCGCACCAACCGGCAACCGAATCACCAGGTAGCGGCCGCAACGCCGCAACCGTCGGTTCAGGTGAATCCGGCATCGCAAACTGCCGCAGCAGGGCAGATTGCTGTCACGGGTGCAGAGCCCTTGGCAGATACTTTGGGCGCCAGCCTGATATTGGACCCGATGGGATCTGAACCCGCCGGTCTGGCGCAATTGCTGACCGAAGCGGTGATGAGCCCCGGGACCACGTACCGGCCTGAAACCCCGCGTTTGGTGGCGGCGCAACTGGCCGAGGCGCTGGCAACCAAGGGAGAACGCAACATTGATATCGCGCTCAGCCCAGAGGAGCTGGGCCGGGTGAAAATGCGGGTGAGCACCACTGAAACTTCGGTCGTTGTCATGATCACCACAGAACGTCCTGAAACCGGCGATCTGATGCGCCGCCACATTAATGAACTGTCTGAAGAGTTCCGCCGCATGGGATTCGAAGACATCTCCTTTGAGTTCAGCGGCGAGGGCCTGTCCGGCGATGAGAGCGAGCAGGGAGATTCACTTGAAAACGGATCATCCGGATCAAGTGACGGCGGCCCAAGTGCCGAAAATATGCAGCAACCTGAAAAACAGAACCTTCGCCTGGGAGAATCCGGGCTGGATATGAGGATTTAAGTCGATGACCACAGCCGTTAGTACAGCCACTGCAGTGGCAACCACGACAAGCGCAGCAACCACGACTGCCACTCAAAAATCTGATTATGAAACATTTCTCATAATGCTGACCGCACAGGCGAAGTATCAAGATCCGCTGGAGCCGATGGATTCGTCGGAATATGCATCGCAGCTGGCACAGTTTTCGATGGTCGAAAAGCAAACTGAAAACAACGATATCTTGTCGTCAATTGCCCAACAAATTGGTTTGGCGAACATGGCGGCGATGTCGGGCTGGGTTGGCATGGAGGCGAGGGCTGCCGCGCCAGGATATTTTGATGGATCAACGCCGATTACTATTGCGCCAAACCCAGCGGCCGCCTCGGACACCGTTCAACTGGTGGTCAGTGATTCTGATGGGACTGAGGTGCAGCGTGTCACGTTGCCGGTTTCTGCGGACGCCTATGAATGGGACGGTGTGGATGATGATGGTTCGGCATTTGCCAGCGGAAGCTACACTTTTGTGGTCGAAAGTATCGCAAATGGCGAAGTGCTGATGTCAGAAATGGCCGAAGTCTATTCCAATGTGGCGGAAACTCAGATGCAGGGCACTAATGTGGTCTTGATTCTTGAAGGTGGGTCGGCGATTTTGGCCTCATCGGTGACCGCACTACGTAGTTCAGACAGCTAGGGACGAATTCGGCGTGCTCCGTGAATGTTTGCCCCTCGGTAATCGAGGGGCTGTTGAACGGAGACGATCCTGTGGCCCATGACTTTTGAATTTGAGGCCGATCTGTTTGCCCATATCGCGGTGCGGGGATTGGCAGTGGAAAACCCCGAACGATTGGCCGGTGGGCGATCGAACCTGGTCTGGCGCGCCGGCTCTGTGGTTATTAAGCTTTATCAGCAGCCGGGCGAGAACCCATTGTTTGCCAATGATGCCTTGCGGGAAGGGGCCAGCCTAAAAGCTTTGGCCGGGACTGGATTGGCACCGAAATTTCTGGATGCAGGCATGTTCAATGGCTGCAAGTGGTTAGCATACAGTCATATTGAGGGCACTGTTTGGCAGCAAGACACGGCCCATGTGGCGCAACTGCTGGGGCGTTTGCACGATCAGGCTGGCTTTTCCGGCTTGCCGATGGGATGCAATGGCAGCGCCGACCTAACTGAACAAACTCTGACGGTACTGGCGCAATGTAACAGTTCAAATCCGCTGCGCGGGCTGGCGCCCTCGGGGCAGGTCGCCGCCTGTAAAAACCCGGTGGTGATCCACGGCGATCCGGTTCCCGGTAATCTGGTGGACCATGGCGGCACCCTGACGCTGATTGACTGGCAATGCCCACAGCTAGGGGACCCGGCTGAGGATCTGGCGCTTTTTCTGTCCCCGGCGATGCAATTGCTGTACCGGGGGACACAGCTGACGCGTCTTGAGGAAGACGCTTTTCTGGGCGCTTATCCGGATCGAAGGGTGGTGACGCGACTGCTGGCATTGAAACCCTGGTTTCACTGGCGCATGGCAGCCTATTGCCTGTGGAGGTCAGGCCAGAGCAACCAGGGCAGTCACCGCGATCACGATGCGATGGTGCTGGAACTGGAGGCTCTTCAGTCCATCAGCCCAAGTGCGGCATAGGCAGGCGGCATCAGCAAACGCCGAAAGCGGCCAAGCGGAAAGCGCGGCATCGACTGGATCGCCGGGGAATACGGCAGGTCGGATGTCTGGCTCAGCACCAGATCGCTTAACAAACGCCCGGCATAGGTTCCCATTGCAACGCCGTTTCCGTGGTAGCACAGGCCTGCGAACATGCCTTTTACCTCGGGTACGGGGCCGACAAAAGGCACCAGGTTGCGTGCCAGGCAGACCATGCCGGACCAGCAATGCGTTGTTTCGACGTCCTTCCATGCGGCGAACATACGGTCAAAATCGCGCCGAAGTTTGTGGCGGATCGCTGTTTCAGACCGGGCCGAGGACAAAAGTCCGCCGCGCATGCCAAACAGGAAACGGCGGTCGGGCATCAGGCGAAAATAATGCAGCAGGTTTCGACTGTCATAAGCCATCTGATCGCTGAACCAGCCTTGTTTTTGCAGCTCATCTTCGCTGAGTACCCGCGTCACCATGACGGTCGACTGGGTTGGCAAATAGCGTCCCGCCAGCCAGGGCGGCAGGTCCTCAGAGGAATACCCATTGGTTGCGATGATCAGCTGACTGACACGCAATGTTCCGTTGGGAGTGGCAATCACATGTTTTCCGTCGCGCTGCGATATGCGGCTGGCGCCACTGCGTTGAAACAGTTGGGCGCCCGCTGTCTGGGCTGAACGGCACAAGCCGAATAAATACTTGCGGGGGTTCAGGCCAAAGCCGACTGGCGTGGTCAAGGCCCCGTGGAACGGACCATTCAACCCCTGTTCTGCCAGTTGATCTGCTTCCAGCAGGTCGACCTTCTGGCTGTTTCTGGCCATATCTTCGGCTTCGACGCGGAGGCGTTGCATGGCGCGTGGTGAATGCGCCAGTTGGGTTTCGCCGCGCGAATGGCTGTCGGCGTTGATGCTATATTTATCGAGCAATTCACCTACCAAAGAGACCGCGGCAACTTCTCCGGCCTCATAGATTTTGGTGGCCTGATCACCGAACCGCCGTTGCATCGCCGCGCTGCTCAGCTTTGATCCTCCCAAACAGCAAAATCCGCCATTGCGACCTGAGGCACCCCAACCAGGGGATTCGGCCTCCAGTACCACAACGCTGGCGCCGGCTTCAGCCAGATGCAGAGCGGCGGAAATACCTGTAAAACCGCCACCGATTATTGCCACATCGGCATCCATGGTACCGTTGAGGACCGGCCAATCGGGCTCTGCAATGGTCTGGTCCCACCAACAATGGTCGCGCGGACCAGGACCATAGGCATAGTTCGAGTAAAGGCGCCGCATCAGCTGCGCACCGCTTCTTGCTCTTCGCGTTTTTGCCGGACCATTTGATGTTTGGTGACCAGAGATGTGGTGATCACTCCAAATGTGACAATGGCAATCATGATCGTGGATAGTGCGTTGATTTCGGGGCTGACCCCCAGCCGCACTGCCGAGAAAATCTTAATTGGCAGGGTGGTTGCAGAGGGGCCGGTGGTAAAGGATGCGATCACCAGATCATCCAGCGACAGGGTAAAGGCCAGCAACCAGCCGGAAATCACCGCCGGGGCAATGATCGGCAGGGTCACCAACCGGAACGCCTGCGCTGGGGAACAGCCCAGATCCAGCGCGGCCTCTTCCAGTGAACGGTCAAAGGTGACTAGCCGCGAAGACACCACAACTGAGACATAGCACATCGAAAAAGTGGTATGGGCCAGCACAATGGTCAGCACGCCACGGTCCAAGCCGATACCGATGAACAGCAACAGAAGCGACAGACCAGTGATGACTTCGGGCATCACCAGTGGCGCATAGATCATGCCGGAAAACAGGGTACGGCCCCGGAAGCGGCCTCCGCGTACCATCACATAGGCTGCCATCGTTCCCAAAACCGTGGCAAGGGTTGACGAGAACACCGCCACCTTGATGGTCACCCATGCGGCATTGAGAAAGGCTTCGTTCTGCATCAGCTCGCCATACCACTTGGTCGAAAACCCGGCCCAGACAGTGACCAGTTTGCTTTCGTTGAAGCTGAAAATAATCAGGATGATCATCGGAATATAGAGAAAGGCAAACCCCAGTGTCAGGGATACCACATTGAACCAGCTGGTTTTGTTCATTGCGCTCTCCTCCAGTTCGAATTCTTCAAAGAATTCGGGTCGGAAAATTCGAATTTTCCGGAGACAATACGAAAACTCATTGTTCTGCCTCTTGTTGGTTTTGCTGATTGCGTTGGAACAGCACGATTGGGATCACCAGGAGGAGCAGCAGAATCACCGCCACCGCGCTGGCGACTGGCCAATCCCGGTTGGAGAAAAACTCCTCCCACAGCACTTTGCCGATCATCAGCGAGTTCGAGCCACCCAAGAGAGATGGGATCACAAATTCTCCAAGTGCCGGGATGAAGACCAGAAAACAACCGGCGATGATGCCTGTTTTGGAGAGAGGAATTGTCACTAGCCAGAAGGCAGTAAGCCGCGAACAGCCCAGGTCTTCGGCGGCCTCGATCAGCGAATCGTCCAAACGTTCCAGTGCGGAATAGATCGGTAGGATCATGAAGGGCAGGTAGGTGTAGACAATGCCGATGTAGACGGCGGTATTGGTGTTGAGGATGGTCAGCGGTGTGTCGATGATGCCGGTCCACAACAACAACTGGTTCAAATAGCCCTCGTTGCTGAGAATGCCCATCCAGGCGTAGACCCGGATCAGGAACGAGGTCCAGAAGGGTAGGATCACCAACATCATCAGGGTTGGTCGCCATTCCGAGGGCACCCGCGTCATGCCATAAGCGATCGGATAACCAACCAGCAGCGTCAGCGCGGTTGAGATCGCGGCGATTTTGAAGGAACTCAGGTAGGCCTTCCAGTATAGATTGTCCTCGGTCAGGAAGATGAAGTTCTCAAAATCAAGCTGGTTGAGATAGGCCCAGATCCCTTCATCCCAGCTGAA
Source organism: Parasedimentitalea psychrophila (assembly GCF_030285785.1). NCBI lineage: Bacteria > Pseudomonadati > Pseudomonadota > Alphaproteobacteria > Rhodobacterales > Paracoccaceae > Parasedimentitalea > Parasedimentitalea psychrophila. The sequence continues at coordinate 1,544,305 of NZ_CP127247.1, read as the reverse complement.
TTTCGGGACATAGGGTGGAATCGCCAACGCGATATCCGACAGAGAGATTTTCACCACGATAGCAAAGGGTGTCAGAAACAGCAGCAGCAGCCAGGCATAGGGGGGGGCGATCAGGAGAAAACGGCGCATCAGCTGGCCAGTAGCACGCCGGCCGTGGCGGTCCAGGACAGCCAGACAGTGTCTTCCCAAGTGTAACTGCGTCGCGAGATTCGCCGGGTATTTGCGGCCTGTGCCTTGATCACCACGCCAGTTGGCAGCTCGACGTGATAGGTGGAAATGTTGCCGAGATAGGCAATGTCCAGAATCTTGCCCTGCACTGCATTCGCCGCGTCTTCGGGTTTATCGGCCGAGATCGCCACTTTTTCCGGACGAATGGCCAGATGGCAGTTTTGCCCATCCGAGAATGGCTGGTTTGAATTGGCGGTCAGCGGTGCCTGTGCATCCGCCCAGGCGATGGCGTAGCTGTCTTTGCCATTGGCTGTGGTTGTGCCTTGGATGATATTCACATCGCCAATAAAATCAGCAACATAGACAGAATTTGGGGTTTCATATATCCGGTCTGGCGTGGCCACCTGGATGATCTTGCCGTGGTCCATCACCGCCACCCGGCTGGCCACTGTCATCGCCTCTTCCTGGTCGTGGGTCACGATCATAAAGGTGGTGCCGGTTTTTTCTTGGATATCCATCAGTTCAAACTGGGTTTCCTGGCGCAGCTTCTTGTCGAGCGCCCCCATGGGTTCATCCAACAGCAGCAGTTTTGGCGCCTTGGCCAGGGATCGCGCCAGCGCCACCCGTTGCCGCTGCCCGCCAGAGATCTGATGCGGCTTGCGCCTGGCGAATTGTTCCAGCCGGGTCAGCCGCAGCATTTCTTCGACCCGATCATTGATATCTGCTTTGGGCATAGCTTGGCGTTTCAGGCCAAAGGCGATGTTCTCCCAGATTGAGAGATGTGGGAACAGCGCGTAGGACTGGAACATCATGTTGGTTGCGCGCTTGTTCGGCGGCACCGAGACGATGTCCTGACCGGCCAGAAGAATGGTGCCTTCGGTTGGTGTCTCAAACCCGGCCAGCATGCGCATCAGGGTGGTTTTGCCACAACCAGACGGACCCAGAAGTGCGTAGAATTCGCGCTCGTAGATATCGATGGTCAGATTGTCGATGGCGACAAAGGAGCCAAACCGTTTGGTGATGTTCTGGAAATGGATCAGCGGTTTTTCCTGCGGATCATTCCAGGGTTCGAATTCAATAGTGGTCAAGCCGGGCTCCCCTGCGTGTTTGCAAAAATGCGAATTTCAGGTGGCTGCATCGCCAGGGGCGGCAGCGCATGGGGTGGGGCGCATGCCGCGTCCCACCCCATCTGGCAGAGATTAGATGCCGGATTTGATCTTGGTCCACATGCGGGTGACTTTGCGCTGTACTTTTACCGGGTAGGGGCGGGTGGTATACAGGTTCTGCAAGGTTGCTGCGTCCGGGTAGATGGCCGGGTCGCCGATCACGTCTTCTTCCAGCATTGGCTGGCTCGCCTTGTTACCATTGGCGTAATAGACGTAGTTCGATGCTGCGGCCATGTTGCCCGCATCCATGATGAAGTTCAGGAACTTGTGGGCGGCGTCGGGGTTGGGGGCGTCAACGGGAATGGCCATTTGGTCAAACCACATCAGCGCACCTTCGCTGGGGGCGTTATAGGCAATCACCACACCATTGTCGGCCTCGTCAGCGCGGTCACGGGCCTGCAGGATGTCGCCGGACCAGCCGACTGCCACGCAGATGTCACCGTTGGCCAATGCGTTGATGTATTCCGAGCTGTGGAATTTTTGCACATAGGGGCGAATGGCCGACAAAACGGGTTCGGCCTTGGCGATGATGTCCGGGTCCTGACTGTCGGGGTCTTCCCCGATGTAGGCCAGGGCTGCCGGAATGATCTCAGCCGGAGCATCCAGGAAATGCACGCCACAGGCGGCCAGTTTTTCCATGTTGGCGGGATCAAACACCAGTGCCAGCGATCCCACTGGGGCGTCGTCACCCAGGGCTTCGGCAACTTTGGCAGTGTTGATGCCAATGCCGGTGGTGCCCCACATGTAGTTGATCGAATGGGCGTTGTCGGGATCATACTGGGCGGTGCGCGCCTCGATCACATCCCACATGTTGCTGGCGTTGGGCAATTTGGACAGATCCAGTGGCTGGAACGCGCCCGCCGTTATCTGCCGCTGCAGGAATGTCCCCGAAGGCACCACAACATCATAACCCGAGCCACCCGCCAGCATTTTGGTTTCCAGAACCTCGTTGCTGTCGAAAACATCATAGATCAGCTTGATGCCGGTTTCGTCTTCGAACTTGGTCAGCAGCTCTTCGTCGATATAGTCGGACCAGTTGTAGACGCGAACTTCTTCGGCCATGGCAGCGGCACTGTTCAGCGCAATGATGGCGGTGAGTGTCATCGTTTTAAATGTCATGAGTATCTCCCTGTGCGTGCCGGTGTCAGCCCCGGCTAAAAAGGATTTGATCAAGTTTTGCCTCTTTCGGCAATAGTGTTTATGTTTAGACCAGCGGCGGCGTTACAAAAGCTGTGCCAAAAACAAGAGGAATGGGTGACGTGACTACCACCAAAAATGCAAGCCTACCGGTGCCGGATAGCGGCGCCAAAGCCCCGGCGCATGAGACCGTTTATCAGACGTTACGAGGGCAGATTCTGTTTGGCGAACTGGCGCCTGGGCAGGCGGTGACAATCCAGGGTCTGACCGAGGCGTTGAACGTCGGCATGACGCCGGTGCGCGAAGCGATCCGTCGGCTGATTTCGGACGGGGCGCTGGTCTTTCAGGGCAACCGCCGGGTGTCCGTACCGGTGCTGCGCCTTGAGGATCTTGATGAGCTCAGTTATGCAAGAAAAACAATAGAGTGTGAGCTAGCGCGGCGGGCAACTTTACGTATTACTGCTGAACATATTGCGGTGCTTACTCGTATAGATGATGCTTTGGACCGGGCTATCTCTGCCGGTGATGTGGCCGGTTACCTGGCCCAGAACTATGCCTTCCACACGGCGTTGTACCAGCATGCCAGGGCGCCGATATTGACGGATCTGGCGGACCGGATGTGGCTGCGGTTTGGCCCGTCCCTGCGGGTGGTCTGTGGTCGTCTCGGCACCCAGAGCTTTCCTGACCGTCACAAGGACATCCTCGACGCGCTGCGAAAGGCCGATCCGGAATTGGCAGCACTGGCGATGGAACGGGACGTCATGCAGGGCATGGAACAGGTGAGCCAGGGAATAGCCGCAGTTAGCTGATTCGATTGACACCGCAGAATATGATCATATTCTTGGGGTAACCCTCTGAAACAGGAATCTTGCCATGAGTGCGATCACCAATCATTTGCCCACAGCCGAGCTACAGGCCCTGGATGCGGCGCATCACATGCATCCATTTACCACCAACGACGAGTTGGCGGAAAAAGGTGTCCGCATTATCACGCGGGCCAGTGGCATCTACCTGACCGACAGCGAAGGCAACGAAATCCTCGACGCCATGGCGGGTCTGTGGTGCGTCAACATTGGCTATGGGCGTGATGAGCTGGCCGACGTGGCCGCCCGCCAAATGCGCGAGCTGCCTTATTACAACACCTTCTTCATGACCACGCATGTGCCGGTCATTGCGCTGGCCAAAAAAATCGCCGAACTGGCGCCGGGTGATCTGAACCATGTATTCTTTGCGGGTTCGGGCTCCGAGGCGAATGACACCAACATCCGCATGGTGCGCCATTACTGGGCGGAAAAGGGCAAGCCAACCAAGTCGATAATCATCAGTCGCAACAACGCCTATCACGGCTCCTCGGTGGGCAGTGGATCGCTGGGCGGGATGAGCGCAATGCATGCCCAGGGTGGTTTGCCGATCCCAGACATCCACCACATTGAGCAGCCGCATTGGTGGGCCGAAGGCGGTGATATGGACCCCGAGGAATTTGGTCTGCAGCGGGCGCAAGAGCTGGAAAAGGCGATTTTGGAGCTGGGTGAAGATCGTGTTGCAGCGTTTATCGCCGAACCTGTTCAGGGCGCCGGTGGGGTCATTATACCGCCAGCCAGCTATTGGCCGGAAATTCAGCGCATCTGCGACAAGTATGAAATCCTGCTGATCGCGGACGAGGTGATCTGCGGCTTTGGCCGGACCGGCAATTGGTTTGGCAGTGAGACCATGGGCATCCGCCCTGACATCATGACCATCGCCAAGGGGCTTAGCTCGGGCTATGCGCCGATCGGCGGATCGATTGTCAGCGATGAAGTTGCAGCGGTCATTGGCGCCAGTGAATTCAACCACGGCTATACATATTCAGGTCATCCGGTGGCCGCTGCGGTGGCGCTGGAAAACCTGCGCATCCTGGAAGAAGAGGGCGTTGTCGCGCATGTGCGCGACGTAGCCGGACCTTATCTTAAGGAAAAGTGGGAAGCGCTGGGCGACCATCCACTGGTGGGTGAGGCCAAGATTGTTGGCATGATGGGGTCGATTGCGCTGGTGCCCAATAAAAATAGCAGGGCGCCGTTTGCAGAGGCCGGCACCGCCGGGTTTGTGTGCCGGGAACGGTGTTTTGCCAACAACCTGGTGATGCGCCATGTCGGCGACCGGATGATTATCTCACCGCCGCTGGTGATCACCACAGAAGAAATAGATGTGATGATCGGGCGTGCACGCACCGCACTGGATGAATGCTATGCCGAGCTGCAAAAGCGAAACCTGCTGAGCGTCGACTGAATATTATCCGAGCATTGGCCGCCAAATAGGTCGTTTTTGGAACATTCTGTCTCGGCCCCACTCGTTTTTTGAGTGGGGCCGTTTTTCTGATTTTTGTACAGTGGTAACCAAAAGCTGGATGAAGGCGCAGAAACAGACGTATTATGTCCGATATCTGTCGCGCAACGTCCGATGAAGCAACTGAAAGCGGCTAGAATAATATTCTGATCAAACGGTTGCATACTGTCGCTTAGGTATGTTTACATGAAACAGTTACAAGTGCAGAGCCAATCTGCCGGACCGAAATAACCAGGGAGCTTGTTTTGGCTGATGTGTCAAACCTTGACGCGTTCGTAGAATTCGAACGTGTTCAAAAAAGTTACGACGGCGAAAACCTCGTTGTCAAAGACCTTAACCTTTCCATGCCCAAGGGCGAGTTCCTTACGATGCTCGGCCCCTCAGGATCCGGGAAGACCACCTGTTTGATGATGCTCGCCGGTTTTGAAACGGCAACCCACGGCGATATTCGTCTTGGCGGCACCTCTATCAACAACATCCCCCCGCACAAACGCGGCATCGGTATGGTGTTCCAGAACTACGCGCTATTTCCACATATGACGATTGCTGAAAACCTCAGCTTTCCGTTGGAAGTGCGCAAGATGGGCAAATCCGATCGCGAAAAGAAAGTGATGCGGGCGCTGGACATGGTAGAGATGGGGGCCTTTGGTGGTCGCCGTCCGTCGCAATTGTCCGGTGGTCAGCAACAGCGGATCGCCCTGGCGCGCGCCCTGGTGTTTGAACCCGAATTGGTGCTGATGGACGAACCGCTGGGCGCGCTGGATAAGCAGCTGCGCGAAAAGATGCAGTTTGAGATCACTCACCTTGCGCACCGTCTGGGCATTACCGTGGTCTACGTGACCCACGACCAGACCGAAGCCCTGACCATGTCAGACCGGGTTGCGGTGTTCGACGATGGCCGCATTCAGCAGTTGGATCCGCCAGATAAGCTGTACGAAGCGCCACAAAACAGTTTCGTCGCCCAGTTTATCGGTGAGAACAATACGCTGGAAGGCGTGGTCAAAGAGATCAAGGGTGGCACGGCGCTGGTTCAGTTGGACAACGGTGATCTGATCGACGCCAAGCCGGTCAATGTGACCAAGGCCGGCGAGCGCACTCGTGTTTCGATCCGCCCTGAGCGGGTCGAGTTCAATAAAGACCGGATGCCAGAGGGCGCCCATACGCTGAAAGCGGAAGTGATGGAGTTCATTTACATGGGCGATATCTTCCGCACCCGCTTGCGGGTTGCTGGCACCGACGACTTCTATGTCAAAACCCGTAATGCACCCGATCAGGCGCGTCTGACACCTGGCCAGGAGATCGAAATTGGCTGGCTGGCAGAAGACTGCCGCGCACTGGACGCCTGATCCGGTCACGACCTTTACCCCCGGCGAACAACGACCGGGGGAATTGAAAATTCCAAGAATACTTAACAAGGAGAGCCTAAATGAAACTCACCAAACTGTCTGCTCTGGTGGCCTCGACTGCGCTGTGCGCACCGATGGCAATGGCCCAGGACATGGCCAACGAATTGACTATCGTTTCCTGGGGTGGTTCGTATTCGGCGTCGCAAAAGAACGCCTATCACGACCCCTATACCGCCATGACTGGCGTCAAGATCATCAACGACGAAAGCTCGGCCGAAGCGGTTGCAAAACTGCGTGCGATGAACGAAGCCGGCAACGTCACTTGGGATGTTGTTGACGTTGTTGCCTCTGACGCAATGCGCCTGTGCGACGAAGGTCTGGCTGAAGAAATCGATCACGATGCGGATCTGGCTCCTGCTCCTGATGGAACGCCTGCGTCCGAAGACTTCGGTGACCTGCTGGTTTCTGAGTGCTTTGTGCCTCAGATCGTCTATTCGACCACCTTTGGCTATCGCACCGACCTGGTTGGTGACACTCCGCCAACATCGGTTTGTGCCATTTTTGATCTGGAAGCCTATCCTGGCAAGCGTTCGCTGCAGAAGCGTCCGATCGACAACATGGAATGGGCTCTGTACTGCGACGGCGTTGCCAAAGACGAAATCTATGACGTCTTGAGCACCCCTGAAGGTGTGACACGTGGGTTGGACAAACTGGCCACCATTAAAGACAATGTTGTTTGGTGGTCTGCTGGTGCCGAAACGCCCCAGTTGCTGGCTGATGGCGAAGTTGTGATGGGATCGACCTTTAACGGTCGCCTGTTCTCGGCCATCGCCGAGCAGAACCAACCAATCGGGATGCTGTGGGACATGCAGTCCTTTGACTTGGATGGCTGGATCATTCCAACAGGCCTGAGCCCTGAGCGCAAAGCCCGTGCAATGGATTACCTGCGTTTTGCCACAGACACACAGCGTTTGGCAGATCAGGCAAAGTACATCTCCTACGGTCCGGCTCGTGCCTCTTCGGCACCTCTGGTTGGTAAGCACGCAGAATTGGGCATCGAAATGGCACCACACATGCCAACAGATCCGGCCAACTCCGCCAATGTTCACTCCTATGACTACGAATGGTGGGCAGACAACCGTGACGATCTGAATGCCAAATTCCAGGCTTGGTTGGCCAAGTAATTCCGACTTGAGTTGAAAATGGGAAAAGGCCCGCGCGCACAGTAGTTCGGGCCTTTTCTCCACCAAAGATTTCACGGGGACTCCTAACATGAGCGACACAACCCAGTCCGGACCAGTGATGGCCGCTGACGGCACGCCGCTAAAGCGCAGCTTAAACCGCGCGCTCCGGAGGCAAAAAAACCGGGCACTGATGTTGATTGCACCGCTGCTGCTGTTTGTTTTAGTGACATTCATTCTTCCGATTGGCGACATGTTGTTCCGCTCGGTTGAGAACCAGATTGTTTCTGAGACGCTGCCACGCACCGTTGTTGCTCTGGAGTCCTGGGACGCCACCAGCGGCGAAACGCCCGATGAGGCGGTATATGCGGCTTTGGCCATCGATCTCCAGATTGCCGCCGAAGCCAAGCTACACACCCGTGTTGGCTCGCGTCTGAACTACGAAAAGCCGGGGATCTCTTCGCTATTTCGCAAGGCAGGTCGCCAGGTCAAAAAATGGGATGTGGAAAACGATGGGCCCTATAAGGAGCGTTTCCTTGAACTCCACAAGGGCTGGGGCGATCCTGATGTCTGGAGCACCATTCAGACCTATTCGCCAAAATTCACCAATGGCTACTTCCTCAATTCGGCAGACCTGAAAAAAGGTGCCGATGGGCCCGAATGGCGCCCTGAGGACGAGCAAATCTATTGGCTGCTCCTCAAACGCACCATGTTCATGTCGATGGCGATCACCCTCAGCTGTATTGCGCTGGCCTATCCGGTGGCCTGGATCCTGGCCAATCTGCCAGCCCGTACCTCCAACATGCTGATGATCCTGGTGCTGTTACCCTTCTGGACCTCGCTGCTGGTGCGCACCTCCGCCTGGAAGGTGATGCTGCAACAACAGGGGGTGATCAATGACACCCTAGTCTGGCTGGGCCTGGTTGGCGATGATGCCCGCTTGGCGATGATCAACAACCAGTTTGGCACTATTGTCACAATGACCCATATTCTGCTGCCCTTCATGATCCTGCCAATGTTTTCGGTGATGAAGACCATCCAGCCGACCTATCTGCGCGCCGCCAAATCACTTGGGGCGACCAACTGGACCGCGTTCTGGCGAGTCTACTTTCCGCAGTCGGTACCGGGCATTGGCGCGGGGTCTATCCTCGTGTTCATCCTGTCGATTGGTTACTATATCACCCCGGAACTGGTTGGTGGCACCAAGGGCGTGTTCATCTCCAACAGGATTGCCTACCACATTTCCACCTCGCTGAACTGGGGGCTGGCCGCCGCGCTGGGTGCCATTCTGTTGGCTCTGGTTCTGGTTCTGTACTGGGCTTATGATAAAATTGTCGGCATCGACAACGTGAAGTTGGGATAAGACAGATGACAATAACACCTGTAGAAAACCAAACGCCCGGATTTGTTGCGGCAGTTGCCGCGGCCTCCGGTGCCTTTTTCGGCCTCTTTATCGGCACCTCTCAAGGGTCCGGTTTGCTGGGCATATTGATCGGGGCTGCCATCCTGGCTGCTTTGGGCTTTGCTTTGACTGCAATGCTGGACAAGGAGAAACCAATCCGCTGGCTGCTGATTGCAGCCTTTGCTGTGGCGGGATTTGGCCTCGGAGGCCTGCCAGGAGCGGTGCTTGGCGGCGCGGCTGGCTGGTTTTCCGGTTGGTTCATCTTCTGGCTCGCCACTTCACGGTATCGGGCGCATCTGGCACCCTACCTGACCTCGGGCCAGGTGCTGTGGCACTATACATTCCGGGTCATCTGCGGCGCGATCTTCACCTTCCTGATTACCCCGATCCTGGTGGTGATGCCGCTCAGCTTCAATGCCCAGGATTTCTTCACCTTCACGCCCGAGATGCTGCGGTTTGATCCAGCCGGTTATTCGCTGAAACACTACAGAGACTTCTTCGGCAATCAGGATTGGCAGAACGCCCTTTGGAACTCTATCAGGATCGCGCCAATGGCAACGGTGTTGTCAGTTACCTTTGGTACTCTGGCAGCCATTGGCCTCAGCCAGCCGCATGTGCCGTTCCGCCGCGCCATCATGGCGATCCTGATTTCGCCAATGATCGTGCCGCTGATCATCTCGGCGGCTGGCATGTATTTCTTCTACAGCCGTATTGGATTGCAAGGCACCTATATGGGCGTGGTTATGGCGCATGCTGCATTGGGTATTCCCTTTGTCATCATCACGGTGACGGCCACATTGGTGGGCTTTGACCGGTCCCTGACCCGGGCTGCCGCCAATATGGGCGCGGACCCGGTCACCACCTTCTTTCGGGTGCAAATGCCGCTGATTCTTCCGGGCGTCGTTTCCGGCGGGCTGTTTGCCTTTATCACCTCGTTCGACGAGGTGGTGGTGGTGATGTTTGTCGGCTCCGCCGGTCAGAAAACCCTGCCATGGCAGATGTTCATCGGCCTGCGAGAGCAACTGTCTCCGACGATTCTGGCGGTGGCAACGATCCTGGTGGGAATTTCCGTACTCTTGCTGGCAACGCTTGAATTGCTGCGGCGACGCTCCGAACGCCTGCGCGGCATGTCCCCAGGCTAAGGCTAAAACGCTTTAAAAGACAAAGGCCCCGGCAAACACCGGGGCCTAATTCATTCTGGATCCTTCATCTGGCCACAAATATCCCAGGGGTGAATTGGCCAAAGGCCAAGAGGGGGCTGCCCCCCTTTTCTACCGCAATGCCTTCAACAGGTTAAGCGAGGCATGTCCATCCGGAACCAGACCATTGGCGAACTGATAGGCGCGCACCGCTGCGCTGGTGTTGGGGCCGACTTTTCCATCCACACCGCCGGTATCAAAGCCCTGACGGGTCAGTCGCTTTTGCATCTCCTGCCGCTCCCCAAAGCTCAAACCCCGATCGTCGCGCGGCCAGGGCTGTTGGATCGGGCTGCCGCCTTTGATCCTGTCACTCAGGTGGCCGACACCAATCACATAGGCATCGGCGGCATTGTAGCGTTCAATCACCTGAAAGTTCTTGAACACCATAAAGGCCGCGCCATTGCTTCCGGCCGGAAGCAAGATCGAACCGGAACCGTGATTTGGCACCGGGCGGCCATTGACCCCCCTGACCCCCATTGCAGCCCATTGCGCCGGGCTTTTCTTGATCCTGCGATGGGCCAAACCATAGTTGAACCCGCGCGGCAGCCTGACCTCAACCCCCCAGGGTTGTCCCTTGACCCAGCCAAACCGCGCCAGATAGGCCGCAGTTGAGGCCAGTGCATCGCTGGGATTGTCAGACCAGATATCGCGCTTTCCGTCGCCGGTGAAATCCACCGCATAGGCCAAATAGGATGTCGGGATAAACTGGGTGTGGCCCATGGCACCGGCCCAGCTTCCGGTCATTTTGCGGGCGGGCACATCACCCGCCTGCAAGATTTCAAGGGCGGCAATCAACTGACTCTCAAAGAAGCGGCCGCGGCGGCCGTCAAAAGCCAGCGTCGACAGCGAGCGTATGACATCCATGTCGCCGCGGTAGCTCCCATAGGAGCTCTCCATCCCCCAGACGGCCAGAACGATTTCCTTGTCGACGCCATAGGTCGCCTCGATTTGTTGCAGCCGCCGCCGCTGGGCCCGCAGGGCCTTTTTACCATTTTTGATTCTCTTGTCAGATACCGCGCTATCAAGATAGTCCCAGATCGATTTGGTGAATTCCGACTGATTTTGATCACGGCGGATGACCTCGGGGTCGTAGGTCACTGTTTCAAAGGCACGGTTCAGGGTGCTGTTGGTAATGCCCTGGGCCAATGCCCGCTGGCGAAACCGCTTGATCCAGCTCTGAAAGTCACGATTTGCGGAAGCGTTCTGCGGGGTCAGAATCGTCCCGGTGACAGGTCGTGCACTGGGCTGTGAACTGGGCCGCAATATCGCCACAGCGGCCGTTTGATAACTGCCTTGGCTCAAAGCAATCACGTCCGGTCGCGCCTCAGGTCGTAAGGGTGACAGCGGAGCGGCACCGGATAGCGGTGCCATCAGACAGGCCACAACTGTGGCAATAACCAAAACACGCATTCTGCACCTCATTTTACTCTGCTCTGAGACAATGTAGCCGGTAAGCAACACTGGCAAAAGTGCTCAGTCAGCTGGCCTGCGGGGATCCGCCGTTGCGGCTCGCCGGTCGCCGCTCCTCAACCCGAATGCGGGGCAGTCCGGCGCTGATCCGCCGCCCGTTGACGACCTTGCTAAGGGATAAACCCTTTCTGTTGGACGGCCAGATCACCCGCGCAGCGATTGCGGGCGGAACTGGCAAGCAGAGGTGCGTGCATGCACGCACCCTACACTGTCAGTGCCGTTTGCGCACCAGCTTGCGCTTGACCTTGTCTGTCTTGCGCTTGGCCTTAACTTGTTTACGCTTGCCACCGGATCGACCTGCCGGGCTGCGGCTGCCGCCACGGGGCAGCGGTTTGTCGTCGATGGTCAGCAACTCCAGCTGCAGCCCGCCGGTGACCGGTGTTGCCTCGGTCAGGCGCACCGATACCTGTTGGCCGATGGCGATGACCAGGCCGGTGTCTGAGCCCTTGAGGGTGCTTGAATCAGCGTCGAAGTGAAAGAATTCACGCCCCAGGCTGCGCACGGGGACCAAGCCGTCGGCGCCGGTCTCATCCAGTTTCACAAAGGCGCCAAAGCGCGCGATACCGTTGATACGGCCCGTGAATTCATTGCCCACCCGTTCCGACAGAAAGGCCGCCAGATAGCGGTCGGTGGTGTCGCGCTCGGCCATCATCGAGCGCCGTTCGGTTTCGGAAATATGGGTGGCGGTTTGCTCCAGCTGATCGACCTCAGCCGGGTCCAGCCCGTCCTTGCCCCAGCCGTGTGAGGTCACCAGCGCCCGGTGCACGATCAGATCGGCATAGCGGCGGATCGGTGAGGTGAAATGGGCATAGTTGCGCAATGCCAGACCAAAGTGGCCAAAGTTCTCAATGCCGTAATAGGCCTGTGTCATCGAGCGCAGGGTTGAGATATTGATCAACTCGGCGTCGTCGGTGCCAGCCGCAGCATTCAGCAGGGCGTTCAGATGCCGGGTTTGCAGCACCTGACCCTTGGCCAGTGTCAGTCCCGCGGCGGATGCCGTTTCTCGCAGGGCATCCAGTTTCTCGGGCGCGGGCTCTTCGTGCACCCGGAACAGTTGCGGTGCGCGTTTGGCGATCAGTGTTTCGGCGGTGGCGACATTGGCCAGCACCATGAACTCTTCGATCAGCCGGTGCGCGTCCAGCCGGTCCCGGAAGTTGATCGAGCGGACCTTGCCACTGTCATCCAGAATAATCTTCCGCTCGGGCAGGTCCAGCTCTAGCGGCTGTCGGGCGGCGCGGGCTGTTTTCAGAGCGGCGTAGGCGGCATAAAGCGGCCTGATCACCGCGTCGAGCAGCACTCCGGTGCGATCATTAGGTGCGCCATCCATGGCCTCCTGGACCTCGGCGTAATGCAGCGAGGCGGCGGAGCGCATCAGCGCACGTTCAAAGTGATGCGCGATCTTGTTGCCGGTCGCATCCAGTTGCATGCGCACGGCGATACAGGGGCGCGGGACCCCTTCGTGTAGGGAGCACAGATCACCCGACAGGCTATCCGGCAGCATCGGCACCACCCGGTCGGGGAAATAGCTGGAGTTGCCGCGTTTGCGGGCCTCGCGGTCCAGCGCGGTGCCGGGGCGCACATAGGCGGCGACATCGGCGATGGCGACCCAGACGATGTGGCCACCGGGGTTACTGGGGTCGTCATCGGCGTGGGCATAGCAGGCGTCATCGTGGTCGCGCGCATCCGAAGGGTCGATGGTGATCAGCGGCATGTCACGCAGATCTGTGCGGCCCTTCAGTTCCATCGGTTTGGCCTTGTCGGCCTCGGCCACTACGGCGTCCGGGAAATTGTCGGGAATGCCGTGTTGGTGAATGGCAATCAGCGACACTGCCTTGGGGGCGGATGGATCGCCCAGGCGGTCAACGATGCGGGCGCGGGGCAGGCCCATGCGGCCCTTGGGGCCGGCCTGTTCTGCCTCGACCAATTCGCCGTCGCGGGCGCCCTGGGTGGCATCATCTGCGACGATCCATTCGCTGGAGCCCGATTTGTCGATTGGCACAATACGGCCACCTTCCGAGCGCTTGCGGAATATGCCCAGCACCCGTTTTGGATTGGAGCCGATGCGGCGGATCAGCCGGGCCTCGTAATTGTAGTCCTGATCCTGCACCAGGGTCAGCCGGGCCAGAATCTTGTCACCGGCCCCCAGCGCCGGATCCTTGGCGCCTGTCATGATCAGAACAATGGGTTCAACCCCGTCGCCGTGCCACTCCAGCGGCTGCGCGAACAGATCGCCATCGCCGTCCGGCGCCTTGACCAGCAGCACCGATACCGGCGGCAAACGCTCCGGGTCGCCATAGCTTTTCTTGCGCTTTTCCAGATGGCCTTCGGTCTCTAGCTCTTTCAGCATCCGCTTTAGGTCAATGCGGTCAGATCCTTTGATACCAAAGGCCTTGGCAATGTCGCGTTTCGAGGTGAGGGTCGGGTTCGCTGAAATCCAGTCGAGGATCTCTGCCTTGGAGGGTATACGGCTCATATGCCCCGCCTAACATGGTCGGCGGCTAAGGTCATTGGGAAATATGAGTGTCCGTTTTACAGATCGGCGATTGTGTCCACGTCGCGCAGGCTGTCCGTCAGAGCAATGCGGTATCCGGGCAAACTGGCCAGGCTGTCGCTCAGCGCATGTTCACTGGACCAGCGGACATCGGTGAAGATGCCACGCGGCTGGCGTTGCGGGTGTTTCAGCCCCACCAGCCAATAGCCACCATCCAGCGCCGGGCCAAAGGCTGCATCGTGATTCCCCAGCGCGCTAAAGGCGCGGGCGATGTGTTTGCGGGAGATGTCGGGAATATCCGCTCCAATCAGACAAGCCGGGCCCCTTGGCATCGCTGCCAGCATCCGCGCCATCCGCTGGCCCAGATCGCCGCGCCCTTGTGGCATCCGGGGCAGGTCAGCAGGCCAGAGGCGCGCCGACAGGGCGCGATCCGGGGTGACCGCCAGTACAATCTGCCAGCGTGGATCACGTAGGCGGCGGATTAGCCGTGTTGATTGATGGCGAAACCACCATGCTGCGCCAACCATACCCAGATCCCGTCCCAATCTGGTTTTCACCCGCCCCGGCTGCGGCAGCTTCAGCATGATGATCAGCGTGGGCTTCACCGCAGATCCAACACCATGTCGCGATGTTCGATCCCCGCATCCAGATAGACCGCCCCATAGACCGAGAAGCCCAGTCTCTCATAAAATCCTAAGGCATGCAGTTGCGCCCCCAGCTTGGCCTTGGTGACACCGGGTTGATCCTTGGACTGCTGTACGGCCGCTTTGATCAGGTCAGCCCCTAAACCAGTGCCACGTGCTGATTTCAGCACACAAACCCGGCCAATTTTGGCGGTGTCGCCTTGATACACCACTCGGGCAGTGCCGGTCGGCACGCCGTTGTCCGTTGCCAGAAGGTGGGTCGCGAGTTTGTCCAGATCGTCAATTTCCTCATCGATCGAAACGTCCTGCTCGACAACAAAGACCTGATGCCGCAACGCAAAACAGGCGCCGTGATCACTGGTGACCGAGATCGAATAGCTCATCCAAAATAATCCGTCAGAATACGGCTGTAGATTGCCTTTAACTGGTGGATCTGTGCGACTTCTACCCTCTCGTCCACCTGGTGCATGGTGCGGCCAACAAGACCGAATTCCACCACCGGGCAGTGGTTCTTTACAAAGCGCGCGTCCGAGGTGCCGCCAGTGGTCGACAGTTCGGGTTTGACGCCGCACTCTGCTTCGACCGATGCGGAAACCAGATCTGACAGCGGCCCGGGGGCGGTGATGAAGCTCTCGCCGGAAATCGATATTCTGACCCCGATTTCAAGACCAAACTCAGCGGCGATCTTGGAGGATTCGTCCCGCAGCCACTGGCTCAGGCTGGCGCCGGAATGGGAGTCGTTAAAGCGGATGTTCACCGTCGCATTTGCCTGCGCGGGGATGACGTTGGTGGCGCTATTGCCGGTGTCGATGGTCACCACCGCCAGTGTGGATGCATCAAAATGCGCGGTGCCCTGATCCAGCTGATGGCTGGCCAGATGATCCATCAGCCGCACCATGGCGTTCAGCGGGTTGTTGGCGCGGTGAGGATAGGCCGAGTGCCCCTGAACGCCGGTAACCGTAAACCAGGCCGTCATCGACCCGCGCCGGCCGATCTTGATCATTTCACCCATGGTGTCGGGGCAGGTGGGCTCCCCCACCAGACAGACCGACATCGCCTCATCCTCGGCTGTCATATAGTCCAGCAGCGCGGTGGTACCGTCAACGGCGTCGCCTTCTTCGTCGCCGGTGATGGTCAGGATGATGGCCCCGTTGGGTGGTGTGTCACGGACAAAATCAATGGCCGCCGCCGCAAAGGCCGCAACCCCGGATTTCATGTCGGTGGCACCGCGGCCATACATGAACCCGTCTTTCTCCTCGGCGCCAAACGGCGGCATGGTCCAGGCGGCCTCGTCCCCCAGTGGCACCACATCGGTATGGCCGTTAAAACCAAATGTGCGCGCATGCCCCTTGTCGCCCCAGCGGGCAAACAGATTGCTGACGTCGCCGCGATCAACGCGGCAACAGGTGAAACCGCCCTCGGTCAGCAGCTTTTCCAACAGCACCAGGGCGCCACCCTCAACCGGGGTAACCGAGGCGCAGCGGATCAGATCGGCGGTCAGGCGGGCAGGGTTGATTTGGGACATCAGAGGGCTCCGGCAAATGTGGGTTGCCTTGGATTAGCGCGAATTTGGAGGTGACGCAATTCGTGCAGTGGCAAGCTTGTCTTGGAAATGTGGCGTAAAAGCAGCGACATGACGCGAATTTTTCTGGCCGGATGACAGCGGGCGGTAATACATGTTAAAGATTTGTTAATAAATAACCCGAGGCAGGGCATCCGAGCACAGCGGTCACCGTAATAGCGGGACCACATTTTCAGCCACCGTCAACAGGCGGGGTCCGTGTGAAATGACGGGGGAAAACCCTCGCGCCGGATGTTTTGTCTCATTGAGGAATGAGGCAGAGACATGGTTGCAGCGTCAGAACTTACTTATCAGACCAATGCCAGTGCCATGCAGATGGCAGAGGCCATTTTTGGCGATGGTGTCACCGTTGTCAGCGCCGACTATACAGGGGATAGCAGGTCCTCGGCGATCTATTCCAATGGCGATAGCATTGCTCCCGGGGCCACCCCCGGAGACACCGGCGTCATCTTGTCTACCGGCCGGGCCAAGGAATATACCAATTCATCTGGTGAGGCGAACCAGGACGCCAACCAATCCCGAAATACCAGCGGTGAAAACAACAATGCCGATTTCAATGCCGCCGCCGGGTCCAACACCTATGATGCCTCATATCTAGACGTCACCTTTATCCCCGACTCAGGGGTAATGACGATGCAATTCATCTTTTCTTCCGAGGAATACCCCGAGTTCGAGAACTCGGTTTATCAGGATTTCGTGGGTGTCTGGATCAATGGTGTGCAGGTCGATCTGGTGGTCGGAAACGGCGATGCTGACCCGGGCAATGTGAATTCCACCAACAATGAAAACCTGTTTCTCGATAACTCGAATGATGCTTATAACACCGAGATGGACGGGCTGACGGTCACCATGACGCTGACCATGAATGTCATTCCGGGGGTGGAAAACACCATCCGTATCGGCATAGCGGATGTGTCCGACAGCAGTTACGATAGTAATCTTCTGATCGCCGGAGATTCGGTGCAGGTTGATTTTGTCGCGATAGAAGACTCTACCAACCTCTATCCAAGCGGCAGCAAGACCATCGACGTGTTGGCCAATGACGTTGATAATTCCAGCGGCACGCTGACCATTACCCACGTGAATGGTGTTGCGGTTTCTGCGGGGTCAACGGTGACGCTGAACACCGGCCAGACGGTTCTTCTGAACGCTGATGGCACCCTGACATTGACAGGTGACGGTGACACCGAGAATTTCAATTTCACCTACACGGCGTCCAACGGCGTCAACACTGATACCGGTTTTGTCAACGTCAGCTCGATCCCTTGTTTTGTGGCCGGAACACTGATCCGCACCCCCTATGGCGAGTTGGCGGTGGAAGATCTGCAGCCCGGTGATCTGGTGGTGACCCGTGACGACGGCGCCCAACCGATCCGCTGGATTGGTGCCCGGCTGGTCGAGGCCGAAGGCGATTTCGCCCCGATTCACATTCGTAAGGGGACCTTTGGGTCGCACCGTGATTTGCGCGTTTCACCTCAGCACCGGGTTCTGGTGCGCGATAGCCTGGCCGAGTTGCTGTTCGGAGAGGCCGAGGTGCTGGTGGCCGCCAAAGACTTGCTCAATGATCGCTCGGTGACCCGCAGCCCCGGTGGTGAGGTAACTTATGTGCATCTGATGTTTGACCGCCATCAGGTGATTTTCTCCGAAGGGCTGGAGACTGAAAGTTTCCTGCCGGGTCCGCAGACCACAAACCTGTTGGAGCAGCCGGTTGTCGATGAGATCTGCGCGTTGTTTCCTGAACTGGATCCGGCCACCGGTGAAGGATACGGTGACACCGCCCGGCCGACCCTGAAATCATACGAAGCGCGGCTGTTGTCCGCAACCAAGGTCGCTTGATCTGATGGCTTGGCTGGCGGTGTCATCCTCGAATTTCAATCAATTTGACGCGGGCGGAATTGAGCCCGATGCGACCGCTGAACATCGGGACTGCAACCCGGACGCCCTCTTGGTCCGGGGCTCGCTGGTGGTTGAGATGCGGCTGCCAGACAGCCAGCGCCCGGAGCCATTGCTGTTGTTTGCACAAGACGGCGATTGGCCGGTGAGATTGGCGCTGCGGGCGGTCCCCGGTGGTGGTTTGAACTTGGTTCTGGAGCAGTTCGGAACCGTTGAGCATCGGACCTTGAACCCAACCGATTCGGGCCGAACCGAGCTGTTGCGGCTGACGTATTCGTGGGATGCGCCGCAGCGTTGGGGGCGGTTGGCGTTGGAACGGGTGGACGGCGGTCAGGCGCAGATTGTCGAGCTTAAGGCGCCGCGACCCTGGCGCCTAGCGGACCTGAGGGCGCTGTTGCAGCCTGGCCCGTTTCGGTTTGTCTCGACGGATGTTCAATATCTGGCGCTGTCAGATCAGATCGAACCGGTTGGACCAATGCCATCTCTGGCGGCGCATACGCCGATTGCCACTCCGCAAGGCTACCGGGCTTTGTCGACATTGCAGCGGGGCGATCTGGTGCTGACAGGTGATGGCACCACGGTTCCGGTGCTGCATGTGGTGAGGCGGTCCGTGCCGGCCGCTGGCTCGTTCCAGCCCATCCGGTTGCGGGCGCCCTATTTTGGCCTGTTACAGGACATCGACGTCGCCCCGTCGCAACGGCTGGTGCTGTCAGGATCCGAAGTGGAATACCTATTTGGCCAGCAGTCGGTATTGGTGCCGGCGCGGCATCTTCTGGCGACTCATACAGCCTTTCAGCCCAAGATCGACAAGCCGACGACTCGCTATATGCAAGTGTTGCTGCCGGATCATGCCGCCCTGCTGGCCGCCGGCGCGGTGGTGGAAAGCCTGTTTGTTGGACGCCTACGCAGAGACCGAAACCGGCTCGCTGCAAGTCTCTTGGCTGAATTGGACCGGTCAGGCCTACCGGAACATGGTCGCTCAAAATACCCGGTTTTACGGTCTTTTGATGCCACCGTATTGGCCGAACGCCGGATCGCCTGAATCCTGCGCACTTGCGCGGCGGCTGCGTTCCGCCTAAAAATGGAAATTACGTGTATTTATGATCTGAATGGCCCCTTTGTTGCGAATTATTGCTGCTCTTTTTATTCTGCTGTTGAGCTGGGGTCAGTCCCTGACCGCGCAGACACTGACTGTTGCCACGGTCACCCGGCCGCCGTTTTCATTTGTTGAAAATGGCCGGGATGCGGGATTCTCCATCGACCTGTTGGCTGAATTGTCCGACCGGTTGGGTTGGAAATATGAGATCAACCGGGCTGACGCGTTTTCCGAAATGCTTGGGTTGGTGGGGCGCGGTGAGGCTGATTTGGCGATTGCCAATATCTCCATTACCGCCGCTCGTGAAATTGTAATGGACTTTAGCCAGCCGATTTTTGAGAGCGGTTTGCAGATGATGGTTCGGGTTGAAGACCTGCAGACGCCGTCCTTGCTGAACGCAGTGTTGTCCTGGGATCTGGCGGCGGCCATTGGCATAGCTTTTGTGCTGTTGGTCGGCGGTGGTATGTTGATGTGGGCATTAGAGCGCCGGGCCCAGCCCTATTTTGACCGGCCGTTGAAAGAGGCCTGGTTTCCTTCGTTCTGGTGGGCGCTGAACTTGGTGGTGAACGGTGGCTTTGAGGAGCGCGTGCCGCGCACACCAATTGGCCGCATGTTTGGTGTGGTTCTGGTGGTCTCATCGCTGTTTGTGGTTTCGGTGTTTGTGGCCAAGATCACCGCAGTCATGACCGTCAATGCGATTACCGGGTCGGTGAATTCCGTCAATGATCTGTATGGCAAACGCGTTGGCACCATCAGAGGCTCGACCGCCGCTGGATTTCTTGACCGGCGCGAGATTGCGTATCGCGGCTATGACGGGCTGTCTGCGCTGAAAGAGGCCTTTGAGGTGGGCAATATTCAGGTTGTGGTCTTTGATGCGCCGATTCTGAGTTATTATACCACCCACAAAGGCTACCGATATGGCCGCACTGTTGGATCTGTGTTTCTCAAGGAAAACTACGGCATCATTTTCCCCGATGGCTCACCGCTGGTGGAAGATGTCAATCGCGCCTTGCTGGCCCTGCGCGAGGATGGAACCTATGATGTGATCTACCGCCGGTGGTTTGGGGCGCGCGACTAGGCCGTCTTTATGATGTTCAGTGAATCGTGGGCTCGTCATCGCCAAAAAACGGCGTCATCTGGGCCACAATCACCGAGTTTTCTTCCAGCGCACGCTGCATCAGAGCACGTTCTTCAGCCTCGATTTCGTGACCTTCGGTTTCACGCTCGGCCAGAGTGCCATATCCGGTGACATCCAGCGGAGCCGTGTCCGCCTGTTTCAGGATCGCCACTGTTTCGCGCACCGCTTCGGCCTCATCTATGCCCGAGGCAAAAATCATCAGCGCGGCGCCGGTGGCGCCTTTGGGCAGGCCATCGCCTTCTTTGCGGCCAATCTGGACGACAAGCGTGTAAACCTGCTGGCGGGATATTTTCTTCTTTTCCATGCCGATGCCATAGACCCGCGCGGGGGCGGGGGTCAACCAGAGACAGGAAGCAGGGTCGAAGAACTCATGATTAGTCCTGCCAATATCCAAAATTTCTTCATTTATAAACTCATATTGAATAAGGATGACCAATAGCATTTAACGAGGAAGCAAACATGCCCACCGCGTCTGAATTGCCAATTGATACCAGTGCCAGCGCGATGGATATGGCAAATGCCATGTTTGGAAATGGCATTTCCATTGCTAGCGCCAGCTATTCCGGCGCCGCCTCCGCCTCGGGGATTTATACCGATGGGGATCTGGTGGCCGGGGATATTACCCCTTCGGACACCGGTGTTATTCTATCTACAGGTCAGGCAGAGGACATTACCAACAGCAGTGGTGATGTGAATACCCAGGCCGGGACCTCTACAAACCATCATTTGGCTGGCACCAGCGAGCTGACCGATATTGCCGGGGTGCAAACCTATGACGCCGCAGTGTTTGAGGCAACATTTGTGCCCGAAGGTTCGACCCTGACCATGCAGATAACCTTTTCCTCCGAGGAGTATCTGGAATACGTAAATGAGGGATTTAATGACGCAGTTGGTATTTGGGTTAACGGGGTGCAGGCTGAACTGACCATTGGTGAAGGCGACATTTCGATCGACAACATCAATGATGGATCAAACCCGAACCTCTATGTCGACAATGCGCAGACCGATGATACCTACAACACTGAGATGGATGGCTTTACGATAACCTTGACTCTCAAGGCGACGGTGATCCCAGACCAGGAAAACACTATCAAGATCGCTATCGCTGACGCCGGAGATGGTAAATACGATTCCAATCTCTTGATCGCGGGCGATTCCATTCAGACTGATTTGATAGCAACGGATGACGAGGTGACGATTTCTGGCGATGGGTCCGAGGATCTGGATGTTCTGGATAACGACATTCACACTGCAGGGGCCAGCCTGACGATTACCCACATTAATGGCCAACCGGTAACTGCCGGCGAATCGGTTACCCTGGCCACCGGCGAAGTGGTAACGCTGAATCCTGACGGAACGTTTTCTATCACCAATGACAGCGATGTGGATGAAACCAACACGTTTTCCTATACGGTTGAGGATGATCTGGGGAATACGGACGTTGGTTTTGTGGAGGTCACCACCGAAGTGTCTTCCCCGCCTTGTTTTGTGGCCGGAACATTGATCAATACAGAGAATGGCCCGGTGGCCGTTGAAGAGCTGGAAATAGGCGCTCTGATTAAAACCCGAGACCATGGTCCGCAGCCTCTGCGTTGGGTTGGACGCAGTTCACGCCGTGCCGAAGGGCGCGATGCGCCGGTGGTCTTTTCGGCTGGGGCACTTGGCAATCACGAAGGCATTGCGGTCTCTCCCAATCATCGGGTGCTGATCACTTCGCAACGCGCTGAACTTCTATTTGGACAGTCCGAGGTATTGGTCTAGGCGAAGCATCTGATCAACGACAGTACGATCCGGGTGCAGGCGGATGGCCGCCAGGTGACTTATGTACATTTGCTTTTTGATCAGCATGAAATTGTCTGTGGCAACGGGCTGGAGAGTGAAAGCTACCATCCCGGTGCCGAAACCCTGGATGCCTTTGATGCAGAGACCCGAGCTGAAATTCTTGAGTTGATGGACGGTCAGAACGGATATGGCCCGACAGCACGACCAGAGTTAAAGTTACACGAAAGCCGGCTGCTGTCGGATCCTAATCTCTAGTACTGTGTGCTCATCCGATACCCTTGATGAAAGGTCATCCGCACAAAGGTGACCGGTTGCTGTTGAAACCAGAGGGTGCGCTCCATCTGTTCATTTACGGCCTCAGCTGACAGGGTGAGCGCGGCATTTAAATACCGGACTTGCGCCAGCAGCCATTCATTGGGTCCAACCGTTTTGAAATCGGCCTCGACCAGCTCTGGCACCGCCGGAATATTGATAAAGCGTTGTTCGAACTGGAACGATCTGCTGTCGTCATGCTCCTATAGATTGCAAGCATGGGTCAATTTCCTCATACTCAGAAGATCGGACACTCTCCAGGTGCAGGACCTGGGCGTGGCGGTGGGTGGCGTTGCTCTCTTCAACGTGCCGCCGCAGCTCCAGATGCAGCGTTTCTCCAGCCGAGCCCTCTCCGGGGATGATCTCGTTGCGGTTCAGGTCACGTCGTCGCGGTGAGTGCTCTAGCAGCTGCAACTCTTCCGGCAGTGAGGTCCGCACGCTGAAATCCGAACCGATGTCAAAGGCGCCACCATGGGCCAGGTGTTCGGCACCATAAAGAGCCCGTCGCCCAGGTTTGCCCCGGCGATCAGGCGCTGTCATTGGCCGGAGCGTTTTGCAACCGCCATTCAACCGGGCGGGCACCCATCCAAGCCTGAACATCCTTCACTTCCCTGGGCTGTTCAACGATATGGATATGCACCGGGTTGTGGCCCTGGAGCGCCAATACAGTGGCCAGATCGTCGGGGCAACTGGGCAATGCCGCCGATATTTTCCAGACCTGTACCGCCGCGCCAAGGCGGGTGGCCGGTGCCCCATCATAGTGACCGACCAGACCTCGGCCCATGATCCAATCAATGGCCATCTACCGCAGGGTTGGAGCATTGGAGAGTGGAACGACAAACGCAAAACCGACCCCAAAGCAGTGGAGAAAGCAGCCCGGGCCTCGATGGCGCTGCAGGTCGAGGCCATGTGCCGGTTTCACGCGATGGGCGTTGTAACCGTGGAATACGGCGCCAATATCCGCCAGATGGCACTGGAAGAGGGGCTGAAAATGCGCTTGATTTTCGTGGTTTTGTGCCCGCCTATATTCGACCTCTGTTCTGCCGTGGCATCGGCCCGTTTCGCTGGGCGGCACTGTCCGGTGATCGCGAGGATATCTACAAAATCGGTGCCAAGATGAAACAGCTGTTTCCGGAGAGCACTTTTCTGCATAAATGGCTCAACATGGCGCACGACCGGATCGCCTTTCAGAGATTGTTGGATCAGACTTGGAGATCGCCACAAAGCAGGGCTGGCTTTCAACGAAATGGTGCGCAATGGGGAATTGATCACACCGGTGGTGATTTGTCGCGATCATCTCGATTCGGGGCTTTGCCCCCGCCGCCATGCTGGCGGCTCCCCCAGGATATTTATTGGCCAGATGAAAACGGGATCCTTTATTCATCTGGCTCTAAATATCCTGGGGTCTGGGGCAAAGCCCCAGCCACCGGAGGTGAATCAGTCGCGCAGAAGCTCATTGATGGCAGTCTTGGAGCGTGTTTTAGCATCAACGCGTTTCACAATCACCGCGCAGTACAGGCTGACACCATTTTTCGATGGCATTGAGCCGGACACAACCACCGAGTAAGGCGGCACTTCTCCGTACATGACTTCACCAGTTTCGCGGTCAACAATTTTGGTGGACTGACCTATGTAGACCCCCATGCCAAGCACGGCACCTTCGCGGATGATGCAGCCTTCGACGACTTCTGAACGGGCGCCGATAAAGCAGTTGTCTTCGATGATGGTTGGACCGGCCTGCATCGGTTCCAACACGCCGCCAATACCAACGCCGCCGGACAGGTGTACGTTCTTACCAATCTGAGCGCAGGATCCAACCGTGGCCCAGGTGTCAACCATGGTGCCTTCGTCGACATAGGCGCCTAAGTTAATAAAGGACGGCATCAGCACCACACCGGGGGCGACAAAGGCGGATTTGCGAACGATGGCGTTGGGAACAGCGCGGAACCCTGCTGCTTTCCATTGGTCTTCGCCCCAGCCCTTAAATTTGCTGTCGACCTTGTCCCACCAGCCGCTGCCCTGTGGGCCGCCAGATTGCATTTCCATATCTTTGATGCGAAAGCCCAGCAGAACGGCTTTTTTAGCCCACTGGTTTACGTGCCAGTCGCCATTTTCCAGTTTTTCGGCGACCCGCAGGCTGCCTGAATCCAACGCATTTAGCGTGTCTTGAATGGCCTCACGGGCCTCTCCGGTAGCGGCGGGAGTGATGCTGTCGCGGACCTCCCAGGCGGCTTCGATGGCGGTTTCCAGCTGGGCGTTGGACATATGTTAAGCTCCGAAAACGTAATGGTTCGGGCTTTCATAGCGGCAATTCCTGCTCAGGTCATCGCCAGATTTCAACGAATGTGCCGTTCTCGACCTCAATTTCCCCGAAACTCTGAGATTCTTGCAGGTCGGAGACATCCGGCAGTGCCCTGATCATCTCGCGAAGTGTTTTCTCGATGTAGTTCTGCGGTGCCAGTTTGTTCAGGCCGAGCAGTTTTTCCGTAAGGCTTCGTTTATGTTTCACAAAGACAATTACCCTGCAGAAGTTTGCCTCAGTATTGAACTGGCCCCCGATATGGTAGGTGGTGCCGTTTTTCAGGGCACCAAATTGAGGGGCCTGGTTTTCTGGTTTGACGGCACTGCAAGTGAATGCCGCTGCCGTCAGGCCGGTTTGCAGGGTGCTTATCAGCGTTCTCTCACAGGTTCGCGGACCTGTTTCAGCACCTGTGACCTGTGAGGTAGAAAAGTTGGGGATCGTGAAATTAAAGTAATACATGTTGAACGCCTCAAATTGACATGCATTTACAGTGGCTAATGGTATTGTCAGAATTAAGGCAGCGCAAAGATCAGCGCACCCGTCGGAGGTGACGACGCAGAATCTCACAGGCCGCTGCGGCATCGCGGCGCAGCATGGCTTGAACGATTGCGGCGTGATCCTTGTCTGTGCGGCGGCTCCACCGGTGCTGCCAGTTGGCGAACAGATGACGGGCAGAGGCAATGTGAAGATCGTCGATCGCGGCCAGTAGCCGTGGCATCGCACAGGGGGTTAGAATCACCCGGTGAAACCCGCGGTTCAGCTTTTCCCAGACCGCCATGTCATCAGCAGCGTCACAGGCAATGCGGGCCGCTTCAGCTGCATCCAGATCCTGCTGGCTTAGGTTTGCGATGGCATGGGTGAGGGCGAGGATCTCGAGAGAGATCCGCATTTCGATGACTTCGTGAATTTCGCCTGGGTCCTGGGCGGTGACCCTTGTGCCGCGCCTTGGAATGGACTGCGCCAGCCCATGTGCCTCGAGCCGCAGCAGGGCCTCACGCACTGGCACATGGCTGGTGTCAAACTCCCGTGCGATATGGTCCTGACGGAGTTTCTCTCCGGCGGGAAGATCACCTGCAACGATGCGTTCGCTGAGGCTGTGATAGATGAAATCGGCGATTGTGGCTGTCATAGATAATAGATAAAATTCAAATCAGTGGCCCGCAAGAGCTATCCCAGCGGATTTGGCGCTATATTGCCGCCACAAATCAGCACGGCAACGCGTTCACCCGCTGCGGGGCGGTAGGCGCCGGATATCAGCGCTGCCAGTGCGGTGGCCCCTGCCGGTTCGACCAGAATCCGATGCTGCATCCACAGGGCTTTCTGGGCGGTGGTGATCGCCCTGTCTGTGACCGTGACAGATGTGGTGTTTTGCGATGTGGCCAGCTCGAAACAGATATTGCCGACCCGTTTGGCCCCCAGCGCATTGGCGGCAACGCCCGAGACCTCGACATCAACCGGGTGTTGGCTCTGAAGGGCAGCGTTCAGAGCGCAGGAGGTTTCCGGTTCCACTGCGACGATCTTTTTGCCGCCGTCAAACCAGGCCATGGCGCCAGCGATCAAGCCACCCCCACCAACCGCAATCAGCAGAGTATCAGCCTGCAATCCCTGCTGCTGCCATTCGGCGAAACATGTGCCCTGGCCGCTGACGGTGGCGGCGGCGTCATAGGCGTGCACCTGCATGGCCCCGGTCTCGGCTTCGTAGTGTTGCGCCAGTTCAAGGGCATTGGCATAGGCCCCGGAAACCACTTGCAGGTCTGCGCCCGAGTCGCGGATGAGGGCGATTTTGGCAGGACCGGCCATTTCAGGCACGTAGATCCGCGCCCGGTGCCCCAGCTTATGTGCCGCATAACCCACCGCAGCACCGTGGTTGCCGCCGGATGCAGCCACCAGCCCCGCCGCCGGCACCTGCTGGCTGAGCAGGGTGTTAAAGGCTCCGCGCGCCTTGAAACTACCGGTGTGCTGCATGTGCTCCAGTTTCAGCTCAACCGCGGCGTTCAGTCCAAATCCCTGAACTTGCAGCACCGGCGTGACCTGAATATGGCCACTAATCCGTTCAGCAGCGGCTTCAATGTCGCTTTTCCAACCCATCTTACGCGCCTTTATCTAGTGTTGCGGCGGTTGACCTTATAGGCTGAAATAAAACACGCAAGCAGGATCCCAAAATGAGTGATGACCGCCACAGCCGATTTCGCGATGCCCATTCCGACCGGGATCAGGCCGAACATGTGCCTTCGACACCTCAGAGTGATTCCCCGGCCTATCGCCTGGCCTTTGCCGATGAGGATTTCCTCTGCCGTGACGAATTGCGCCCGGTGCGGTTACAGCTGGAACTGCTGAAACCGCAATTGTTGCTGGACGAACGCGGTATTGAAAGCACCATCGTATTGTTTGGCGGCGCTCGTATTCCGGACCCCGCGCATAAGGACCAAGCGCGCACTCAAACTCTGGCAGATTTGTCGAAATATTATGACGAGGCGCGTGAGTTCGCCCGCTTGATGACGTTGAAGTCGATCGAGACCGGCGGCCGTCAGCACGTGATTGTCACTGGCGGTGGTCCCGGCGTGATGGAGGCCGGCAATCGTGGGGCGATGGATGCGGGCGGGGCGTCGATTGGGTTGAGCATTGTCTTGCCGCATGAACAGGCCCCGAACGAATATGTGACCCCGGATCTCAGCTTTAACTTCCACTATTTTGCGATCCGAAAGATGCATTTCCTGATGCGGGCGCGGGCGATCTGCGTGTTCCCCGGTGGTTTTGGCACCATGGATGAAATGTTTGAGAGCCTGACCCTGATCCAGACGGGCCGGATGGAGCGGGTGCCGTTCCTGCTGTTTGGCAAGGCGTTCTGGGAAACGGTCATCAACTGGGATGCGCTGGCAGATGCCGGCACTATTTCGGATCAGGATCTTGATTTGTTCCGCTTTGTTGATACCGCGCAAGAGGCGATGGAGCTCATTGAAAACTGGGAGCCGGCGCCGCCGCGCGATAATCTTCCCGGGCGGGAGAAATAATCCGCCCCTGCGATAGAGTATAATTAAAGATATGAACTGGGTGGGTTAGGCCATGTCTGTCGGCAGCACGCCCAGTTCAACGCCCTGGGGCAGGCTGGTCAATACCTGTGCGCCGCGCACGTCTTTGATCGCATATCCGTAGCCCTTCAGGCGGAATTTCCATTCCCGCGCACTCAGTGCTTTTTCCCGCTCACCGCGGATCAGGTTTAGAACGCCATCCTCGATCATGCTGCCGCCAATATCTGCCTGTGTCATTGTCAGATCTCCTGTTTCTGATTGTTCTCAGAATGGAAACTGATTGTTCGACATGTCAGAACTGTACCGGAATTGAGGAAATTTTGAGGCGCATTGTGGCGGCCTGCCTTATGGGCACGAAGGTGTTGCGGCAATTTTGCCCCACCCGGCCATTAGACCGAGTGGGGCTGACAGTCGGGTCAGGAGGAAATGTTCGCCTCGGCTTCGATCTGCTTGCGGCTCTTGCGGGCGCGTTCAGTGGCGGATTTCAACTGACCACAGGCCGCCATGATGTCTTCGCCGCGCGGTTTGCGGATCGGCGAGGCATAGCCCGCCTCGTGGATGATATCCGCAAAGGCGTGGATGCGGTTGCCCGAGCTGCGCTTGTACGGAGCTCCGGGCCATTCGTTGAACGGGATCAGGTTGATCTTGGCCGGGATACCCTTGATCAGCTCGACCAGACGATGGGCGTCTTCCTTGCTGTCATTGACGTGGTCCAGCATCACATATTCAAAGGTGATACGCTCAGAATTGGCAACCCGTGGATAGTCCCGCAGGGCCTGCAGCAATTTCTCCAGATTCCAGCGTTTGTTGATCGGCACCAGCTTGTCGCGTACCTCATCGGTGGTGGCGTGGAACGAGATCGCCAGCATGCAGCCGATTTCTTCCGCTGTACGGGCAATCTCGGGGACGACGCCGGAGGTCGACAGGGTAATGCGGCGGCGGCTGAGTTGAATGCCCTCGGGGTCCATTGCGATCTTCATCGCGTCGCGGACGTTTTCAAAGTTATACAGTGGCTCACCCATGCCCATCAGCACGATATTTGACAGCCGCCGGGTGCGGTCATCCGAGCGGGTGCCGGGCACCGGCCATTCGTCCAGATCGTCGCGTGCCATCATCACCTGGCCGATGATCTCGGCGGATGTCAGGTTGCGGACCAGTTTCTGGGTGCCGGTGTGACAGAACGAACAGGTCAGGGTGCAGCCCACCTGAGACGAGATGCACAGGGTGCCGCGATCTGTTTCGGGGATATAGACCACCTCGACCTCGTGACCGCCGGCGATGCGAACCAGATATTTGCGGGTGCCGTCCTGAGATACCTGTCTGGTGATCACCTTTGGGATTTCAATGACACAGTGCTCGGCCAGGTCGGCGCGCAGGGTTTTGGACAGGTTGGTCATCTCGGCAAAGTCGCGTTTGCCCCACTGATAGATCCACTGCCAGATCTGGCCGACCCGCATTTTGGCTTGCTTCTCGGCGGTGCCAAGTTGAATCAGTGTCGCCCGCAATTGTTCGCGCGTCTGGCCGACAAGATTGATCTTACCGCCCTCGGGCAGCTTGCGGGGCAAGGTTAAAACGTCTTGGGTGATCGGTGTGTCGGCTGTCATGGCTTTGGACTCGGAGCTAAGAGAGTGGATGCAGCTCTATATAGGAGTTTTCGCCAAGATCAAAAGTTTTTGGCCAAAGTCGTTACCAATGCGACATTTTGAGAGAACGCATTGGCCGAAGTTCCGGAACCTTTGTGATACCGGAACTCAGTGTTTTCTTACTTAGTGCAACGCTTGTCAGCGTCTTCGATTGAGGCGGTAAAGCCCAGCAAGGAAAAGCTGTCTTGCGTCTGGGTGCCGCGGGCGGACCGGGCGGTCAGAATCGCCTTTGCTCCACGCTTCATCGCGGTAATAATCTTGGCATCGTCGGCGGCAGTTGCAGGCCAAGCCCATTCGTCATCGGTGAACAGTTCAAACTCGGACTCGCCAACTTTCATGTTCACTGTGGACCCCGGAGCAAATGGATAGCCGCCGGTAAAGGTTACCTGTCCGCTTGCGTCGCCGTCAGGGCGGTAGAAAACAAACAGCTGAATTTCGCTGCGACGCACGGCAACAACCCGACCATCGCGCGTGTTGACTGATTCTTCCGGGGCTGAGACGGCCCAGCATTCGACAGGATCATTCCCTTGAAACACACTCCAGGCCACGTTGGCGGCAACGCGGTTGGTGCTTTGGTTTTGTTGTGCATTTGCTGTGGTGGCGATGATACCGGCCAGACACAGGCTCACGATTGCATGGGCAAATTTCGATGCCATTTGTCCCGACTCCAAGACTGTCATAACCTCAATAACGCCAGAGAGCCTGCAGTGTTCGCCACCGTCTAGGCCAATTCCTCTCGCATGTTGACACAACCACACTAACGACATTAGCACCACTGGAGAAAGTGCGATTGGCAGGAAATCGCCAAGAAAAAGGGCTAATAGCATGACAAATCCGGTTCCGATGGCTGAAATCTGGCGTGGCCAGTTGCTCGAGAGCCTTCATCTGGGGCATGCGGTTGTCTGTGACGACAGCGGTCAGGTGGTCCGCAGCTGGGGCGATCCGGACGCGGTGATCTATCCGCGCAGTTCCTCTAAGATGATCCAGGCGCTGCCGTTGATCACCTCGGGGGCGGCTGAAAAATTTGGCCTGACCAGTGAGCAGTTGGCTTTGGCCTGTGCGTCGCACAATGGGGCTGCGATCCACACCAGCAGGGTCAACGCATGGCTGTCGCAACTGGGGTTGAGTGATGGTGATTTCCGCTGTGGTCCGCAACTGCCCAGTGATATCCCTGCGCGCAATGACCTGATCAAGACGGATACCAGCCCCTGTCAGGTGCATAACAATTGTTCTGGTAAACACGCTGGTTTCCTGACCCTGGCCAAGCACATGGGGGCGGGGCCAGAGTATGTCGAGCTGGACCACCCGGTGCAGCAGGCGGGTTTGACGGCGTTTGAAGAGACCACAGGTCAGGATAGTCCCTGTTATGGCATTGATGGATGTTCGGCCCCGAACTTTGCCACCACGGTAACGGGTATGGCGCGGTCAATGGCCTGGTTTGCATCCGCCTCGGACCGTTCGGATCGGGCTTCGCTTGCGGGTCAGCAATTGGTGGCGGCGATGACGCAGCACCCTGATCTGGTGGCCGGCGAGGGTAAGGCTTGTACCAACCTGATGCGTGCCATGGGCGGTAAGGTTGCGATCAAGACTGGGGCTGAAGGGTTCTATATCGCCATCATCCCAGAGAAACGCATGGGTATCGCCCTGAAAATCGCAGATGGTGCGACCCGCGCTAGTGAATGCGCGATTGCCGCCATTCTGGTGTCACTGGGCGTTCTGGATGCCAATCATCCCGAGACGGTGAAGTACATGAATGCACCGCTACTGAACCGTCGCGATATCAACTGCGGTGTGGTTCGGCCAGCCGCTGAATTGCTGTTCTGAGTGTCTGTACTGCCCGGCCAATAGGCCGGGCAAGATACTACATTTCCAGAATTTCGGCCACTTCAACCGAACCATCGCCATCGACGACCATAGGGCAGCCTTTGGCCATTTCGCTGGCGGCATCGATACTGGCGGCCTCGACCACCGAATAACCAGCCAGCGGGTTGGCGCCGCCATCGTCCGCAATACCACTGGCACTGACGGTTTTTGACATGCCAACCGGTGCGCCTGGCACGATCAGGGCGTCTCCCATCGATCCCATCCAGTCTTTCCAGGCCTGCATGACCTTGGCGCCGTCTTCGGGAGTGTCGGGTTTCTTGCCACCATGATAGGCGAAAATGAACTGGGCCATTGCGAGTATCCTTGTGTAAAAATGAAACGGGTTAAAGTGCCGGGGTGATTAGGTGATATTTGCCGCGAGTTTGCGCAGCGAGGATGTCCAGCCTGCCTCGTGCCGGGCGCTTTGCGCGCTGTCGTCCAACGCGCGGTGATCGACAAGAAGGCGCGCGCCCGAAGTGCTGGCAACCACGGTAAAGGTCACATGGCTTTCGGTGCCGCGTTGGTCATCGTCGTCATGCCAGCCCCAAGTAAAGCCAACCGATTTTGGCGCGTCCACATGGGTGACATGGCCCGAGACTTTGAATTGCTGACCCTCATCATTGCGCATGATCGAAAACCACGGCCCGGTGCGGCTGAGGTCAAGATCATGTTCGGGCACATGCATGCCCTCGGGGCCCCACCATTTTAGCAATTTTTCCGGCGTCGTCAGCCAGTGGAACAACCGTTCGGGGCTAACTGAGAAATCGCGTTCCAGCCGTAGGTCGGTCATATATCGTCCTCCATCAGCGCGGTCTCCAGCCGGTGCAGGCTGGTGTCCCAAAATTCGCGCTTTGATTTGGTCCAGGTGGCGATCAACTGCAGCCCTTCGGGGCGGGCGGAATACAGCCGCCGGGTGCCCACGGCGCGCTGCTCTATCAAACCGGCCTCGCGCAGGACCTTTAAATGTCGCGAAATGGCCGGCGCGGTGAGCCCCGAGCCGCGCACCAGATCCCCCGCCGGTAATTCGCCGTGGTCCATCAACTGGTTCACAATCGACATGCGGACCTCGTCAGCCAGTGCGGAAAATGATTTTAGAAGCGGTGTCATGATATCATTATTAACTTATGTGTTAATTAAGGCAAGTGTTAAGTGTTTCGAGGAGGGGGGGGTGGTCGCCCGAACGGCTCAGATCATGTCCCACAGCAGTTTCAGCGCCAGCGACACCGAGGTGACCACCAGCAGCGGCTTGATCAATCGCGCCCCCTGTTTCTGGGCCATTTGCGCGCCTGCATAGGCACCGGCAATTTGCGCCACTCCCATCGCCAGCCCGGTGATCCACCACGGCGTTGCCACAAAGGCAAAGGCCAGCAACGCGCCGGCATTTGAGGCAAAGTTCAGCAGCTTGGTGTGGGCAGTGGCCTTTAGAACGCCGTAGCCCGCCATCGTGATAAAGGCGATCATGTAGAAACTGCCCGCACCCGGCCCCAGCAGCCCGTCATAGGCGCCGCACAGGGGCACCATGGTCGCGGCAAACAGAACCGGGGTCATTCGCCGATGCCGGTCGGTGTCCCCCAGCCCCTTTTTGGTGGCAAAAAACACCGCGATGCCAATCAGCAGTACCGGCAAGATCATTCGGATCCAACCGGTGGGCAGCATCGAAACCAGCAACGCCCCGGCGATGGAGGCGGCAAAGGCAATCAGTGCCGAGCCGCCTTGTTGGCGCAGATTGACATGACCGCCACGCGCATAGGTCAGTGTCGCGGTCCCCGCGCCGAACAGACCCTGGATCTTATTGGTGGCCAGTGCCGTCAGCGGATTGGCCCCCGCCAACATCAGTATCGGCACCGTGATCAGGCCTCCACCACCGGCAACGGCATCCATGAACCCCGCAACAAACCCCGCCGCCAGTAACAGCAGCAGGGTCTCAAAACCCACTTCCAGCATAGATTACCCTTTGAATTCGTCGCGGCTGTAGCCCTGCACAAACAGCAGGGCGGTCAGGTCACCATGATTGATGCGAATGTCACATTCGGCTGCAACCGAGGGCTTGGCGTGCAGCGCAACCCCGGCCCCTGCGCGTTTTAACATGCCCAGATCATTGGCCCCGTCGCCAACCGCCATCACATCCGCCTCGGTGATGCCCAGCTTGGCGGTGATCTGTTCCAGCGCCTCGACCTTGGCCTGGCGTCCCAGTATGGGCCGTCCCGCCTCACCCGTCAGTTTGCCGTCGGCCACATGCAGCATATTGGCCCGGTTTTCGTCAAAGCCAAGTTCGGCCGCAACCTTGGTGGTGAAGGCGGTGAAACCTCCCGACACCAGCGCCGCATAGGCGCCGTCTGCCTTCATTGTCGCCAACAGGGCAGCACCGCCGGGCATCAGGGTGATGCGCTCGTCGAGAACCTTGGCAATGACGCTTTCGGGCAGGCCCTTCAGCAGGCCAACCCGTTCGGTCAGCGCGCCGTCAAAATCCAGCTCGCCGTTCATGGCGCGGGCAGTGATGTCCTTGACGCGGGCACCCACACCGGCCTCTTCGGCCAGCTCGTCAATGCATTCTTGCTGGATCATGGTGCTGTCCATATCAGCCAGCAGCATCTTTTTGCGCCGCCCCTTGGTCTGTTGGATTACCAGATCCACGCCCATGCCCTGCAAGTCGGCCCAAACGTCCCATTGATTGTCGGGTCGGATGTCCACTGCAAACTCGGCCGCCTCGTCCGGGGCAAGCCAGGTGGCATCATTGCCGCCCCAGGCATTGCGCAGCGAATCAACCAGCGCCGGGTCCAGTGATGGGTCGGCGGGACTACAAAGAAGGGTGACAGTAAACATCTGTTGGCTCCAAATGGACGTGGGCGCGATTACGCCCCTAATAGCCACGCCAGCCGGTGTGGGCTAGCCCCAAGCGCGCTGTTACAGATCGCCCGTTTCAGACATCATCACGGCGATAAAGCGGGTATTGGGGATCTCGGCGAGGATGATCATCACCATTGCAGTCAGTGGAATTGCCAATATCGCCCCCATCAACCCCCATAGCGCGGTCCAGATTGCCAGTGACAACAATACCGTAAATGGGCTGAGGTTGACCGACCGGCCAAGGAATTTCGGCTCGATGTAATAGCCCACCGCAATCTGCGGGATCATCAGTGTCACCAGCGCTATGGCGGCGTGTGAGAACGAGGCGAACTGAACCAGGCTCATGGTCACTGGAAACATCACCGCAATGATCGACCCGATATAGGGAATGTAGTTCAGCAACCCGATCAGGATGGCCCAAAAGGCCGCCTGTTCGATGCCGAGCAACAGCAGGATCGCATAAGATACAAAGGCTAGGATCACATTGACCAGTGTCTTGGCTGCCAGATAGCCACCGATCTTTTCGTTGATCTGGCGCGCCATCTCCAATGTGTGCGCGGCCTGCTTGTGGTCGCCCATCGCGCGGCGTGTCTTGTTTGGCAGGTTGTCCAGCTCGGCCAGGATGAACACTGCGTACAAGGCCGCCGCAACGATCACGGTGCCACCGTTGCTGATGGTGGCGATCGCCGTTGGCATCAGGGTTGTGGCATCAATAAGATCCAGCACTCGTTCGCCCAGATTGGCCCAGCTGGGCAACTCGTGTACTCCGATCAGGGTCACAAACTTTGCCTGCAACACGTCAAAGTTTTCAGCATATCCCGGGATTGCAGCAGAAATTGCTGCGGCGTTTGAGGTGATAAAGGCGGCCAGCACCAGGACAGCAGCGGCAAAGGCCAGCAGGACCAGAAACCGACGCCAGCGGCGTGGCAGCGCGCCCAGCACCGGCACCCGCACCAGTGCCTCGGCAGCCGTGGTCAGGATGTAGACCGCGATGATCCCCACCAGAACAGGCAGGAGAATCGACTGACCCACTATCAGTAGCCAGCCCATCATCAGCATCAGCGCAACCGAGTAGGTCACCATTGCCAGTCTGCTCATCCCAAAACACCCGCTTGCAAATCCCTTACCCACACAGACCACGCGGCAGTGGCTGTTTGCAATGCCATTGCGTGCAGTCTCTGGTTGCCAGAAAACTGGTGCTATTACCAATAACCCTTTGGTACTGTGGCGCGGACCTTTCGTTCAACATCGCGCGCGGGCCAGCCTGTAACATCGGACAGCTGGACCGCCTCTTTGCGCAGGCGCAATCGCAGCCTTTCGACATATTTTTCACCAGCGTCACAGCTGACATCGCCGACGAAAGGGTGGTTCATCACGTAGCGCCCCTGAAAATTCTCTCGGTTGTTGGTGACGCGGAACGCGATGTCCTTTTGCATCTGCCCTTTGGTGTATCGGGCGTGCAGCCGGGTGACATAGACGTCCTTGGCCGGGTTATCACCATTCTTCAGCCAGTGGACGCCCAGCTCTTCCAGCTCAGCGCGGCTAAGAGGGTCGGCGGCGCAGGGGTCGCACCACTGCATGTCCCAGGCATATTCCGTCACAATACCACCCCAGTTCGGTGCAGTCTTGGCGAATAGGGCTTTGTAAAAACCGCCAAAATCCTTTTCGACAAACGACGGGATGTCAAAATTGCTGGGCAGCATATTGACCGGGTAATTCGCTGTTTCTACCCGCCCCTTGCGGGTCAGCATAAAGAACAGAGCATCCTGCGCGCCGCTGCTGTTCAGTTTTCCCAGTTGAATGGGCAGCATGAACTTGCGCGCGCGAAAGCTGATTTGCAGAGGCGGTAGTTCCTTCACTTCGCTGGCTTTGTGGCGCTCCAGGTTCACCCTGGCGACAAAGAATTTCATGCCAGCCTTGATGTATCCGCCCAGCACGGCCTCAGCTCCGTCGGGTAGCTTGTAGCCCTCGCCGGTCAAGAATTCGGACAGCCCGTCTGATTGCCCTGCTGCAAGAATCAGGATGTCATAGGTGCCAACCGCAAACTTGCCTTTGATCTTGATGCCCAAGGCATCAGCGCGACGATAGATCGGTTCCTGTCTGGGACGAAACAAACCGCCAGCGGCTTCCTCGATGACAACGGGTTCGACCGAATACTCGATATTGCCGCCCGTGCAGGGGTCATAATCGTTTTATTCCACCAGCCGTGGCGCAGTGTAGCTGTCCAGATGCGTGATGGTCTCTGGTGCGACCATACCGACCTGTTCGCGTTTCAGAACCTTGGGGGTGGGGATGATGATGGCGAAATCTTTGGCAACCCCGCGATAGTCGGATGACATAGTGATCACCGACCGGTTGCCATCGCGTACAAAAACAACTTTCGACGATTGATTATAAAGCGAGCCATCTGCCTTGGCGACATAAAAGCCGCAAAAGGCCTGAGCCGTACTTGCCCAGGTAAAGGCCCACAATAGGGCCAAAGAAATACGTAACATGTAATCCCTCCAGTAGATTAAATCTAAGGTAGAGTTGCATGAAAAATTCAAAATGGCACCCCACCAATCCCGGCTGTATGTGACAGCCCCGAAATCTGTGATCTGCGTTGAAAAGGAGAGGACTGTCGCATGCTGCGTGTTTCCGATCGTAGTCCCTTTGCGTCGCAATTCATCGAAGGATAGCCGTAATATGTCGCTTTTCCTGTTGCGCGCCGCGCCGCAGCACCCTAGCTCTGGCGGTGGGACACCCTTCCCCAACGAAGGGCACTTATCTGTAAGGATAGCATCAATGGCTACTCAGCAACCGGCCACGCGGCCGGCCAATCCGCGTTTTTCCTCGGGCCCCTGTGCCAAACCCCCCACATTCGAACTGTCCAAGCTGGCCGACGCCCCCCTGGGTCGCAGTCACCGCGCAGCTGTCGGCAAGGCCAAGCTGAAGCAGGCCATCGAAGGCACCCGCGAGGTTCTGGGCATCCCAGCTGATTACCGCATCGGTATCGTCCCTGCCTCGGACACCGGGGCTGTTGAAATGGCTCTGTGGTCGCTGCTGGGTGAGCGCAAAGTTGAAATGCTGGCCTGGGAAAGCTTTGGCGCCGGCTGGGTCACCGATGTGGTCAAGCAGCTGAAGATCGACGCCCAAGCGAAGATCGCTGACTATGGTCAGATCGTTGATCTGGCCTCGGTTGATTTTGCCAATGACGTTGTGTTCACCTGGAACGGCACCACCTCGGGTGTGCGGGTGCCCAATGGTGACTGGATCGCCACCGACCGCGCGGGCCTGACCATCTGTGATGCGACCTCGGCCGTCTTTGCGATGGATCTGCCCTGGGACAAGCTGGATGTGACCACTTTCAGCTGGCAAAAAGTTCTGGGCGGCGAAGCGGCGCACGGCATTATCGTTCTTTCCCCCCGCGCTGTTGCCCGTCTGGAAAGCTACACCCCGGCCTGGCCGCTGCCCAAGATATTCCGCCTGACCAAAGGCGGTAAGCTGATCGAGGGCATCTTTACCGGTGCCACCATCAACACGCCCTCGATGCTGGCGGTCGAAGACTACCTGTTTGCGCTGGACTGGGCGCAATCGGTTGGTGGTCTGCAGGGGATGATCGCCCGTGCCGACGCCAACGCCCAGGCGGTGTTTGATTTCTGTGACGCCAACAGCTGGATTGCCAATCTGGCCGAGGATGACGCGACCCGTTCAAACACCTCGGTCTGCCTGAGGTTCACCGATAGCCGCATCCAGGACGGTGCTGCCTTTGCCAAGGCGGTGGCCAAACGTCTGGAAGCGGAGAATATCGCGCTGGACATCGGTGCTTACCGCGATGCGCCTGCCGGTCTGCGGATCTGGTGTGGCGGTACGGTTGAGACCTCGGACATTCAGGCCATGCTGCCTTGGCTGGCCTGGGCATTTGACGCCGAAATCGCCGCTCAGGCGGCCTAAGCCCCCCTCATGTCAGTGTAGGGTGCGTGGTTCCACGCACCACTCCTCGCTCCAAAGAATTCAAAAGGACCAAAACCATGGCTCCCAAAGTACTCGTATCCGACAAACTCTCTGAGACCGCCGTGCAGATCTTTCGCGATCGCGGCATCGACGTCGACTTCATGCCTGACCTGGGCAAGGACAAAGACAGGCTGGCCGCAGTGATCGGTCAATACGATGGTCTGGCGATCCGCTCGGCGACCAAAGTGACACCAACCATCCTTGAGGCCGCCACCAAGCTCAAAGTTATCGCCCGCGCCGGTATCGGCACTGATAACATCGACAAGGAAGCCGCCTCGAAAAAAGGTGTGATCGTGATGAACACACCGTTCGGCAATATGATCACCACCGCCGAGCACGCCATCGCCATGATGTTCGCCGTCGCCCGCCAGATCCCCGAGGCCAGCACCTCGACCCATGCAGGCAAGTGGGAAAAATCCAAGTTCATGGGCACCGAGCTGACCAACAAGGTGCTGGGCGTCATCGGCGCCGGCAACATTGGTGGCATCGTTTGCGACCGTGCGCATGGTCTGAAAATGAAGGTTGTCGCCTATGACCCCTACTTGGGCGAAGAGAAAGCCGACAAGATGGGCGTTGAAAAGGTTGAACTGGATGCGCTGCTGGCACGCGCCGATTTTATCACCCTGCATGTGCCACTGACCGACCAGACCCGCAATATTCTGTCGCGCGAAAACCTGGCCAAGACCAAAAAGGGTGTCCGCATCATCAACTGTGCCCGTGGTGGTCTGGTGGACGAAGAGGCGCTGGCTGATCTGTTGAAATCCGGCCATATCGCAGGTGCGGCTTTTGACGTGTTCGTGAACGAGCCCGCCAAGGAAAACGCGCTGTTCAACCTGCCCAACGTGGTCTGCACCCCGCACCTGGGTGCTGCCACCTCGGAAGCACAGGAAAACGTTGCCCTGCAAGTGGCTGAACAGATGTCGAATTATCTGCTGACCGGTGCCGTAGAAAATGCGCTCAACATGCCCTCGGTGACGGCCGAAGAAGCCAAGATCATGGGCCCCTGGATCAAATTGGCCGACCACTTGGGCAGCTTTACCGGGCAGATGACCGATGAGCCGATCAAGGCGATCAACATCCTGTATGACGGTGTTGCCTCGGAAATGAACCTGGCGGCGCTGAACTGTTCGGTTGTGGCCGGTATCATGAAACGCGCCAACCCGGACGTGAACATGGTTTCGGCTCCGGTTGTCGCGAAAGAGCGCGGCATCCAGATTTCCACCACCAATCAGGACAAATCCGGTTCGTTTGATGGCTACATCAAGGTGACCGTGGTGACCGACAAGCGTGAACGCTCGGTTGCGGGCACCGTGTTCAGCGATGGCAAGCCGCGGTTCATCCAGATCAAAGGCATCAACATCGACGCCGAGGTCGGCGCCCATATGCTGTATACCACCAACGAAGATGTCCCCGGCATTATTGGTACTCTGGGCCAGACTATGGGGGAAAGCGGCGTCAATATTGCCAACTTCACGCTGGGCCGTACCGCTGCAGGCGGCGAAGCGATCGCCCTGCTGTATGTGGATAACCAAGTGCCTGCCGATGCTCGTGCCAAACTGGCCGAGACGGGTTACTTTACCCAGATCAAACCGCTGGAGTTTGATGTCAGCTAAGCATAGGCCATTTCACTAACAATATGA
Source organism: Parasedimentitalea psychrophila (assembly GCF_030285785.1). Taxonomy (NCBI): domain Bacteria; kingdom Pseudomonadati; phylum Pseudomonadota; class Alphaproteobacteria; order Rhodobacterales; family Paracoccaceae; genus Parasedimentitalea; species Parasedimentitalea psychrophila. The sequence goes on along the minus strand of NZ_CP127247.1, from coordinate 1,504,659 downwards.
GGGAATCGCCGCCGTGGCGGTTCCCTTTTTACGGGACTCACTCTTGCAGTTCCCTCGATGTCCTGTTGCTATGCGATAATGGCAAATCGCATTGGTTGAGCAATAGGTGAGAGACATGGTCCCCCAGATGTTGGGCGACACTTAGCAAAAACCGATTGTCCGACTTCCGGCAGGCTCGACGCGCTGTTGTTCCAAAGCCGCAATGTGACCGTCACCTGCGAGATCAACGATAAACGGGCCTAACACCCCGGCATAGATGAAACAGCAACAGGACCACCTATGACCTCTCCCATTTACGCCATCGGCGATATTCACGGTCAGCTCGAGATGCTGGAGGCGGCACTGGGGCGTATCGAGGCGGATGGTGGCCCTGATGCCCGCATCGTTTTTCTCGGTGATTACACCGACCGTGGCCCGGACAGCCGCGGTGTGATTGATCTGTTGCAGCGGGGACAAGCCGAGGGCCGCAATTGGGTCACCCTGATGGGCAACCATGACCGGATGTTCGCGATGTTCCTGGAGGATTACCCGCGCACCGATTCGCAGCTACTGGTTGGTTTCCACTGGCTGCATGCGCGTATTGGCGGGGTGGAAACGCTGGCGTCCTACGGGGTTGACGTTGTCGAGGGCGACCGCACCTATAGTGTCCATGAGCGTGCGCAGGCGGCGGTGCCGCAAAGCCACATTGATTTTATGGCGGCGCTGCCAAGTCATCATCAAGAGGGTGACTTGCTGTTTATTCACGCCGGGATTCGTCCCGGTGTGGCGCTCAAAGATCAGGACATCGAGGACAAGATCTGGATCCGCGAGGAGTTCCTGAGCTACCCTGATCCGCATCCCTGGCTGGTGGTGCATGGTCATACGCAGGTGCCTCAGCCTGAGCATCATGGAAACCGGGTCAATTTGGATTCAGGCGCAGGATACGGTCGCCCGTTGACGGCTGCGGTGTTCGAAGGTCAGGATGTCTGGGTTCTCAGCGAAACGGGACGTGTTGCTCTTTTGCCTGAATGAGCGAATAACGCACGGATTTTTCACATATTTATGCATTTTTGACTTTTTCGTGTTATCGAAGTCTCGTGGCTGGAGGGCCATTTTTTATATGTGATTTTTTAGGATCTTTTGCCAATTCAAAAGGTAGTGTTGGCCCCCAGCCATGATTTTAACTGTGGTGAGCGACCAATTCTACGTTAATTCAGCGGCCCGATGATTATGTCCAATCAAGGACAACTTTGCCACTTTGCCCGGACTTCATCGCAGCAAAGCCCTGCTCAAAGTCATCGACGCCAAACCGGTGGGTGATGACACCGCTGACGTCCAACCCGTTTTGCAGCATTGCGATCATCTTGTACCAGGTCTCAAAAATTTCCCGCCCGTAGACGCCTTTGATGGTGATCGCCTTGAACACGATGCGGCTCCAGTCCACCGGTGATTTACCCGGCGGGATACCCAGCATTGCAATGTGACCGCCCATCACCAGCGCCTCGATCATCTGGTCCAGCGCCGCCTGATTGCCGGACATCTCCAGCCCGACGTCAAACCCCTGCGACATGCCCAGTTCTGCAATCACATCGTTCAGATCTTCCTTGGCGACATTCACCGGACGCACATTGGCGACCTTTTCCGCCAGCGCCAGCCGGTCCGGGTTCACATCGGTAATCGCCACATGCCGTGCGCCGACGTGCCGCGCCACCGCAGCGGCCATGATACCGATGGGGCCGGCGCCGGTGATCAGCACGTCCTCGCCCACCAGATCAAAGCTGAGCGCGGTGTGAACTGCGTTGCCAAGCGGGTCGAGGATGGCGCCGATATCGTCTGAAATCGCGTCGGGCAGTGGCACCACATTGAACGCCGGCAGCCGCAGATATTGTGCAAAGGCCCCCTGTTCATTGACGCCGATCCCGCGGGTCTCGGGATCAAGATGGAACTTGCCGGCCCGGGACTGGCGCGATTGGTGGCCGATCAGGTGGCCCTCGCCACTGCAGCGCTGGCCAATCTTCAGGTCGGTCACGTTGCGGCCCAGCTCGACAATCGTGCCGGCGAATTCGTGACCGGTGATCAGCGGCACCGGCACCGTCTTTGCCGCCCAGGCGTCCCAGTTCCAGATATGCACATCGGTGCCGCAGATGCCGGTTTTGTTGATCTTGATCAGCACATCATCCGGGCCGATGTCCGGCACCGGCGCGCGGGTCATCCACAGGCCTTCCTTGGGGTGGGATTTTTCCAGCGCCTTCATGGTGTTTGGCTTGCTCATTTGAGGATCCCCAGATCTTTGCCCACCTTGCCAAAGGCGGCCAGCGCGTGTTGCAGCTCATCCCGGGTCAGCGCCGCATTCATCTGGGTCCGGATGCGGGCCTTGCCACGCGGCACCACCGGAAAGAAGAACCCCGAGACATAGACGCCTTCGTCGAACAGCCGCGACGCCATATCCTGCGCCAGCTGCGCCTCACCCAGCATCACCGGCACAATTGGATGTTCGCCCGGCAGCAGGTCAAAACCTAGCGCGTCCAGGCCGGCGCGCCAGAATTTGGTGTTCTCAAACAGTTGTGCGCGCAGATCTGCGCCCCGTTCGACCAGCCGGATGGCTTCCAGCCCGGCAGCAACAATAGAGGGCGGCAGCGAATTAGAGAACAAATAGGGCCGCGCCCGCTGCCGCAGCAGGTCGATCACTGGCTGCGGCCCGGCGATATAACCGCCGATGGCCCCTCCCAATGCTTTGCCCAGTGTTCCGGTGACGATGTCCACATCAATGCCAAAGTGATCCGGCGTTCCTGCACCGTTGGGGCCCATGAACCCGGTGGCGTGGCAGTCGTCCACCATCAGCACCGCGTCGTATTTATCCGCCAGTGCGCGGATTTCCGGCAGTTTGGCCAGATAGCCATCCATCGAGAACACGCCGTCGGTGGCAATCATGATATGGCGCGCCCCGTCCTCGCGCGCCTGTTTCAGCCAGGCCTCAAGATCCTTCATATCGCTGTTCAGGTAACGATAACGCTTGGCCTTGCACAGGCGGATGCCATCGATGATCGAGGCATGGTTCAAACTGTCCGAGATAATGGCGTCCTCGGGTCCGAGCAGAGGTTCAAACAGCCCGCCATTGGCGTCGAAACAGGCGGCAAACAGGATCGAATCATCCTTGCCCAGAAACTTGGCCAGCCGTTGCTCCAACGCGCGGTGGATATCCTGAGTGCCACAGATGAACCGGACCGAGGCCATGCCAAAGCCCTTGTCATCCATCACGTTTTTAGCGGCGGAGATCAGATCAGGATGATCCGCCAACCCCAGATAGTTGTTGGCGCACAGGTTGATCACCTTGTGCTCGCCCACCATGATCTCACCGCCCTGAGGCGAGGTGATCATTCGCTCGCGCTTGGTCAGCCCCTCGGCTTCGATCTGCGCCAGCGTGTTCGAGATGTCGGTCAGAAAAGCGGTGGTCATGCGGTGAACTCCTTATCCGTGGAATATTATCTAGCATAACGGATTTGATTCCCAAATAGGGGATTTCAGTATTGTGGAAAAAAATCCGTGAAACTGGAATATTGGTACTAACGGAGATGCCGCTTGATCAGCGGTCGCGTTGCGGCAAAGGTCGCCCTACTTTTCAGGGAAATATTGTATGACCAATAACACTGCACAGGCCCGGTTTGAACTGGCCCTTTCATCCGCAAAAACAGCCCAACAAGCCTATGATGCGCTGAGTGAGCTGACCAAAGAGCTGGTCGGGGCCAAGCTGTTTACGGTGATGACGGTTGATATGGCGACAGAGCTGGCACAGCGCACTTATACCAGTGACCCGGAAAATTACCCGACCTCGGGCACCAAACCAATCACCCGCAACAGCTGGTTTTCCATCGTGCATGACCAGCACGAATGTTTTGTTGCCAATACCATCGAGGATATTGCGCAGGTTTTCCCCGACTATGAGTTGATCAATACGCTGGGCTGTCAGTCGGTGATCAACCTGCCCATCGTGATTGGTGGAACACTGGCCGCAACGGTGAACATTCTGCATGAAACGGGTTATTACACCGAGGATCGCGTGCAGCGCACCAAGGATCTTCTGACCCTGCCGTCTCTTGCCGCGCTTTGTGTGGCGCAACGGTTGATCACCTAACGGTCGTCAGGTTGGGCGCAGTCCAAACGGCCCTCAGGCATTCTTTACAATCAAAAACACCCGCGCCGCGCCGGTCGGTGCGGTGATCGAATGAGCCACATCCGCCGCGTAGCGGGCGGTATCACCGGTCTGTAGCTGGTTGCGGGCATGGCCGGAAATCACAGTGATTTCACCCTCCAGCACCGTCAGATGTTCAACCGCGCCGCGGGTGTGGGGTTGGCTCTTCAGCGCGCCGCCTTTGTCGAAACTTATGTCATAGACCTCGTGACCGCCGGCCTCTTCTGGTGGCGACAGGATCAGGATGCGGCAGCCCTGGCCGATGTTCTCGATTTTGGGCACGTCGACGGCGCGCAGCACCTCGATCCTGTCCTGTGCATCCTTGGCGTCCAGCAAGCCGGCAAAATCCACCTGCAGCGCACGGGTCAGGTTCCACAGGGTGGCAATGGTGGGCGAGCTTTCGCCGCGCTCTATCTGGCTGACCATGGAGCGGGACACGCCCGACAGGTTGGCCACCGCCTCCAGGCTTAAGCCCTGGTCGCGGCGCGTCTGTTTCAGGCGCGAGGGCAGCAGTGTCAGGATATCATCTGTGTTTTCCGTCATAACGGAGTCCTGCGCCCCGTGGTCGAATTTGTCAATGACGGGACGTCCCGGCAGACAGGGCGATGCTGCGGTTGCATAATACAGGTAACAGATTTCATGAGGAGAGAGACCATGACTGATATCGTCATTCTGGACGGCGCACGGACCGCAATCGGCACCTTTGGCGGCGCATTGGCCAATACAGCGCCGATTGATCTGGCTGCCACAGTGTCCAAGGCCGCAATGGAGCGCTCAGGCGTGGCGCCTGAGCAAATCGGCACTGTGGTGTTTGGCCATGTGATCAATACCGAGCCGCGCGATATGTATCTGAGCCGGGTGGCCGCGATGCAGGCGGGGGTGCCCGACAGTGTCCCGGCGATGAACGTCAACCGGCTGTGTGGATCTGGTGCGCAGGCCATTGTCTCGGCGGTCCAATCCCTGATGCTGGGCGATGCGGAATTCGCTTTGGCGGGTGGCGCCGAGAATATGTCGCGCAGCCCGTTCATCATGCAGCAGCAGCGCTGGGGCGCCAAGATGGGCGATGTGATGTCGCTGGACATGATGCTGGGGGCGCTGAATTGCCCGTTTGGCACTGGCCACATGGGGGTGACGGCGGAAAACGTTGCGGATGAGCATGACATCACCCGCGCCCAGATGGATGAGTTTGCAATGCTCAGCCAGTCCCGTGCGGCAGCGGCGATTGAGGCGGGGTATTTCCACAGCCAGATCACCCCGGTTGAGGTCAAGGTCAAGCGCGCCCTGGTGCCGTTTGAGGTGGATGAACACCCCACCGCCAGCACGCTGGAGAAACTGTCCGGGTTGCGGACAGTGTTCAAGAAAGACGGCCGCGTCACGGCGGGCAATGCCAGTGGCATCAACGACGGCGCCGCCGCGATGGTGCTGTCGACTGCCAGTGCCGCCGCGGCTGCTGGTTTGAAGCCCAAGGCGCGTATTCTGGGCTATGCCCATGCTGGTGTGCGCCCCGAGGTGATGGGCATCGGTCCGGTTCCCGCCGTTCAGGCCCTGTTGCAGAAAACCGGTCTCTCAGCTGGCGATTTCGACGTGATCGAAAGCAACGAGGCCTTTGCGGCGCAGGCGCTGGCGGTGAACAAAGAGCTGGGACTGGATCCGGCCAGGGTGAACCCCAACGGCGGTGCCATTGCTCTGGGCCATCCGGTTGGGGCCACCGGCGCCATCATCACCCTGAAGACGCTGTATGAGCTGGAGCGCATTGGGGGCTCAAAAGGCTTGATCACCATGTGCATCGGCGGCGGACAGGGTATTGCACTGGCGATTGAATTGCTGTGATCTGAGAGCGGGGAGGGGGCTGTCTGCCCCCTCTTGGCCACAGGCCAATTCACCCCCGAGGATATTTTTGGCCAGATGAAGCCTGCGGGGGATATTACAGGATCTGGCTGAGCACGGCGAACAGGCCAGCACCGACGACGGCTCCGGTTAAGGCCGGTGTGAGCCAGGACGTGGTCAAACGCTTGTGGTCCTCTGGCGCGGCGGATTGGGCAATCAGGGCCGATTCGACCAGTGCGGGCAGGCGTGGGCCAAAGCGGGCCATGACCTGAGCTGTGGACAGCAGATCCTTGATCACCGCGCGCGGGCCGATGGATTTCTTGATATAGTCACCCACCACCGGATAGGCGGTTTCCCAGATGTTGATATGGGGATCCAGCGAGCGGGCGACGCCTTCGACGACGACCATAGTGCGTTGCAGCAGGATCAGTTCGGTGCGGGTTTCCATGCCAAAGCGCTGGGTCACTTCGAACAGGTAGTTCAGCAAACGGCCCATCGAAATATGGCTGGCATCCATGCCAAAAATCGGTTCGCCCACGGCGCGCAGGGCGCGGGCAAATTCGTCGACATCGCGGTTGGCGGGCACATAGCCGGCCTCAAAATGGACCTCGGCGACGCGTTTGTAGTCGCGATTGATGAAGCCAAACAGGATTTCGGCATAAACCCGGCGGGTGTATTCGTCGATATGGCCCATAATGCCAAAATCATAGGCGATGATATCACCATTGGCGGCGACCTTGAGATTGCCCTGGTGCATGTCGGCGTGGAAGAAGCCGTCGCGCAGGGCATGGCGCAGGAACAGGCTGAGCACCCGTTCTCCCAGCGCCCGGCGATCATGGCCCGCAGCGTCCAGGGCCGCATTGTCGCCGAGATCGACTCCGTCTGCCCAATCCAGCGTCATCACCCGGCGGGCTGAGTAAGCCCATTGGATGGTGGGAAGCTGAAAGCCTTTGTCCTGACTGGTATTGGCGGCAAATTCCGACGCCGAGGCGCTTTCCAGGCGCAGGTCAAGTTCAGCCTGGACCACACCGTCAAAGTGTTCAATCACTTCCAGTGGCCGCAGCCGCCGGGCGCTGGGGGCAAACAGATCGACGATGCGGGCGGCAAAGTAGAAGGCGTCTACATCTTTGTTAAAGGCGCGCTCGATCCCCGGACGCAGCACTTTGACGGCCACTTCCTTGCCGCAATCAGCCAGCCGTGCCCGGTGAACCTGGGCGATCGAGGCGGCGGCGATGGGGTCGCTGAATTCCGAGAACATCTGGTCCACCGGCAGGCCCAGCTCGCGTTCGATCTCGGCTATTGCTTCCGCTTTGGAAAACGCTGGCAGCTTGTCCTGCAGCACCCGCAATTGTAGCGCCAGATCCTCGCCCACCACATCAGGTCGGGTCGACAGCATCTGGCCGAACTTGATATAGGCGGGCCCCAGTGCGGTCAGCGCCCGGGTGAGGGGCGGCATGTCGGGGTCACCCTTGTGGCCCAGCCATTTGAATGGCCAGCCCAAAGTATGCGCCAGGATGCGCAGGGGTTTTGGCGCGTCAAAGGCGTCGAGCACCACGCGCATGGCGCCGGTGCGTTCCAGGGTGGCGCCGGTGCGGATCAGGCGGATGATGTTGTGGGGGCCACGCATGGTTTAGATTTTCCAGCCAGAGTGCAGGGCGGCAATGCCGAGACTTAAGTTGCGATACTTGGCGTGCTCGAAGCCAGCTTTGCGGAGCATGCCCAGAAACGTCTCCTGATCGGGGAAGTTGCGGATCGATTCGACCAGATACTGGTAGCTGTCGTAGTCATTGGCGATCAGTTTTCCCATGCGCGGTATCACGTTGAAGGAATACAGATCATAGGCCTTTTGCATCGCCGCGTTGGGCAATTGGCTGAATTCCAGCACCATCAGGCGGCCGCCCGGTTTCAACACCCGGTAAGCCTCGTTCAGGGCCTCTTGCGGGCGGGTGACGTTCCGAATGCCAAACGAGATGGTATAGACGTCAAAGGAGCTGTCCTTGAACGGCAGCGCCATGGCGTCGCCGGTGACCCAGTCCAGACTGTCGGCCATCTGATCGGCCTCGGCGCGGGTGCGTCCCGCCTCCAGCATGGGGGTGGTGATGTCGAGAACGGTGGCATGGCCGCGGCCTGCGCGTTTCAGGAACCGGTACGAGATATCGCCAGTGCCGCCAGCGACATCCAGTAGGCGCTGGCCGGGGCGGGGCGCCAGCCAATCCATCATCGCATCTTTCCAGACCCGGTGAATTCCAAGGCTCATCACATCGTTCATGATGTCGTATTTTGACGCCACCGAGTTGAAGACGCCTTGTACGCGACCAGCCTTTTCAGCCTCGGGGACGGTTTCAAAACCGAAATGGGTGGTGGTCTCGGATGTGTCTGCCATTGGGGAGCCGTTTTCTAAATTTCGCCCCTGTTATAAGGCGCTGGCAGGGAGGTACAATGCGGCCGTTTGGTTTGGGAGCAAAGTGATGCCGGAATTACCCGAAGTTGAGACGGTACGCCGTGGATTAAGCCCTGCAATGGAGGGCGCGGTGATCAGCCATGCACAGGTCAACCGGCCTGACCTGCGCTGGCCGTTCCCGGAGCGTATGGCGGAGCGACTGACGGGTGCGCGGGTTCTGGCCTTGCGACGGCGGTCGAAATATCTGCTGGTGGACCTGGATCGTGGTGAAACACTGCTGGTTCATCTGGGCATGTCGGGGCGGATGACGGTATCGGGGGACCCGTTGGGGCAGTTTGTGCATGACCATCCGGCGGCGCAGAAACATGATCATGTGGTGTTTGACATGGATAACGGCGCCCGCATCACCTTTAATGACCCGCGCCGGTTTGGCGCGATGGATCTGCTGGAGACGGCAACAGCAGATCAGCACAAGCTGTTGTCGGTGCTGGGGCCGGAGCCACTGGGCAATGATTTTCACGAAGACTATCTTATCCAGGCTTTTGCGGGGCGCAATACGCCGGTGAAATCGGCGCTTCTGGATCAGGGAATCATCGCCGGCCTGGGCAATATTTATGTCTGCGAGGCATTGTTTCGCGCCAAGATATCGCCACGTCGCAAAGCTGGGCAGATTTCCGCCGGGCGGGTGGCCGCTTTGGTTCCGGTTGTCCGGCAGGTGCTGTCCGATGCCATTGACGCCGGCGGATCCTCGCTAAAGGATTTCCGGCAAGCCGATGGAACTCTTGGATATTTTCAGCATAGCTTTGATGTCTATGGGCGCGAGGGTGAACCCTGCAAACGTGAAGGTTGTGGCGGTACAATAGGTCGAATCACCCAGTCCGGGCGTTCAACCTTCTATTGTGGCAAGTGCCAAAGATAGCTTGAATGAGACGGTCTGCGTGGTAATGAATCGTTCGTAACGGAATAATGAAAGTTCACAAATATGGCCTTTGAGACGATCATCGCCGAAGTGCAGGACCACGTTTCCCTTATCAAGCTGAACCGGCCTGACGCGTTGAACGCGCTCAACTCCGTATTGCTGCAGGAATTGTGTGCCGCCGTGGAAGAGGCGGAAGCCAATGATAAGGTGCGCTGCATCGTGATCACCGGATCCGAGAAAGCCTTTGCCGCGGGCGCCGACATCAAAGAAATGGCAGAGATGAGTTTTGTTGACGTGTTCACTGGCAATCTGTTTGCCGACGTCAACGATCGGATTTCTGCCATCCGCAAGCCGATCATTGCTGCAGTCAGCGGCTATGCTTTGGGCGGTGGTTGCGAAATAGCGATGATGTGCGATTTCATCATTGCGGCGGATACTGCCAAATTCGGCCAGCCCGAGATTAACCTGGGCGTCATTGCCGGCATGGGCGGCAGCCAGCGTCTGACCCGCTTTGTTGGCAAGTCGAAATCCATGGATATGAACCTGACGGGTCGTTTCATGGGGGCCGAAGAAGCCGAGCGCGCCGGTTTGGTGTCGCGGGTTGTTCCCGCCAAGAAACTGATCGAAGAGGCAATGGCCGCGGCGCAGAAAATTGCCGAGAAGTCATTGCTGACAGCCGCCGCCGCCAAAGAGGCGGTGAACCGCAGCTATGAACTGACCCTGAGCGAAGGCATTCTGTTTGAGCGCCGGGTGTTCCATTCAATGTTTGCCACCGAAGATCAAAAAGAGGGCATGGCGGCCTTCCTGGAAAAACGCGAAGCGCAGTTCCGCGACAAGTAAGCCCGGATCATGTAAACGTCAGGAGCAGGCCCATGTGGCCTGTTTTTTCGTTTTTGAGAGACCGCGCAAGACTCGGGCTTGCCAAAGAGCCGCGTTTTGCGTAAGTCAGCCCGGATATATGCGCGTGCAGCCCGCTTAGGCTAGACTCACACCGGTGGATCAATCCGGGTTGGCTGGCATTGCGCGTCAGAGATACAAACCCGAGAGTAAGGTCCAATACCATGGCAAATACACCACAAGCAAAAAAGCGCGCCCGTCAGAACGAGAAGCGTTTTACTGTCAACAAAGCCCGTCGTTCGCGCATCCGCACCTTCCTGCGTACTGTCGAAGAAGCCATCGAATCAGGCGACAAGGAAGTGGCCGCTGCAGCTCTGCGCGCGGCTCAGCCTGAACTGATGCGCGGCGTCACCAAGGGCGTTTACCACAAGAACACTGCATCGCGTAAAGTCTCGCGCCTAGCAGCCCGCGTTAAATCGCTGGGTTGATTCCCTAGGGGTGATTCCCTGAGTTTTGGTTCCTGGACCAAGTATGACTATACGTCAAAGGCGCTGCAATTTGCAGCGCCTTTGCTTTTTTGTCACGCTCTTTGAGCTGTCCAAAGGGCCAGAGAGATTCTTTATCCACAATCTCCGAGTCAACATCAGAGTTTCATTGATGGCCGGTGCGCTATGTTGCTACCAATAGTACAGCGATTCATTCGCTGGGGGGACTAGGCTGCTCGCGACTTTCCTGATGGGCATCAGGAAATCTTTCGTGACTTAAAAATTCGGATGCGTACTCTAATTTATTGAGCGCAGATTGAATGCAACTGCCTCGGGTGATTCCGGGTGGCAGCCTTGTCGCATTGTAAGTGCGTAAAATTGACTAAATCCATGTGGAAACATGGGTGTTTTTGCTTTGCGAATGTCAAAGAAACTGTCCCGTAGGGAACGGTGTAGATCAGTTTAATGCTGGCCTGTGCCTGGGATAGTTATGTTTTATTGGCGTTTGCTGAGACTGTAGGGCGAGTGCTGGGCTGGTAAAGCCATTAATTCGGGATGTATGAGGCGCGGAATGACAGAAGATAAATGGAGCCAACTGAGACAACGGTTGCTCAAGACAATTGGCCAAAACAATTATACCACGTGGATTGAGCCACTTGAGTTTGATGTATTGGAAGGCGGAGTGGCTATATTCCACGTACCAACCAATTTCATGGGAAATTACGTTAGCCAAAACTTTGCAGATTTGATTCTGCATGAATTCAGCCTGTCCGGTGAACCGGTGCAGCGTTTGTCATTCAAAGTTGCTGCCAATTCGCCGGTCCGTCCGGCCCGCGCCCCTGAGCGTGCCGAAGAGCCTTATCTGGAATTGGCCGATCGGAACGTCGAGCTGGAGAATTCTGCTCCGCGTGCTGCCAGCGCGACTCTGGCCAAAATGGAAACACTGCAGGCCGCGCCGCTTGATCCGCGTTTCACATTCGACAGCTTTGTCGTTGGCAAGCCCAACGAGTTGGCCCACGCCGCCGCGCGCCGGGTTGCCGAGGGTGGTCCCGTCACCTTCAATCCGCTGGTGCTCTATGGGGGTGTTGGTCTTGGTAAGACCCACCTGATGCATGCCATCGCCTGGGAGCTGATCGCCCGCAAGCCCGACCTCAATGTGCTGTATCTGTCGGCAGAACAATTCATGTACCGCTTTGTGCAGGCCCTGCGCGAACGTCGCATGATGGATTTCAAACACCTGTTCCGGTCAGTTGACGTGCTGATGGTGGATGACGTTCAGTTTATCGCTGGCAAGGGATCGACACAGGAAGAGTTCTTTCACACCTTCAACGCGCTGGTGGATCAGAACAAGCAGATCATTATTTCAGCCGACCGCGCCCCGGGTGAGATCAAAGATCTGGAAGACCGGGTGAAGTCGCGGCTGCAATGTGGTCTGGTGGTCGATCTTCATCCCACCGACTATGAGCTGCGTCTTGGCATTCTGCAGACCAAGGTAACGCAATACGGCACCTCTTATCCGGGTCTTCAGATTGCCGATGGGGTGCTGGAGTTCCTGGCCCATCGCATTTCCACCAATGTGCGGGTGCTGGAGGGCGCTTTGACCCGTCTGTTCGCCTTTGCCTCGCTGGTTGGGCGCGAGATTGACATGGATCTGACCCAGGATTGCCTGGCCGACGTGCTGCGCGCCTCGGAGCGAAAAATCACCGTTGAAGAGATCCAGCGCAAAGTCTCCGACTACTACAATATCCGCATGTCTGACATCATTGGCCCCAAGCGGCTGCGCTCCTTTGCCCGTCCGCGTCAGGTGGCGATGTATCTGTCCAAGCAGCTGACCAGTCGGTCGCTGCCGGAAATTGGTCGCCGTTTTGGCGGCCGGGATCACACCACGGTGATGCACGGCGTCAAGCGCATCGAGGAGTTGAAGCAAACGGATGGTCAGATTGCTGAAGACGTCGAAATGCTGCGCCGCGCGCTGGAAGCATAAAATCCTTTGATTTGACGGCCCCGGAGAGATCCGGGGCCGTTTTTTCGTGCGGTAAGGCAACGATTGCCCGGCAATGAGGTGACATCGATGGTGTGCCCCCTTGACGGGGTGGCCATTCCACTGAACAAATCCATGAAAAGCCTTGTGCCGGTTGGGTAAAACGTTAGTTTGCCCTTCCCGGCCATTCGAAGAGGATTGAGGGAATGAAGATCAGTATCGAACGTGGTGCCCTGCTGAAGGCAGTGTCACAGGCCCAGTCAGTTGTGGAGCGCCGCAACACCATCCCGATTCTCGCCAATGTTTTGATCGAGGCCGAAGGGGAGCATGTGCAATTCCGCGCCACCGATCTGGATATCGAAGTGGTCGACAAAGCGGTTGCTCAGGTAGAACGCGCTGGTGCCACCACAGTGTCAGCCACCACCCTGCATGAAATTGTCCGCAAACTGCCCGATGGGGCCTTGGTTTCCCTGACAGCTGACGCGGCCACCGGACGGTTGACGGTTGAGGCCGGACGGTCCAATTTCTCATTGGCGACGCTGCCGCGTGAGGATTTCCCGGTGATGGCGTCATCTGAATATCAGTCCAATTTCACCGCGCCTGCCGGCATGCTGCGTCGGTTGTTTGATAAATCCAAGTTTGCGATCTCGACCGAGGAGACCCGTTACTATCTGAACGGTGTGTACATGCACACGGCGGATGGGGCGGATGGCAAGGCATTGCGCTGTGTGGCCACCGATGGTCACCGTCTGGCCCGCATCGATGCGGATCTGCCGGCCGGCGCGATGGATATGCCTGGCGTCATTGTTCCTCGTAAAACCGTCGGCGAGTTGCGTAAGCTGCTGGATGATGACGAGATGGAGATCGCGGTGTCGGTAAGCGAGACCAAAGTGCGCTTTGCGACGCCTGATATCACGCTGACCTCAAAAGTGATCGATGGGACCTTCCCCGATTACACCCGGGTTATTCCACAGGGCAACACCCGTCGTCTGGAAGTGGACGCCAAGGAATTTGCCCAGGCGGTGGACCGGGTGGCGACCGTGTCCTCCGAGCGTTCGCGGGCGGTGAAGCTGCAACTGGACGAAGACCGGCTGATTTTGTCGGTCAATGCGCCAGACAGCGGTGCGGCCGAAGAAGAGCTGGCTGTGGCCTATAGCGATGAACGGCTGGAGATTGGTTTCAATGCCAAATACTTGCTGGAGATTGCCAATCAGGTGGATCGCGAGAACGCGGTATTCATGTTCAACTCCTCGGGGGATCCGACCCTGATGCGCGAAGGCAATGACCAGAGCGCAGTCTATGTTGTGATGCCGATGCGGGTTTGATCGCCTGACGGCGATGCCTCCGGCGGGAGTATTTTTAGCAAAAAGAAATGAGGCCGGGCGATGTTGGCTCTGACCGCCCTGACCCTGTCTCATTTCCGCTCGCACAAGCGGTCGGAGCTGGCGCTGGATGGGCGCCCGGTGGCCATTCATGGCGCCAATGGCGCTGGCAAGACCAATATTCTGGAGGCAGTGTCGTTGTTTTCTCCGGGGCGCGGTTTGCGCCGGGCAGGTGCGGCGGATATGGCGCTGCGCAGCGCGGCGCTGGGGTGGAAGTTGAGCGGGCAGTTGCAGGCTCCCAATCAGATTTTTGAGATTGACACCTGGTCCGAGGCTGGCGCGGCGCGGCAGGTTCGGATTGATGGCAAGACTGCCAGCCAGATTGCCTTGGGCAAGATCTGCCGGGTGGTTTGGCTGATCCCGGCGATGGATCGTTTGTGGATCGAGGCGGCTGAGGGGCGGCGGCGGTTTCTGGACCGCATTGTTCTGAGTTTTGATCCATCCCATGCCGAGGCCTCGCTGAGTTATGAGAAATTCATGCGCGAGCGCAATCGGCTGTTGAAGGAACAGGTGCGGGATCCGGCCTGGTACCGGGTGCTTGAGGCGCAGATGGCCGAGGCTGGCAATCGGCTGCATCAGGCGCGGGTGCGGGCGCTGGAGCATCTGCACCGGGCGCAGGCCGAGGCCGAGACGGCGTTTCCGACCGCCGAGTTGGAGCTGATCCAGAGCGAGGGCAGTATGCCCGGCAGTGAAGAGGATCTGCGGGAGGCGCTGGCCGAGAGCCGGTTTCGGGATCTGGCGGCGGGGCGCACGCTGGTCGGGCCGCATCGCAGTGATCTGATCGGCACCTTTGCCGCCAAGGGCATACCCGCGAAGGACTGCTCGACCGGCGAGCAAAAGGCACTGCTGGTTTCGCTGATCCTGGCCAATGCGCGATCTCTGGCGCAGCGGGAAGGGGCACCGCCGATGTTGTTGCTGGACGAGGTTGCGGCGCATCTGGATGCGGACCGATGTGCGGCGCTGTATGATGAGATATGTGGTCTGAAAGCGCAGGCCTGGATGACTGGAACCGGGCCAGAGCTGTTTGATGTCTTGCGCGGTCGGGCGCAGATGCTGCAGGTGACCGAGGCCGACGGCCTGTCGCAGGTTCACCAGGCGTGAGTATCTCGGTTTGGGATCTGCTGCTTTATGGTGGGGCGTTGTTCGTCTTGTTCCTGACGCCGGGGCCGGTCTGGATGGCATTGGTGGCACGGTCCCTGTCGGGCGGGTTTAACGCGGCCTGGCCACTGGCGGTGGGGGTGGCCTGCGGCGATATTCTGTGGCCGCTGGTGGCGGTTGCCGGCATGTCCTGGCTGGCCTCCGAGGTGTCGGGTCTGATGGTGGTGATGCGCTGGACCGCCTGCCTGATGTTCGTTGCCATGGGAGTTCTGCTGATCCGTCATGCGGCAGACGGAGTGCAGGAAAACAAAACCCTGACCCGACCCGGCACCTGGGCGGGGTTTTTGGCTGGGGTCGCGGTGATCCTGGGCAATCCCAAGGCGATCCTGTTCTACATGGGGCTACTGCCGGGATTTTTTGATCTGTCACAGCTTACCCGGGGTGATGTGGCTGCCATTGTTGCCCTGTCGTTCCTGGTGCCACTGTTGGGAAATCTGGCGCTGGCGGCATCGATCCACCATTTGCGCCGCTTCATCACCTCGCCTGGGACTCTGCGGCGAATCAATCTGATTTCGGCAGGCTTGCTGATCTGTGTCGGTCTGGCGATCCCGCTGTTTTAGCCTGCGAGGCGCAGTGCGGCGATCACGCGGGGTGCCCGCGCCTGGGGCGGTAAATATTGCTCCGGTGTCCTCAAGCCAGACCGTTTTTCGAATTCCTCTCCGGCCTCAGAGGGCGGAATCCTCGCCGGGTCTGCGGCGGCTGAAACAGGCCAGGGCGCTGGCGGTAAAAGCAGCCTGATCCTGTCCATAAAAAGCGGGCGAATTGCGTGACAACCCGGCTCGGATTCCGTATAAATTGGCAAAGATCAAAAGGAAGACGCGAATGTCCGGAACCGAGCAAGCCCCCGCAGAATATGGCGCGGATTCTATTAAGGTTCTCAGAGGCTTGGAGGCGGTCCGAAAACGTCCGGGCATGTATATTGGCGACACCGACGATGGCTCCGGTCTGCACCACATGGTCTATGAGGTTGTCGACAACGGCATTGATGAGGCGCTGGCCGGTCATGCCGATGCGGTGACGGTGAAAATTCACGCAGATTCATCGGTTTCGGTCAGCGACAACGGACGCGGAATTCCGGTTGATATCCACAAAGAAGAAGGTGTGTCCGCCGCCGAAGTGATCATGACCCAATTGCACGCGGGCGGTAAGTTCGACAGCAATTCGTATAAGGTCTCGGGGGGGCTGCACGGGGTTGGCGTGTCGGTGGTGAACGCACTGTCCGTCTGGCTGGAACTGCGCATCTGGCGCAATGGCAAAGAACATGTCGCACGGTTTGAGCACGGTGACACAGCGGAGCATCTGAAAGTGGTGGGCGACTGTGGCGACCGCACCGGCACCGAAGTGCGGTTCATGGCCTCGACCGATACTTTCAGCAATCTGGATTATGTTTTTGAAACTCTGGAAAAACGCCTGCGCGAGTTGGCTTTTCTGAATTCGGGTGTCAAAATTGTGCTGATCGACGAGCGCCCGGCTGAACGTCTGGAAACCGCGTTGTTGTATGACGGTGGGGTCAAGGAATTCGTCAAATATCTGGACCGCCACAAATCCCCAGTGATGGAAACGCCGATTTATATCATTGGTGAACGCGACGATATCGTGGTGGAAATCGCCATGTGGTGGAACGACAGCTACCACGAGACGGTGCTGCCGTTTACCAACAACATCCCGCAGCGCGATGGCGGCTCACATGTGGCCGGGTTCCGCGGTGCGCTGACCCGCACCATCAACAATTATGCTCAGGCCACCGGCATCGCCCGGCGTGAGAAGATCAGCTTTACCGGTGATGACGCCCGCGAGGGCCTGACCTGTGTGTTGTCGGTCAAGGTGCCAGATCCGAAATTCTCCTCTCAGACCAAGGACAAGCTGGTCAGCTCGGAAGTGCGCCCGGCGGTCGAGGGTATGGTCAACGAAAAGCTGGCCGAGTGGTTCGAAGAGAACCCGGCGCAGGCCAAACAGATCGTCGGCAAGATCATCGAGGCGGCCCATGCCCGTGAGGCGGCCCGTAAGGCGCGTGAATTGACCCGGCGCAAGACGGCGATGGATGTGAACTTCCTGGCAGGCAAGCTCAAGGATTGTTCCGAGAAAGATCCCTCCAAAACCGAAGTCTTCATTGTGGAAGGGGACTCAGCCGGGGGCTCGGCGCAGACTGGCCGGGACCGTCGTACACAGGCGATCCTGCCGCTCAAAGGTAAGATCCTGAACGTTGAGAGGGCCCGGTTCGACCGCATGCTGGGCAGCCAGGAGATTGGCAACCTGGTGATGGCACTGGGCACCGGCATTGGTCGCGACGAATTCAACATCGACAAGCTGCGCTACCACAAGATCGTCATCATGACCGATGCGGATGTTGACGGGGCCCATATCCGAACCCTGTTGCTGACCTTCTTCTTCCGGCAGATGCCCGAGCTGATCGAGGGTGGCTTTCTCTATATTGCGCAGCCGCCGCTGTATAAGGTCAGCCGCGGTAAGTCCGAGAGATACCTCAAGGATCAGGCGGAAATGGACGACTACCTGGTTAACCAGGGGGTTGAAGGCGCCGTATTGCGGCTGGGCAACGGCGAGGAGCTTGCCGCTCAGGATCTGACCCGTGTGGTTGATGAGGCGCGCAAGCTGAAGCGGGTGCTGGACGCCTTCCCAACCCACTACCCACGTCATATTCTGGAACAGGCGGCGGTGGCTGGTGGCTTTGTGCCCGGCGCTGTGGACGCTGATTTGCAGGGTGTGGCCGACAGGGTTGCGGCGCGGCTGGACCAGATTGCGCTGGAATACGAAAAAGGCTGGCATGGTCGCATCACCCAGGACCACGGCATCCGGCTGGCCCGCATTCTGCGCGGCGTCGAAGAGGTCCGCACCCTGGACGGACCGATGCTGCGCTCGGGCGAGGCGCGCAAGGCGGGCAGTTTCACCAAAAGCCTGCAGGAGATCTACTCCGCTTCAGCCACCCTGGTCCGCCGGGATCGCAATCAGGCCATCCATGGCCCATTGGGACTGCTCAAGGCGATCCTCGACGAGGGCGAAAAAGGCCTGTCGCTGCAGCGCTACAAGGGCTTGGGCGAAATGAACCCCGACCAGCTGTGGGAAACCACTCTGGACCCGGATGCCCGCGTTCTGTTGCAGGTACGGGTGGATGATCTGATCGAAGCCGACGATCTGTTCACCAAGCTGATGGGCGATGTGGTCGAGCCGCGTCGCGAGTTCATCCAGAAAAACGCATTGAGCGTGGAAAACCTGGATTTCTAAACCTGCGCAGGGGTGCGCATCGTTTTGCGCATCGACCATAGATCGACGCAATTGCTCCAAAATCTTTCGCACCCGTTTTCGGGTGCGAAATGCGTTTTGATAGGGGGTATTTACGGGCGCAGCAGCGGGGGCCGGTGTTTGGACCTCATATGTTGGCTAGCCAGCGTAGGGGCCAGCGACCCCGCGATATGCGCCGTGACCGCCGCTATGGTCTGCTGTGATCGAGATATGGATGGCTGCCCCCGCCGCTGACAATAGCGGGAGCAGGCACGTTGGGATCAGTGGACAGATTCGATCTTTTTGAAATCGAGCTCATTTTCCTCTGGTGATCCTTTGATGGCAGCAACCTCGGCCCGCTTCATCAGCAAGATATAGGCGACGCAGACCACATAGATGCCGACAACAATGGCACCAATCCACTGGATCTGCAGCCATTGGCTTTGAAAGGCCAGCGTCAGGCCGAACAGAACAGCGACGTTGCCAGCGACATAAGTCGCTTTGCCAAACCGATCGGTGGTCAGCGAAAAGTTATCGGAGTAAAGGCGGATCAGGCTGTCCAGCGAGTTGATGACAAAAGTCACCCCAACAATGACCATGGCGATGTTCAGAACACCGGTGGTGTCGATGCCGTTGGCAAAGTAGAAATACAGCACCGAGAACCAGATCGCCAATGGGATGGATGGGATCACCAGCAGCGCCAGCAATAGATACTGAACCCGCAAACCGCCGACAAACCGCGCCGTGAACTGACCAATCATGATCGACCAGGCGAACCACCAGAACAGGTAAAACTCGTGGTAATCGTTGATCGGAGACGCGAATTTATGGATGTTTCCAAAGTACCCAGATGCCAGATCGCTAAGGTTCAAGGCCATATCGCCAAAGCTCATGCCGGCGTAAATCCACATGAAGGCAATCAAGCCAAGAAACAGAAACGTCGATCCGACGCTTAGAACTTTGACAAATTTAATGTCGGTACTGGAATATGCGGCCGCCAGGATAACGCAGAATACGATCACATAGAATGTGGTGATCACTGTCTCGCCGTCACGGACTTCGGGCATGTAGTACGGCAGATAGATCAAAAACAGACTGGCCGTGAAGGCGCAGGTGGCAACGATGACGATGTTGTTCAAAACCTTTACGAACGGGATTTCAAAAAACTTGACCCGGGGTTCAATGACACAAAAATAGAAACTGGTCAGGAAGTAGAAGCTCCAGATCAGAAAGCCCCAGAACCCGAACTCAATCGAAAGCGGGTTGGTAAAGCCGTAGTCCGCTGCATTGGCGCTGTCCGCATAGGTTGGGAACTCGCCCAGCGGGAACATGATGAGCCCAACATCAAGCCCGGACGTGAACAAAATGGCAATGAAGGTGAACAGCGGCACCGGGGTGACGCCGACCACCCGCAAATTCCACCATTTGATGACGCAAAACGCCACCAGCGCCAGTGCCATTACAATCCCGAATGAGATTGTAAGAGATAGTATAGTCGCCATTTAGTTCCCTCCCAATTGGCATGTGCGGATATCCGCGCGTCCTGATAGGGTTGGCTATCAGGGGCTTTTTGAGTGGATGTACTATTTATTGAACGACTGTACCATAAATTAATTGCCGCATGACGTTGACCTATGCCACCAGTCTTTACGGACCCCAACAAACGCGATCCGAGGCTATGGGGATGGGGTCTTGGGGCCAGGCAAAAGCCAACAGTGATCTGGACCTGTAGGGCAGCAACAGGCTTCATCAATCAGATGATTGGAAAACTGTCACCGATAATCACCTTACGCGAGCCGCTGACAAGTCAGTTTGGCGCCCACATTGACCTGCGACCCGTCATTGCCTAGGCCAGACGGACCAGAACGGGAGATCAATATGACCAATGCGCTTATCATCATCGATGTACAGAATGACTTTTGCCCCGGCGGCGCGCTGGCCGTTCCAGGTGGTGATGAAATCCTACCGGCGATCAATGCCATGATGGCGGATTTTGATGCGGTGGTTCTGACGCAGGACTGGCACCCTAAGGGACATTCGTCATTTGCCTCGTCGCAGGATGGAAAGGCCCCGTTTGACACCACAGCAATGGCCTATGGACCGCAGGTTTTGTGGCCGGACCATTGTGTGCAGGGCACTGAAGGCGCCGCGTTTCATGCGGATCTGGCGACCCATGCGGACCTGATCATCCGAAAAGGCTATCGCCCTCATATCGACAGCTACTCAGCCTTTTTTGAAAACGATCAGACAACCCCGACCGGATTGCAGGGCTACCTGAACGAGCGTGGTATCAAGGAGTTGACCATTGTTGGTCTGGCCACAGATTTCTGCGTCGCCTTTTCTGCGCTTGACGCTGTGCGCCTTGGCTTCAAGGTTCGGGTCGAACTGGCGGCCTGTCGCGCCATCGACATGGACGGGTCGCTGAACACCGCATTGGAGAGCATGAAAAATGCCGGGGTGACGCTCGGTCAGATGTGAGTGTGAAATATTAATACCGTAGCTCTAAATACGTTGCGAAGTGGCAATAACGCACAGGTAAATATGATGACTGAACTGCGAGGTGCATCCCTGGGCGCGTCGACCGACTATCATCGGATCTACAACCCGACAAATCTACTTTTGCGCTACGCAAGAGGCCGCATTCGGCACTTTGCAAGTCGTCAGATTTTTGCCGTTGCAACCGGTATCGTTCTTTGGTTTCTGATTTCACCGCGTATGGCGCTGATTGCACTGATCCTCGCGGTCTTAGGTGACTTTGCCGACTGCGTTTATTTGCGGTTCATTCCACGCCTTTTGGAGCGCGGCCACTCGTATCAACAGCTGTCATTGTTCAGTGGGGTTACTGCGGCGATACAGGCCCTGACCGCAGCAACCTGTGTGTGGATTTCGTGGCATGCACAGCACGACAGTGCCGAGCCACTTTTTGCGCTGGGGTTGCTGATTTGTGCGACGATCAACGGCGGATTGGTGCTGCCTTATAACCGCATCGCTGGGGGCGTCCGCTTAACGGTTTATGGCCTGACGCCCCTCGCCGTTTTGGCAGGAGAAGTGTTGGGCGGCTTTGAACCCGATACCCATATGCATATAAACCTGGCCGGGCTGGCCATGCTCTATACGATGATGATTTGGCTTCAAAGATTTATGGTTGGAAACTTTCACCGCACCCGCGTGCATATGAAATCTCAGTTTGAGCATCGCCAGCAATTGGAAGTATCCAACGCTCTGTTACAGGAACAACAAGAGCAGGCAATACGTCTGGCCCTGGTGGCGGAACACGCCAGCGACAGTGTGTTCCTGATCGATCGGGAGGGCAAGATTTCCTGGGTGAACGACTCCTTTACCCGGATCACTGGCTATACGTTTTCCGAGGCGGTTGGGCATACCCCCACTGAACTTTTGGTGAATGAAGATGTAGACCAAGAGGCGGTCAGAATATTGATGGAAAACCGGGCAAAGGGGCTGCCGTTTCAGGTTGAGGTCCAAAGCTGCTGTAAGGACGGTTCATTGATCTGGATTGAGACCAATCAGGTTCCGGTGCGGGGCTACAACGGTGAAGTGGAAACCATTGTCGCGGTTGAACGTGACGTGACTGCGGCCCGTCTACATGCACATGAGATGGAGCAGGCACGGATTGCGGCGGTGGAAGGAGAGCGGAGCAAAGCTGACTTCCTTGCCACCATGAGCCATGAAATCCGCACTCCAATGAATGGTGTCATCGGCATGGCGCAAATGTTGGAAGGCACCTCGCTGGATCTAGACCAGCAGCTCTATACCAGTACGATCTTAAGCTCTGCCAAGACCCTTCTGGCGCTGATCAATGATGTGTTGGATTTGTCAAAACTGGATGCCAACAAGGTGGTATTTTCGCGCGTTGACTTTGACATCCACGAAAGTTTTCAGGAAACGCTTTGTCTGTTGCAACCGCAAGCGCAGGAAAAGGGGGTGGTGCTGGTTCTTGATGCTCCAAAGGATATCCCCAAGACCATTCACGGAGATGACCGCAGAATTCGTCAGATTCTGCTGAACCTTGTTGGCAACGCCATCAAATTCACCGACACCGGAGAGGTCAGGGTGGCGCTGGATATCCAGCCGCAGGGGGATGCATTGGAGCTCAGCTTTTCTGTCAAAGACACCGGCATCGGTATCCCGGAGAATAAGCTAGATCATATTTTTGAGCATTTTTCACAGGCCGATGCCGCCACAACCCGCAGGTATGGTGGCACCGGTCTTGGGCTTGCGATTTCACGCAAACTGACCAAAGCCATGGGGGGCGATATTGCTGTCATCTCAGAGGTTGGGGCGGGGACCTGCCTGACGGTGACGTTGGAACTGGCCGCTGCAAAGCCTTCGTCTGATGCCGGGCTGAACACCGAGATTGTGGCCTCTGCCGCGCCATCTGTCCCGTCTGGGATGCGGGTTCTTGTGGCCGAGGACAACAAGGTAAACCAGCTGGTGATGCGCAAATTCCTGCGCGATGTTCCCGTCGAGCTGGCGTTTGCGCAAGACGGTAGCGAGGCGGTGGAAATGGTTCAGCAGACCAGGCCGGACCTAGTGTTCATGGATATGTCGATGCCGGTGATGAACGGCCTAGAGGCCACCCACGTCATCCGCAACGGCGGTGGCACCCAGCCGGTGATCGTTGCGCTGACTGCAAATGCCTTTGACAGTGATCGCGACGCCTGCCTGCAGGCGGGGATGGACGACTTCCTGAGTAAGCCCTTGAACCGCAATGACCTACTGGCGGTCCTGCAACGATATGGCGCAGCACTCAAGATCCCTTCAAGCTGCTGATTTTCTTGCTCCTGCCGTCGCGCTGCCTTATCAGTCAGTGAACCAACGAATGAGGTCGCCGGTGGATATCGCAACCCGGGTCTATAATCATAAGTGGAAGATTGATCCGATCATACGATCGTTGATCGACACTGATTTCTATAAATTGCTGATGTGCCAGTCGGTGTTCCGCAATAAGCCGGATACTCAGGTGGCGTTTTCGCTGATCAATCGTTCAATCAAGGTGCCGCTGGCCGATCTGATCGACGAGGGTGAGCTGCGCGAGCAACTGGACCATATCCGAACACTGACACTGTCGCGTGGTGAAAGCACCTGGCTGCGCGGCAATACATTCTACGGCAAACGGCAGATGTTCCGGCCGGATTTCATGGAATGGTTCGAAGGTCTGCGGCTGCCTCCGTATCACTTGGAACGCCGCGGTGATCAGTACGAGTTGACGTTTGAGGGCAGCTGGCCCGAGGTGATGCTGTGGGAAATCCCGGCCTTGGCGGTGCTGATGGAACTGCGCAGCCGTGCCGTTCTGAATAGGCTGGACCGGTTCGAACTGCAGGTTCTCTATGCCCGCGCCATGACCAAGGTTTGGGAAAAGATCGAGCGGTTACGCCAGATTGACGGGTTGAGCATTGCCGATTTTGGCACCCGCCGCCGTCATTCGTTTCTGTGGCAGGACTGGTGCGTTCAGGCGATGAGCGAGGGCTTGGGAGGCAAATTCACCGGCACCTCGAACTGCAAAATTGCCATGCGTCGCGAGCTGGAGGCGATTGGCACCAATGCCCATGAGCTGCCGATGGTCTATTCGGCCTTGGCCGAGGATGATGCGGCGCTGGCGCAGGCCCCCTATGACGTGCTGCAGGACTGGAGCGACGAACACGAGGGCAATCTGCGCATCATTTTGCCAGATACCTATGGCACCAAGGGGTTCCTCGACAACGCACCGGACTGGCTGAACCAATGGACCGGCATTCGGATCGACAGCGGTGATCCGGCCACTGCCGCCGAGATCGCCATCAACTGGTGGCAAGAGCGCGGCGAGGACCTTAGCCAGAAACGGGTGATCTTTTCGGATGGTCTGGATGTCGAGAAAATCGCCGAAATGCATGCGAAATTCTCGGGTCGGGTCAATGTGTCCTTTGGCTGGGGCACCTTGCTGACCAATGATTTTCGCGGGCTGGTGCCGGATCAGGGTTTGGCGCCGTTCTCGCTGGTGTGCAAAGCCGTTTCTGCCAATGGCCGCCCAACCGTGAAACTGTCGGACAACCCCGAAAAAGCAATGGGCCCTAGGGATGAAATCGAGCGCTACAAACGGGTGTTTGGCGTCGGTAAGCAAAAGCGGATGCGGGTGATCGTATAACCACCCGCTCCGAGGTCTTTTACGCCGCAAAACTGCCGTAAATTGTTTCGCGCGCGAAACAATGCGGCAATTTTGATGACCTATCCGTGGTGTGCTGCAACGGTTTTCAGCTGTGAAAACCCATACAGCGCCTCAAAGCCTTTTTCGCGGCCATGACCGGATTTTCCGACGCCGCCAAAGGGTAGCTCAGCCCCGCCGCCAGCGCCGTAGTTGTTGAGAAACACCTGGCCGGCGCGCAGCTTTTTGGCCAGCCGCATCTGCCGCGCACCGTCACGGCTCCAGACGCTGGCGACCAGGCCGAATTCGGTGGAGTTCGCAATCTCCAGCGCCTCTTCTTCGGTATCGAAGGGAATGATCACCTGAATGGGACCAAAGATCTCTTGCTGTGCCAGCGGGTGATCGGCGGGGACATCGGCAAACAGGGTCGGGCGAACATAGGCACCGGCTGCGGGGGTGCCATCGACGATCCTGCCCTGCGCAGCCATGGTCAAATCGGCGCCTTTTGCCATAAACCCTTCGACAATATCCTTTTGCCGGGTCGAGATCAGCGGCCCCAGGCGAAGATCCTCGGAGGCGGCGCCAACGGTTAGCTCGCCGTAAGCTGTGCTCATCCGCGCCACGATTTCGTCGTAGACGCCACGCTGCACCAGAATGCGCGAGGAGGCCGAACAGGTCTGGCCTGCGTTCTGAATGCCGGCATTGACCAGAAATGGCAAAGCCGCATCCAGATCGGCATCGTCAAACACCAGCTGCGGAGATTTCCCGCCCAGCTCTAGGGTGACAGGAATCACGTTTTTGCCTGCGGCCTGCTGAACCAGCGCGCCGGTGGCTACCGATCCGGTGAAGGAAATGTGCTGGATACCCGGGTGCGAAGACAGCGCGGCGCCGGCCTCAACGCCCAGTCCCGGAACAACATTCAGCGCGCCGGCGGGCAACCCGGCTTCCTGTGCGATATGGGCAAAGGCCAGGGCTGTCAGGCAGGCCTCTTCTGCCGGTTTCAACACCGTCGCATTGCCCATCGCCAGCGCTGCGCCAACCGATCGACCGATGATCTGCATCGGGTAATTCCACGGCACGATATGGCCGGTCACGCCATGTGGTTCGCGCAATGTGTAGACGGTATAGCCATCCAGATAGGGGATGGTCTCGCCATGCACCTTGTCCGCCGCACCGCCGTAGAATTCCATGTAGCGGGCCAGCGCCACTGCATCGGCGCGGGCCTGGGTCAGCGGTTTGCCCACATCCATCGCCTCTAGCGCGGCCAACTCGTCGACGCGCTCCAGCACCAACTGACCGATGCGGGTCAGGATGCGGCCACGTTCCAGCGCCGTCATACGGCCCCAGTCGCCATTCAGCGCGGCGTCGGCGGCCTGCACTGCGGCGTCGATGTCGGCTTTGCCGCCCCGCGCGATCTGGCAGATATCGCTGCCGTCGGATGGGTTCACCAGCGTCAGGGTTTCGCCACTGGCAGCGGCGCTCCACTGGCCGCCAATCAGGCAGGTGGTGGGGTCAAACCAAAGGGATTGCACGTCAGTCATCATGAGGTCCTGCTATGTCGAAAGTGTAGCTTTTTATCTGGTGTTCAGTATATGGGGCGCCTTCGCGCAGTTCGCGCACGCCGGGCATACCGCTAAGACAGGTGCCCCAGAATGCGGCGGCCTGCTTTGAGTGGGCGGACAGGCCCATGCGCCAGCGGCCGGGGAATTCCTGTAGCAGGATTTGCGCCGCCTCGTAGCCATAGCCCAGGCGCCGGTGTTTTGAGAAAATCGCAAACTCTGACAGTTCGCGACGGTCATCCGGCAAGTTCAGCACAATGGCAAAGCCGATACGGGCGGCGTTCTTGTTGATCCAGAAGGCGGTGACATCCTTGCGGTGCAGAAACTGGTCTGCGCGCTCGTCCGGATTGACGCCCGCCTTGGGGGCGACCTCGCCGAAATAGGGCGCCAGTGCCGCCGCCAGAAAGGCCCGTTCCCGTGGCAGGATAAGGCTCAGTGTCAGGCTCATGCGACAACTGTCATCGCGTCGAGGTCGGGCAGTTTTGGTGCCGCCGCCAACAGCGTCCGGGTGTAGGGGTGCTGTGGGTCGGAAAATACCGCTTCCGTCGGGCCCTGTTCAACGATCTCGCCAGCCTTCATCACCAGAACCTTGTCGGTGATGGTGCGCACCACGTTCAAATCGTGGCTGATGAACAGATAGGTCAGCGAATAGGCCTCGCAGAGCTCTACCAGCAGATCGAGGATCTGCGCGCGAACGGATACATCCAGCGCCGAGACCGCCTCGTCGAACAGGATCAGTTCCGGCCGGGTGATCAGGGCGCGGGCGATGGCAATGCGCTGACGTTGGCCGCCAGAGAACTGGTGGATGTATTTGCGCCCGTCAGCGGCGGACAATCCAACCGCGATCAGCGTTTCAGCGATCAGCTGCTGGCGGGCGCTGCCGGTGGGGGGATCGTTCAATAGATAGAATGGTTCGGTGATCAGCCGGTCGACCCGGTGACGCGGGTTGAAGCTGCCAAAGGGATCCTGAAACACCACCTGCATTTTGCGCCGCAGCTCGGCCCCCTGATTGGGGGTGACGGGCTGCCCAGCCAGCTGGATTTCGCCGCTCTGCAGCGGCTCCAGCCCCAAAATGGCCCGTGTCAGGGTCGATTTCCCGCAACCGGATTCACCCACCAGCCCCAGCCGCTCGCCTTGGTTCAGGGTAAAGCTGACTTTGTTGACTGCGCGGTAGCTGCCGGGCGCTGCAAACAGCGAGCTCCGGGGCAGCGCGTAGTCGCGCACCGCATCCTTGACCTGCAACAAGGGCTTGGAGGTGGGGGTTGGCGGCAGGGTCACCTGATGGTTCGATGCGGCAAACAGCATACGGGTATAGGGCTGCTGCATATTGCTCAGCAGCTCCTGAGTCGGCCCGGACTCGATGATCTTGCCCCGCCGCATCACGACAATTTTGTCGGCCAGATCCGCCACCACTGCCAGATCATGGGTGATCATCAGCAGCCCCATGCCATAGTCCTGCACCAGATCTTTCAGCAGTGCCAGAATCTGCGCCTGCGTGGTGACATCCAGCGCTGTTGTCGGCTCGTCTGCGATCAGCAGTTTGGGGCGCAGGGCGATGGCCATGGCGATGACCACCCGCTGGCGCTGACCGCCTGACAACTCGTGTGGAAAGCGGCTCAGCGGGAAGCGGTCGGCGGGCAGGCCCACACGTTCTAGCACGTCGATCGCATGCTGGCGGGCCTCGGCTTTGGGCATTGCCTTGTGAATCAGGATGGTTTCCATCACCTGATCACCGATGGTCTGTACCGGGTTCAGCGCGGTCATCGGCTCTTGGAACACCATGCCAATTGACGCGCCGCGCAGGCCGCACATCTGGGCCTCGCTCTGCTCTAGCAGATTGTTGCCGCCCAGTGAGATGGTGCCGCTGGCCTGGGCCACCTCGGGCAGCAATTGCATCACCGCAAGGGCCGTCATCGACTTGCCCGAGCCGCTTTCGCCAGTGACCGCGACGATTTCACCCGGAGCGACCGACAGCGATACGTGCTGTAGAATCGGAATGTCTGCGATTGTCATCGACAGGTTTTGAATGTCCAGCAAGCTCATGTCCGGACCACCCGCAGCTTGGGGTCCAGCCAGTCGCGCAAGCCGTCACCCATCAGGTTCAGGCCCAGCACGGTGACGATGATTGCACTGCCGGGGATCAGCGCCAGATGAGGGGCAAAGCTGACCATGGTCTGGGCATCCGCCAGCATCCGGCCCCAGCTGGGGGTGGGGGGCTGGGCGCCAAGGCCGACATAAGACAGGCCCGCCTCGGCCAGAATGCCCAGGCTGAACTGGATGGTGCCCTGCACGATCAGCAGGTTGGCGATATTGGGCAGGATGTGCTCAGCCGAAATCCGCGCCAGGCCCTTGCCGGAAACCCGGGCGGCAAGGATGAACTCGCGCTGCCACAGCGACAGCGATGCGCCGCGGGTGATGCGGGCAAAGACCGGAATGTTGAAAATGCCGATGGCGATGATCGCGTTGACCGCGCCGGCGCCAAAGATGGCGGTGATCAGGATGGCGATCACCAGCGAGGGGAAGGCAAACACCAGATCATTGCCGCGCATTATCAGCTCGTCCAGCCCGCTGCCGCTGCGGGCGGCGGCTGTCAGGCCGAGGGGAATGCCGATGCTCATGCCGATGCCCACGGCCACCAGCGCCACCGCAATCGAGGTGCGCGCCCCGACCATTACCATTGAAAAGATGTCGCGGCCAAAATGGTCGGTGCCCAGCCAGTGGCTGAGATTCGGCGTTTGCAGCTTGGCGGGGATATTCATCGCGGCGTGGTCAAACGGTGTCCAGACGAAGGACACCAGCGCCGCCAGCAACACCAGCGACGACAACGCCGTGCCTATAATCAGATTGCGGGTCATGGATGGTTACTCACTGATGAATGGGCGCAAAGGGTAGCAAATCTCATGTCCGGTTCCTGAGCCTTGGGTCAACGGCCGCATAGGCCAGGTCCACCAGAAAATTCACCGTAATCACCGCAAAGACCAGCAGCATCACCACCGATTCAACCACGATCAGATCGCGGGCCGAAATCGCCTGAAACACCAGCCGCCCCAGCCCCGGCAGATAGAACACCTGCTCGATGATGATCGCGCCTGCCAGCAGGAATGAAAATTGTAGCCCGATGATGGTCAGCACCGGGATCAGCGCGTTGCGCAACCCGTGCCGCCACAAGGCCTGACGGCGGCTTAGCCCCTTGGCGCGGGCGGTGCGCATAAAGTCCTCGCCCAGAATATCCAGCAGCGCCGAGCGCATCACCCGAGCCAGAATGGCGGCCTGTGGCAGCGCCAGTGAAATCGCCGGCAGGGTCAGCGAATGCAGCCCGGCCAGTAGTCCGTTGTCCCAACCGGCAAAGCCACCCGCATTGAACCAGCGCAGGTTGATGGCAAAGATCAGCACCAGCATCATGGCAAACCAGAAGTTCGGCACCGCGACGCCTAGTTGCGTTGCGCCCATCACGGCCATATCGCCGGTTTTGCCGCGACGGGCAGCGGCATAGATGCCGGCCGGAAAGGCGATCAGCGTTGACAGTATAAGCGCGTATAGCGCCAGCGGCAGCGACACCCACAAGCGGTCGGAAATCATCCCGGCCACCGGTGTGCGATAGGTGTATGAGGTGCCAAAGTCACCCTGCACCATGCCGCCGACCCAATCGGCGTAGCGGGCAAATTTGGACTGATCCAACCCCAGCTCACTGCGCAGCGCTGCCACCGTGTCGGGCTGCGCATTGATCCCCAGCATGAACGAGGCCGGGTCTCCCGGTGCGATTTCGATGACAAAGAAGATCACCAGCGAGGCGACGGCCAGGCTGAGGATCAGGGAGAGCAGGCGTTTGAGTGAATATCTTATCATTGGCGGCACGTTAGAAGGGCGCTTTGAGAAGGTCCAGAGGGATCGTAAAAGAAACGTGAGATCACAGATGGAAAATCGTCTGTTGCCAATGGTATAGCAGAAAAATGTGCGGGTTGCGCGCCAATGCGGATAAAGGCCCTGCAGCGGGTGCAATCAGATCCGGGTTGTTGTTTGGCCAACCGTCACTGGCGGGGGCCTGAATTGAAAAAGGCCCCGTTGCCGGGGCCTTTGACGTGATGTGATGGGTCTAGTCGGCCCAGCTGACAGCGGTCAGATCGGTGGCCTGCGTTGGCGCATTGCTCCACAGACCCTGAACCCCAGCCTTGGCCACGCTCAGCTGTGCCAGCTGAAACAGATAGCCGTTGACGTAATCCTCAGAGATAATGGTCTGCGCCTGTTGCATCAGCGCGATCCGCTTGTCGGGATCGGTGGTGGCGTTCAGGTCGCTCATCAGCTCTTGGAAGCCCTTGTTGTCATACTGAAAATAATACTCAGGACGGGCATAGATACCAATATCCATCGGCTCGGTGTGGCTGATGATGGTCAGACCAAAAGTCTTGCCCCGGAATACGGTTTCCAGCCACTGGGCCCATTCCACGTTGATGATCTCAGCCTTGATGCCAACCTGCGCCAGCTGCGCGGCGACGATCTCGCCTCCGCGACGGGCATAGGAGGGCGGCGGCAGGTGCAGAGTGGTTGCAAAGCCATCAGCCAGGCCGGCCTCGGCCAGCAGCGCCTTGGCTTTTTCCGGGTCATAGGCGGAATTGCCGGTTAGATCGACATAGGCCGGGTTGTGCGGCGCAAAATGGCTGCCGATCGGCGTGCCATAGCCGAACATCGCACCGTCGATGATGGACTGACGATCAATGGCATGGGCCACAGCCTGACGCACCAGCACATTGTCAAATGGCGCTTGCTTGTTGTTGGTTGACAGGATGGTCTCACCCTCGGTCGAGCCAACGAGAACCTGGAACCGTGGGTCCGCTTCGAACTGCGGGATGTTTTCCGGTGCCGGGAAGCCAATAAAGGCGTCCACATCTTCGGCCATCACAGAGGAAAACGCGGCGGTGGGGTCGCTGATGAACTTGAACGTGACGCTGTTCAGCACCGCAGGGGTGCCCCAGTAATCGGCGTTTTTCTGCAGATCGATCCGGTCGCCCTGCATCCAGTTGGCGAATTTGAAAGCGCCGGTGCCGATGGGGTTGGTCTTGATATTGTCGATGCTCTCGGGGGCGACAATCACTGCGTCACCCCAGGCCAGGTTGAACAAGAAGCTGCCGTTCGGCTCTGCCAGCGTCACCTTGACGGTCTGCGCGTCAACCACAGTGACATCGGCGATGTCGGCAAACAGGGCTTTCTGCGCGTTGGTGCTGTCCTCGGCGCGGGCCCGATCAAGGCTGAATTTCACGTCGCCGGCATCCAGAGTGGTGCCATCGTGAAAGGTCACACCAGCCTGCAGGTTAAAGGTATAGGTCAAGCCGTCGCCGGAGATATCCCAGCTAGCGGCCAGACCGGGAACCACAGAGCCATCGCCCATGAACCGGGTCAGGCCCTCAAATACGTTGGAATACAGAACCGAATCGATGGCCCCGGCCGCAGCACTTGTTGGGTCCAGATGTGGTGGCTCCAGCTGCATCGCGACAATGATCGAATCTTTGGCTACCGCCGCGCCGGCGGTCAGCGCCAGTGCCGAACTTGCCGCAAGAATTAGTGATTTTATTGACATAATCAATCTCCCCGTCTGGTTGTCTGCGCCTGTGAGTGTGGCGCTTTGAGCGGAGTGTTCCCGCTTTGCGTTACGTAATCAAGGCCATGTGGACATTTCGCGCACTGGAAGCACGCGGCGTAAATTGTTAGTTGTGCGCAACACGAACAGCCAGCAGGTCCAACATGAGCGCCACTGCCAGAAAGACGGCCCCCAGTGCCGAAGATATTCGCGCCCGCAAGGGCAAAACACCCATCGTAAGTCTGACCGCCTATACCACGCCAATGGCGCGGTTGATGGATGCTCATTGCGACTTTGTGCTGGTCGGTGACAGCGTCGGAATGGTGCTGCATGGGCTGCCCTCGACCCTGGGGGTGACGATGGAGATGATGATCCTGCATGGTCAGGCGGTGGCCCGCGGGCTGCAGCTTGCGATGATGGTGATCGACATGCCGTTTGGGTCGTATGAGGAGGGCCCGCAACAGGCCTTCCGCAATGCTGCCCGGTTGATGGCGGAGACCGGGGCTGGCGCGGTCAAGCTGGAGGGCGGCGTGGAGATGGCTGACACCATCCGCTTTCTGGTGGCGCGTGGTATTCCGGTGATGGCCCATATCGGCCTGACACCGCAGTCGGTCAACACTCTGGGCGGCTATAAGGTGCAGGGCAGGGATAAACAGGCCGCCACGGTGATGGCCGACGCCCGCGCGGTGGCTGATGCCGGGGCGTTCTCGGTGGTGCTGGAAAAGGTGCCGCAGAGCCTAGCGGATCAGATTACCGCAGAGGTGGTGATCCCGACAATCGGGATTGGTGCCTCAGCTGGTTGTGATGGGCAAATTCTGGTTGTTGATGATATGCTTGGCTTCTTTACCGCCTTCAAAGCCAAATTCGTCAAACGCTATGCCGATCTGGGCGCTGAGGCCGAGGCGGCGATTGCCACCTATGCGGCTGAGGTGCGCACGCGGGCCTTCCCTGCGGCTGAGCATGTGTTTGCAGATCAATCCCCCAACAAGAGTGCCAAGACATGACAGCCCCGATTCTGCGCCGCCTTAGCGATCTGCGCGCCAGACATGCAGGCTGGATTCGGGCGGGTGAACGGGTGGCCGTGGTGCCAACCATGGGCGCGCTGCACGCCGGTCACCTGTCGCTGGTCGAAGCTGCCTGTGCAGCCTGCGACCGGGTGATCGTCACCATCTTTGTCAATCCGCGCCAGTTCAACAACGCCGCTGATCTGGCCAATTATCCCCGCACCGAGCACAGGGACGCCGAAAAACTGTCGGGGCTTGATGTGGATGTGATCTATGTGCCGGGTGGCGATCAGATTTACCCCGAAGGATTTTCTTCCAATGTCTCCGTCTCGGGTGTGTCTGACGTATTGGAGGGCGAGTTTCGTCCGGGGCATTTTGACGGTGTCGCCACCGTGGTGGCCAAGCTGTTTTTGCAAACCGGGGCGCATCAGGCCTTTTTCGGGCAGAAGGATTTTCAACAGTTGATGGTGGTCAAGCGCATGGCGCGGGATCTGGATATCCCGATTGAGGTGATTGGCTGCCCAACCGTGCGCGAGGCTTCCGGTCTGGCGATGTCCTCGCGCAATCAGCGGCTCTCGCCCGAGGGGCTGGAGCGCGCCGCAAAGCTATACCCGATCATGCAGCAAGTCGCAGCCCGGCTGGCGGGGGGAGAGGGTTTTGCGCCGCTGGCGGCGGAGGCGCGCGACCAACTGAACAAAGCAGGGTTCAAGGATACCGAGTATTTTGATCTGCGCTGCGAAGAGCATTTGCAACTGCTGCAGTATCCAACCCGTCCGGCGCGCCTGCTGGTGGCGAGCTGGATGGATGGCATTCGGTTGATCGACAATATCGCGGTTGATGTACTAACGACTTAGTAAGGGCTGGTCGCGATAGCAATTTTGCGGCTAGTGTCTGCCTCGAGACTGAATTCAAGGGGCGGACATGAGCTATATTTTGGCAATCGATCAAGGCACCACTTCGACACGGGCGATCCTGTTCGACGGTCAGATGCAGGTTGCGGGCCGCGCTCAGCAAGAATTCCCCCAGCATTTTCCGCAGGCCGGCTGGGTTGAGCACGATCCCGAGGATCTGTGGAACAGCACCATTGAGACCTGCCGCAGGGTGATGGCGGAGCTGGATATCACGGCGGCTGATATCGCCGCTATCGGCATTACCAACCAGCGCGAAACCACAGTGGTCTGGGACCGCAACACAGGCAAGGCGATCCACAATGCGATTGTCTGGCAGGACCGGCGCACCACCTCAATCTGCGAGACTTTGCGCGGCGCGGGCCACGAGCCGATGATCAGCCAGCAGACCGGGCTGTTGCTGGATCCTTATTTTTCGGGAACCAAGCTGAGCTGGATACTGGACCGGGTGCCGGGCAGTCGGGAGCAGGCGGTCAAGGGCGATCTGCTGTTTGGCACGGTCGACAGCTTTCTGATCTGGCGGCTGACGGGTGGGGCCTCGCATGTGACCGATGCCACCAATGCGGCGCGCACCCTGATGTATGATATCCGTCAGGGGGAATGGAGCGCCGAGATTTGCGGATTGCTGAATGTGCCGATGGCGATGCTGCCCGAGGTCAAGGACAGCGCCGCTGATTTTGGGGTGACACAGGCGGAATTTCTGGGCGGCGAAATCCCGATTCTGGGGGTGGCTGGCGACCAGCAGGCGGCCACCATCGGTCAGGCCTGTTTTCAACCCGGCATGATGAAATCGACCTATGGCACCGGCTGTTTTGCGCTGTTGAACACCGGCGATACACCTGTAGCCTCAAAAAACCGGATGCTGACCACCATCGCTTATCAACTGGAGGGCAGGCCCACCTATGCGCTGGAAGGCTCGATTTTTATTGCCGGTGCGGCGGTGCAGTGGCTGCGCGATGGCATGGGTATGATCGAAAACGCGGCCCAGACGGGTGAACTGGCACCAAAGGCCGATCCCGGACAGGATGTGCTGCTGGTGCCCGCCTTTACCGGTCTTGGCGCGCCCTACTGGGAGCCGGACAGCCGCGGCGCCGTATTTGGTCTGACCCGCAATTCTGGCCCTGCCGAACTGGCGCGCGCGGCGTTGCAGAGTGTGGGCTATCAGACCCGCGATCTGTGGGAGGCAATGCGGGCGGACTGGGGCGGTGATACAGATGTCACCCTGCGGGTGGACGGAGGCATGAGTGCCAGTGACTGGACCATGCAGAGCCTGTCAGACCTGCTGGGCGCGGCTGTTGACCGGCCGGTGATGCAGGAAACCACCGCGCTGGGCGCGGCCTGGCTGGCCGGGATGCGGGCCGGGATCTATCCCGATCAGGACGGATTTGCCAAGACCTGGGCGCTGGACCGTCAGTTTACCCCGCAACTGGCAGCGGCGAGCCGTGAAGTGGCCTATGCCCGCTGGAAACGGGCTGTGCAGGCGGTGATCGGGATCTGAAACGGGGGGCTCCCGCACCGTCCTGGATATCCGGCTGCGCCGGAATATCCAGGACTGGTTTGGGCCTGGCGCCGCGCTGACGCGCGGCGCGGTTGCGATCCATTCAGACCCGGGCACTCGCCGCGATGATGCTTGGTTTGGCGTTCAGATCTTTGACCGAAAACCCCGCCAGAGCCTTGTATTTCTCGGCATGCGCCGCCAGTTCGGCGACGGGGATGACGCTGTTGATATCGTCGAAATCGCCGCCACAGAGGTCTTCGACCTGTTGCAATACCCCATCAGGGCCGTTGCCCGAGCGGTTGGCGTGCGCCACACCGGTGGCAATGGGGCGCACCTCATCCTCAAAGGCCTGCAGGGCCGCTGCGGTGACGCCGTGCTGGAGGATGCGGGCACCGATCACCCGCGCATCAATGATCGCCTGACCCGCACCGTTGGAGCCGACCGGATAGGTTGGATGGGCGGCATCGCCCATCAGGGTGACATTGCCATAGGTCCATTGATCCAGCGGATCCCGGTCGACCATCGGGTATTCATAGACCACTTCGGCCCCCTTGATCAGGGCTGGAACGTCGATCCAGTCAAACTGCCAGCTGCTGAAATCGGCCAGGAAGTCATTGATATCGGCGGCCCGGTTCCAGTCTTCCTTTTTCCACGGCGCGGATCGGTCGAAGCTTTTCTCGGCGATCCAGTTGAGGGTGGCGATGCCGTTTTCATCCGGGTTTGAGATCGGATAGGCAACCAGACGGACATCATCATGGCCGATCATCACCATGGCGGCGCCGCCCAAAAAGGCCTTGGCCCGGGTGGTTGCACGCCACAGAATTCGGCCATTCCAGATTGGTGCGCCCTCATCCGGTGCGATCTGGGCGCGCAGGGCGGAATGGATGCCATCGGCGGCCACAATCAGATCGCCTTTGATGCGACGGCCATCGGCCAGCAACAGGACGGCACCGTTAGCGGTGTTCTCAAAACCATCTGCGCGGGCGCCGGTGGTGATACACTCAGCGCCTGCACGCTCAAGCAATACGCGGTACAGCATCATCTGCAAGGCGCCGCGGTGGACCGAATACTGCGGCCAGGCATAGCCAGCCCAAGTGCCGCGCGGTTCTTCCCAGATGGTCTTGCCCAGCTTGGAATAAAACCCGTATTGCCGCGTTTTGACGCCAATGGCCTCTAGCTCTTTGGCCAGATCCAGATCCAAAAGTTCGCGCACGGCGTTGGGCTGCAGATTGATGCCGACGCCCATCGGTTTGATTTCGGCCGCGGCCTCAAAGATATGAAACGGCACGCCAATCTGGTGTAGTGTCAGCCCGAGCGTCAGCCCGGCGATGCCGCCGCCAGCGATGAGAATGGTCAATGAAAGTCCTCCAAGTCGTTGATTGCAGAGAAAACACAATAGGGTGTTACGGGCAAGGCAGCGGCCTGAGTGTCGCTGCGTTCAGGACTTGGAGGCGATAATCAAATCCGGGCCAAAAATGACATCGGCATGGTTTTGCAGGTAGATCTTTAGCCAGGGGGTGAAGCGCTCAGGGTAGCGGGCGACTTCGGCCAGCAAATCGTGGTAATCAACCCAGCGGGTATCCATCACCTCATCCGGGTTCACCACCATTTTTAGGGGCCGGTGCACATGGGCGAGAAAGACGTCAACGACTTCGTGCTCGATCAAATTGTTACCGACGTCAGCGCGATATTCCAGGTGGTGGCGGAATTCTGGGTACAGACCGGTGATTCCCAGTTCCTGCTCCATCCGTCGCACCGCACAGGCCGAGGGTTGTTCACCCCACATTGGATGGGTGCAGCAGGTGTTGGCCCAGAGGCCCGGCGTGTGATATTTGCCCAGGGCCCGGCGCTGCAGCAGGATATCAAGACCTTTGACAACAAACACTGAAACCGCCTTGTGTTTCAGGCCCTTTTCATGGGCGAGCAGCTTGTCGGTCGGGGTCAGGGTGCCATCCACCCAGGCTGGGATCAAAGTGTTCATTCCAGGTCCGCGATTGTTATAATTCAGGATTTGTCCGGATCAGACCATATCCAGGTTAATCGCTAGTATCTGGCGGCTCAAAAAGCAATGGAGCGAAAGGCCGCGGCGGGTGACCGCGCCCTTTCAGGTTTTTCAAAAGACTGCCGGATCAGTTGCTGGCGGGCTCTTCGGTCGTTTCTTCAGCTTCCTCGGCGACCGGAGCCGGGCTGACACTTGCGAGGAAGGCAAAGATGTCTTCGCCGCCCTTTTTCAGCTTGAAGGACATTTTCGACTTGGCCTTGGCGTTGCCGGTTTCGGCCCGCATGAATTCTTTTGGGTTAGTGACAAAGCCAATGAATGCCTCTTCGTCCCAAGCAAGACCGCCTTCGCCTGCAGCGACTAGATCCTTGCCGTATTTGAAGCCTTCATAGGTGCCGGCAACACGGCCTGGAAGACCCCAGAGGTTGGGGCCGGTTTTGCCGCCTTTGATGATGGCTTCGCCTTCGCCCGAGACGACGCTGTGGCATGCTTTGCATTTGTTAAAGGACTTTTTGCCCTTGGCGATATCACCCTCAGCAAAGGCTGGCGCGGCGAGTAGGCTGACAAATGCAGCTGCGGCGAGTAGTTTCATAGGTTTGCTCCGGTTCAATTGGCTAAAGGCATTACTTGCCTTCGCGGCAGAATAGTCAACTGAAGCAGTCGCGAGTTTGATGTATATCAGTAAAAACGCGCGGGATCTTGCTAATCGGGGCTTTTCCAGCAGGGCAGCAGGTCGCCAGGCATGGGATTTGCGCAATATGCGGCGCGGGCGATTGCCCGGCTCAGGCACAATGATGCGGCATGGCCGATCAGCGACAGATCGGATTCGGTGGTGTGCAGTTCCCGGGATTCGGTGCTGAGGGCAAATACCAAATCGCCATCGCCTGGTGAGTGGGCCGGCACCGTGGCGCGGCCAATGCCGTCATGCGCCGCAATGGCCAGCCGCTGACACTGGGCCTTGGTGAGGGTTGCATCGGTGGCGACAATGGCGATTGTTGTATTGCCGCGATCCTGCGGCAGCGGCAGCCCCGCCGCTTGCGCCAGCATGGAGTCCATCTTGCGACTGTCGAGACTGCGGCCCAGTCCGGCGGCGGGGTCCGGCCCCAAGCCGCCAAATTCACCGTCGATCTCAAACGGCGCGGCCCAGAAATGCCGATCACCCGGCGTGGTCACCGCGCCAATTGGATTGGAGGCGACCAGCGCCCCAACCGTGATGCCGTTGTCCAGCACAAAGGAGGCTGAGCCCAGGCCGCCCTTGACCATGGCGGTCAGGGCACCGGTGCCTGCCCCCGCAGTGCCGAGGGCAAAATCCTCGGCGGCGGCGTCAAAGGCCGCCCGGCCCAACGCGTGATATGGGTTGTCTTGCCAGTCTTTGGCACCGCCGTTCAGCAGGTCAAACAGGATTGCACCCGGGACCAGCGGTATTACCGCCGGCCCCAGTTTGAAGCCCCGCCCTGCGGCCCGCAGCGCGTCAACCACGCCGCTACAGGCATCCAACCCATAAGATGAGCCGCCGGACAGGGTGAGCGCATCCACCCGGGCCACTGATTTGTCCGGTGCCAGCAGATCAGTTTCACGGGTGCCCGGAGCGCCGCCCATCACATGCACTGAGGCTGTAAACGGGTGATCCGCGGTCAGCACCGTGGTGCCGGATTTCAGAACATCGTCCTGTGCATTGCCGACTTTCAGGCCGGGGACATCGGTGATCAGGTTCTTGGGGCCGGGTTTCATTGCAGGGTCCTGTGAAAAAGGGAAGGGGGGCGCGCTTTCGCGCGCTGCCTCCGGCGGAGGTATTTTGGACAAGAAGAAAGGCGTTAGATCCTTGGTTTTGGCGCGGCAGTTGCAGGGTTTCCGGAATTGGGCTCACCTTTTGGTTCAATCAGAAGAACCTTGCATTCTACCTCGGCGCGAGGCCGGTGCATTATGCCCTTGGGGACGATATAGAGTTCGCCCGCGCGGACCACTTCCGAGTCGCCATCTTTGATGTCCATCACCATCTCACCTTCGAGAACGAGGAAGAAATCATCGGTGGTTTCGTGCAAGTGATAGGGGAATTCGCCCTGAAACTTGACCACCATGATGTCGTTGTCATTGTAATCGGCGACAACCTTGGGATTCCAGTGGGTTGAAAACAGCGCCAGTTTTTCGGCCAGGTTTACGCGGCTCATATGCAGCGACCTCCGTCCACTTCCATCGCCACACCGGTCACCATGCTGGCCTCGTCCGAGCACAGGTAGCAGGCAGCATTGCCCATGTCCTCGGGGGTGGAAAAGCGACCGATTGGGATGGAGGCGATAAACTGGGCGCGTTTTTCAGGGGTGTCTTCGCCCATGAAGGATTTCAGCAGTGGGGTTTCACCGGCCACAGGATTGATGGCGTTGACGCGAATGCCCTGTGGCGCCAGTTCAACCGCCATCGCCTTGGTGGCGGTGATCATCCAGCCCTTGGAGGCATTGTACCAGTTTAGATTGGGCCGCGGGCTGACCCCAGCCGTTGAGGCGACGTTGAGGATGGCGCCGGACTGGCGCGATTTCATATGCGGAACCAGAGCGCGGGCGGTGAGGTAGACTGATTTCATGTTCACATTGAAAACACGGTCAAAATCGTCTTCGCTGACCTCGTCCAAAGGGGTTGGCAGGTGGGTGATGCCGGCGTTGTTGATTAGAATGTCAACGTGGCCAAAAGCGGCGATTGCCGCCTGCGCCATGGCATTGACCGAGGCGGCATCGGCGACATCCACCGTTTGCGCCACACAGTCGGCACCGAGTTTTTCGGCCATATCAGTGGCCGCGTCGCCATTGATGTCGGCAATCATCACACGGGCGCCCTCGGCCAGGAATTTTTGCACGATGCCGGCGCCAAACCCTGAGGCGCCTCCGGTGACGATGGCGGTTTTTCCGTTGAGGCGCATGACATTCTCCAAATTGACTGGGCGGCAAAGTAGCAGCGCGCCGCGCGGGTGCAATCGCCGGATCAGTCATCGCCGATTTTACCCCGCGTCGTTTTCAATACGCTGCGCTGTTTCTTGGCGGTGATGCGGCGCTGGACCGAGCCACGGGTTGGTTTGGTGGCGATGCGGCGCTTGGGGGCGACCAACGCCTTGCGAATCAGATCGGCAAGTCTTTCACGTATCAGATCCCGGTTGCGCTGCTGCGAACGGGTTTCATCGCAATACATGACAATCGCGCCTTCTTTGGTCCAGCGACGTCCGGCCAACCGCCTGAGCCTGTTCTTTACGGGCCCGGTAAGCGCTGGGCTGCGATCGGCCTCAAACCTAAGTTCCACAGCGGTAGAGACCTTGTTGACGTTCTGGCCGCCGGGCCCCGAGGCGCGGACAAAATGTTCGCTCAATTCCCAGTCTTGCAACGCGATAGTGTCGGTGATGCGCAGCATGGGGATTGTCCTATGGTCTGTTGAGCCGGAGTGTTAGGTCGGCGTTGTAGCTGATCTGTCCAAAGGGGTCACATTAATCGGTTCAACAATTGGTTCAAAATATCAAAAGGGCTGACCGAACACGTAACGGGCAGCCCTTCTTGAGTTTCGGAGGTGTGCCGGTTAGGCGGTCCCCAATTCAGTTTCTGCTAGTGCCAAGGTTTGCCTCAGCGCTGAGTCTCCTGAACTGTTCCGACACCAAACTCCAAGTTCTCAATAGACATAGAGTACCTCCTCTCATTTGTTACGCATGGGATCAGCGTGGCATAGAAAATGGAGATGTCAAAACAAAATCATGTGGTGTTCGAGGTAAGCTTCCCCACGATGATGCGGAAAGGCACCAAAGCGATCAGCGCCAGCGACAGCTTGACGATCCAGTCTGCACAGGCCAGCGACACCCAGAGCGGCGCCATTGGGCCAAAGCCGAGCAGGGGCAGCATTTCGCCTGCCCAAGAGATATCATTGCCTGGTTCAAGCCAGATCAGCGCCGCTGAAAAGGCGATTGTGAAAAAGATGGCGGTATCAATCAGTGACCCAACCAGCGTTGACGCCAGCGGCGCCCGCCACCAGGCGCCTTTGCGCAGGGCCGAGAAGATCGAGATGTCCAGCATCTGCGCGATGAGAAAGGCGAGGCCAGAGCCAATGGCGATACGCAGGGTTACCAGCGGGCCAAATTCCCCGATGATCTGGGTGCCGATCAGCGAACAAAGGACGCCAACAACAAAGCCGACAAGCACCACTTTGCGGGCTGGCCCTTCGCCATAGACGCGATTCATCACATCGGTGACCAGGAAGGCGAGGGGATAGGTGAAGGCGCCCCAGGTCAGCCATTGGCCGAACAGGAATTGCACTAAGATATTGGAGGCCACAACGATTATGGCCATGGCAACAATGCCGGGAAGATGGATGCGCGTCATTTTCTGAGTCCGTTTTTACAAGGTAGCGGCAACTTGATGGGTGATTTTTGCAGGCAGTTCTCGGACCTAGTCGAGACGTCTTGATTTGGCAAGTGTTGTGCTCTGGGACGGTGCTTGGGTGCCCAATCGCCGGGCCCAAGCCTGCGGTGATCCGGGCTAGTCGGGGAGTGCGTATTCCACCAATTCGGTGCGCTGCAATATCAAGAAGTTGTCGTCGGAGATCATCGTGGCACGCAGACGCCCGGTGGGGTCGCGCCAGACCGACAGCCCTTCGAGATTGTCATGGCTGCCAGGGGAGGTTTGCAGCAGAATCTGCTCGTTGACAGGGCCATTTTTGGTGAAATCCCAGCGCCGCAGACGGCTGCGAAAGCCAAACAACCCATAATCGCGTTCCAGGAGGTAAAAGCGACCGTCGGGGCCAATATCGGCGCTGACCGGAAAGAAATCTCCCCTGGGTGGCAGGGTGAACGGCGTCGACCAGCTGCGCCCGTCCCAGTGCCAGACCGGAATTTGGCCATCGCTGTTCAGAGCGTGTTCCGGCAGGGTGTAGAGATGCCCGCGCGCATCACTGGCCAGCGCCTCTAGCGCCTTGTTAATGGGCAGGGATCGGAATTCTTTGGGCCGTGGTAACACCTCGCCGCGACTGCTTGCCTTGTGATGGCGCACCACCCGCGAGATGCCCTCGAAAGAGATATAGATGGTTCCACTCGGGGCAATGGCCAGCCCTTCACTGTCGCGGGTCCGACCTCTCAGAGCGCCGCCGGATGACGCACGCAGTTGATGCACTGATTGAATTTCGATACCTGATATCTGGCCCTTGTCACGGTTGATTTGCGCCGTGGCGAGGGTGGCGCGATCGCTGAGAATGGTCATCGAACTGCCATCGGCGCTGAGCGACAGCGCCGAGAGACCGCCGAACCAGTCTGCGCTGATGCGCCAGGTGTAGCTGCCCAGATATGTCGCCCTGTTGGCCGCATCATTGCGGTTGGCAGCCTGGGCCGCAATCCCGAGGCTTGCGGCAACTATCAGGCTTAGCGTTAGTTTGACTGCAGTACCGAGGCGCATTGTTTTGGCAGATCCGACAAAGTGTAATCGCGACGAGGTTTAGGTTTTGGCGCGTTGGGGTCAACCGGTTTTGGCGGCGGCGGGTTCAGGATGTCATCAACCCATGTCTGGGCAGCCCCACATCCGTCGCCCTTGGGCGGCGCTGCCTGATTGGTGCAGCCTCGGGCGCCCTTGGGGCATTTCAGGCGCACGTGAAAATGATAGTGGTGTCCCCACCAGGGGCGAATTTTGCGCAACCAGCGACGGTCACCGGTCTCATCCTTGCACATCTGGACCTTGGCGCCGGGGAATACAAAAATCCTGGCGACCCGTTTATCTTTGGCTGCGGCGCGCAACAGGGCGTGATGCTGTGGCGTCCAGCTGTTGTTGACGAAGGCACCGTTGGCCCGGCGCATTGAAATGGACGACAGGTCTTCGCGCTGGCGGCTGTTCAGGTCAAGCTGGTCCGGTGGCAGCATCCAGATATCGACATCAAGGCCGATCTGGTGACTGCGGTGACCCGAGAGCATCGGCCCACCACGAGGCTGGCTGATGTCACCGATATACAGCCCGTCCCAGCCCCGTTGTCTGGCCGCGAACCGGCTGAGCTTTTCAATGAAATCAATAGTCTCGGGGTGGCCCCAGTTGCGATTGCGCGACAGCCGCATCGCCTGCCATGTGGCGCCGGTCTCGGGCAGTTGCACAGCACCTGCCACACAGCCCTTGGCATAAGAGCCAATGGGTGCGGGCTGTTGTTGTGAACCGTTGGGTTTTGCCCCGAACAGCTGCTTGGCCGCGGTCTCACCGCTTGCCATACTGGTAAGGTAAAAAACTACGAACAAACTGGCAAGTAGCTGTTTCAATCCTGGTCTCCCTCGGCGCGGACCCATATCAGCAGAATCAGCCCGACAATAAACAGGACGACCACTGGCGATATGCCCAAGCGTGCGCTGCCGG
Organism: Parasedimentitalea psychrophila; assembly: GCF_030285785.1. Taxonomy (NCBI): domain Bacteria; kingdom Pseudomonadati; phylum Pseudomonadota; class Alphaproteobacteria; order Rhodobacterales; family Paracoccaceae; genus Parasedimentitalea; species Parasedimentitalea psychrophila. Next base: position 1,461,235 of record NZ_CP127247.1, on the reverse strand, counting down.
TGACACTTGTGGCAACCCCTATGAGGGCCGGAGCCAGAAACGCGGTGGCGCGGCCCGACAATCCGTACAGGCCAAAGCTCTCAGTCGGGCGTTCAGGGTTGGTATGGCGCACCATCAGGCTGCGGCTGGTGGCCTGCAGGATTCCGCCGAAGCCGCCGATCAACACGCCGCAGCAGAAGAAAATCATGTCCGGTAGGGTTGAGCTCTGGGCCAGAGGCACGCCGAACAATTGATCGCGGGACATGCCAACAATGATGGTGCAGACCAGTGTCAGCACCAAGATAGAGACGATGATCACCGGTTTGGGGCCAAATCGGCGGTCGGCGTGGCCTCCGAACCAGCAAAACAGCGCTGACGATATTGCCGCGACAATGCCAAAGATCCCGATCGAGGTGATCTCCCAGCCCAGCACCAGACGCGCATAGACGCCACCAAACCCGTAAAGCCCGTTCAACGCATCGCGGTACAGCATGGACGAGCCGAGATAGCTGGCCAGGCTTAGCCGGTTGCGCAGGTTTTTCAGGGATTGCACCACCAGTCGAAATGCGCCGCCAAAACTGCCAGGTTGGCCGGTGCTTTTGCCGTCCCGCACCCAGAGGAAATAGGGGATCATGAAGACCGCGAACCACAGGGCGGTGATGGGACCAACAGCGCGGGTGCCTTCGCGGCTGGCTGCATCCAGGCCAAATGCCGGGTCCAGCCCGATCAGGGTCTTGCCGTTGCTTTGTTCCACAAACAACAACAGCAGAATGAACAGCGCCACCACGCCGCCCAGATAGCCAAAGGCAAAACCCGAGCCCGAGATCTTGCCGACGTCATCCTTGTTGCACAGCGATGGCAGCTGTGAATTGATAAAGATCAGCGCAAATTCAGCTCCGATAAACCCAATGCCAAAACTGATCAGCATCCACCACAGGTTTGACCCCTCTGGGTCCATGAACCACAGCCCAGCCGCGCCGATCACATACATCACGGAAAAGACAATGATCCAGGGCATGCGCCGCCCTGAGATATCGGCCAAGGCCCCCAGCAATGGCCCGCCAAAGCCAATGATCAACCCGGTCACCGTCAGACACAGCGACCAGATGGTCTGCGCCTGCGCCTTGGCGGCCTCGTCTGCCAGCCCCTGACCCATAAAGAAGTCGGCGGCCACGGCGGCAAAGAACGGTCCAAAGATAAAAGTGACCAGTAGGGTGTGGTAGGGTTGGCTGGCCCAGTCAAAGAAATACCAGCCCCAAATGCGCTTGCGCGTTGAAATTTCCTGCATAGCTATCCCTGAAATACCTTTTTACGCAGGTATGACAGCGGTGATTGCAGTTAGGCAAGCCCATCCTGCATCGGTGGCCAGGGGCGGGTGGCATCGGCCTGACACCAGGCTTTGATCCAATCGGGCATTGGCGGCGGCACTGCATTGGCGTGACCCATTTCCGCCAGAACCTGCGCTGGGGGGATAATACCGGTTTTGCCGGTCACCGCAGAGCGGAACATCACGTGGCTGGCGCATTCGCCATTCTTTTTCCACATCGACTGTTCAAGATAGATGAACTTGTCGTCCCAGGTGACCGCCCGACTGCGCATCTCAAACCGTTCAAAGCCGCGAATGCGACGGCGAAAACGAACAGTGCTGCCCGCCATGGTCATGCCCCAACGGTGTTTGCTGATGGCCGCAATCAGACCAACCCGTTGTGCGTTCATTGTGCGGCCCAGATCATAGAGCGTCATGGCGCGGCCGTTGTTCAGCTCCAGCCAGATATCCAGATCCCAGGGCCAGCAGATGTGATGCGACACATGGGTCTCGGTTAGCTGCAACGGCGGCATGCGGCGGGCAAGGAGCATATCCTTGATCAGGCGGACAATCGGGAACATGGGTAAGGCCTTTGTAATCTGCGCCTGTCATGCCCTCTTTGGCAGCAACGTCAACCACAACTTCGCGGAAGGCTTGCGCTTTGCGGTGTTGCTGCTTACCTCTGGGTCGGATCCAAAGAAGGAAATAAGATGTTGTCGTTGTTCCAAATCCTGATGCTTGTCCTCGACATCGTCTGGTTCTTTATTATTGCTCATGTGATCATGAGCTGGCTGATCAATTTTCAGGTGCTCAACCTGCATCAGCAACTGGTTGGCCAGATCTGGTATTTCCTGAACCGTATCGTCGAGCCGATGTATGGCCCGATTCGCCGCATTTTGCCCAATATGCAGGGCATTGATCTGGCGCCGCTGGTGGTGTTGATCGGGGTCTATGCGCTGCGCATTATTTTGGCCAATAATATCTCTGCCTTCTACTGACTGGCCGCTTTTGACTGGCGTTCTGCGTTAGGTATTTAAGGACAAGAAGAAGTAGGGGCCATCTGGCCCTTGCTGTGCGATTCTGCATGTGAGATTGTAACGATCAAACGAGCAGCAACTCCCCCACGCGAGGCTTTCCGCCGATGACAGCCCTGCCAGGCGCTTCCCCACTCTTACGCGATGTCTTTGGCTTTGACGCCTTCCGCCCCGGTCAGGAAGAGATCGTTGATGCCGTGACCGCGGGTGAAAACGTATTGGCCATCATGCCAACAGGCGGCGGCAAATCCCTGTGTTTCCAACTGCCGGCGCTGATCCGCGAAGGGGTTACGGTGGTGATATCGCCGCTGATTGCGCTGATGCGCGATCAGGTGCGGGGCTTGCAAGAATCCGGTGTCGCCGCCGGGGCGTTGACCTCCGGCAATACCCAGGAAGAGACCGACGCTGTATGGGAGGCCCTGGAGGCCGGGCGGTTGAAACTGCTGTATATGGCACCTGAACGGCTGGCCTCAGGCGCGGCGATGGGTATGTTGCGGCGTATCGGGGTCAGCATGATTGCGGTGGATGAGGCCCATTGCGTCAGCCAGTGGGGCCATGATTTCCGGCCTGATTATTTGCGCATCGGTGAGCTGCGGCAGGCGTTGGACGTGCCGCTGGCCGCCTTTACCGCCACGGCGGATGCCGAAACCCGCGACGAGATTGTTCAGAAACTGTTCGACGGCCAACCGCCGCGATCCTTTTTGCGCGGGTTTGATCGTCCGAATATCCATCTGGCATTTGCCACCAAAGACGGTCCCCGGCGGCAGATCTTAGGCTTTGCCGCCGCCCGCAAGGGGCAATCGGGCATTGTCTATTGCGGCACCCGCGCCAAGACCGAAGCGCTGGCAAAGGCGTTGCGCGATGAGGGCCATGTGGCCTGCCACTACCACGGCGGCATGCAGGCCGAGGACCGGCGCATCGTCGAGACCCGCTTTGCCCGCGAGGACGGGTTAATTGTGGTGGCCACGGTGGCCTTTGGCATGGGCATCGACAAGCCTGACATTCGCTGGGTTGCCCATGCGGATCTGCCCAAAAGCATCGAGTCCTATTATCAGGAAATCGGCCGGGCCGGGCGCGATGGCGCCCCGGCCGAGACCATGACCTTGTTTGGCCCGGATGATATTCGCCTGCGTCGCAGCCAGATCGACGAGGGGCTGGCGCCGCCTGAGCGCCGCGCCGCCGATCATGGGCGGTTGAATTCGCTGTTGGGGCTGGCCGAGGCGCTGCACTGTCGCCGCCAAAACCTGCTGGGCTATTTTGGCGAGGTAACTGAACCCTGTGGGCACTGCGACCTCTGCGACACCCCGGCCGAGGTGTTTGACGGCACCACCGCAGTGCGCAAGGCGCTCTCGGCTATTTTGCGCACCGAAGAGTGGTTTGGTGCGGGCCATTTGATCGATATTCTGACCGGCACTGAGAGTGATAAAATCCGGGCGCGCCGACATGATCAATTGTCGGTCTATGGCTGCGGTCGCGAATATGGCAAACGTCAATGGCAGGCGGTGTTTCGGCAGATGATGGGGCATGACCTGGTGCGCCCCAACCCCGAACGCCACGGTGCGTTGCAGATGACCGCGGCGGCGCTGCCGGTGCTGAAGGGAGAGGCCCAGATCTCTCTGCGCAAGGATTCGATCAAAACAGCCAGCCGCCGCCCTGCAGTGAAAGCTCTGGTCTCCGAGGAAGACGCGCCGCTGTTGTCGGCACTGAAGGCCAAGCGGCGGGCGCTGGCTGAGGCACAGTCAGTGCCGGCTTATGTGATTTTCCCCGACCGGACCCTGATCGAAATGGCGGAAACCCGTCCCTGCGATCTGGATGCGATGGCGCATATCGGTGGTGTGGGGGCGAAGAAACTGGAGCGCTATGGCGATCTGTTTCTGGCGGTCATCAATGGCGCCGCCGAGGAGGTTCACCCAGTTCGGCGCAAACTGGCCGGGCGGTCGGCGGGCACTGTGTATGATGCGCTGTTAGAGGCGCAAAGCCAGTTGTCTCGCGGCGAGGGTGGCACCGAAAAACCACTCAGTTGCTCTGCCAGCCTGTTGGCAAAGGTGGCTCAGATGCGGTCAAGCGATGAAGCGGGACTTGTGCGTTTGCTTGGTGACAAACGGGCGGAACGATTTGCCGCCGCATTTCTGAATATTCTACGGACTGAGGGTTAAAGCATGTCGAATTTGAACAGGGAGACCGGGATGCTTGTTGTTATCTCGCCGGCCAAGCGGCTGGATTGGGCAGACCGCGCCGTTGCAGTGACGCAGCCGGAGTTTCAGGCGGATGTGTCTCGGCTGGTTCGAACCGCGCGAAATCTGACGCTGGGTGAGTTGAAAAAGCTGATGAGCCTGAGCGACGATCTGGCCCGGCTTAACCGGGACCGGTTCCGCGATTTTGCTGATGACCCTGCCGCTGACATCACCCGGCCTGCGGCGCTGGCCTTTGCCGGGGATACCTATCTCGGGCTTGAGGCGGCGACGCTGGACGGTGACGAAATGGCCTGGGCGCAGGATCATTTGCGCATCCTGTCCGGGCTCTACGGGGTTTTGCGGCCACTGGACGCGATCCAGCCTTACCGGTTGGAAATGGGCAGTCGGTTGAAGACGCGTCGCGGCAAGAACCTGTATGAATATTGGCGCGATCAGCTGAGCCTGTCGCTGAATGCCCAAGCGCAGGTGACGGCGGCGCAAGTCTTGGTGAACTGTGCCAGCAAAGAGTATTTTGGTGCCGTCGCCCCCAAGGCGCTGACGCTGAAAGTGATCACACCGGTGTTCATGGAAGACAAAGCTGGTGCCCCCAAGGTGGTGAGTTTCTTTGCCAAGCGTGCCCGGGGTGCCATGGCGCGTTTCATCATTCAGAACCGCCTGCGTGATCCCGAGGCGCTGCAGGATTTTGATATCGGCGGATATGCCTATCAGGCTGAGATGTCGACGGCAGAGGCACCCGTCTTTCTGCGACCCTATGCCAGCCCGTAACGATGGGCCCTGACTAGGGCTGGATCGGTTGGGTTTCGTCGGGGACATGGCGTTCGATCTGCTGGTGAATGACTGCCTTGCGGAGCGGTTTGGTCAGATAGTAGTCCAGACCTGCAGCTAAGATTCCTTCGGAATCCCCATTCATCGCATGGGCGGTCAAGGCGACGATCGGGACATGGCGACCGGAATTTCCCTCGATATTGCGGATCTCACTGGTGGCCTGCTTGCCGTCCATTTTTGGCATGGAAATATCCATGAAAATCAGGTCAGGAGAAAAGTCGTTATAGGCCTCCACGGCCTCAATCCCGTTGTTGGCAAAGCGGATGTCGATGTTCAGGTCTTTGACCATCTTGCGGAACACCAGTTGATTGGTCTTGTTGTCCTCGGCGGCCAGAATGCGCATCAGACGCGGTGCGCTGCTGTCTGGGCTCGGATCCTGGGGGGCTGGCTCAGTGGTCTCGCTGGCCGCTGATTCCGCTGTTGAGGGGGGGGGCGTGTCCGGGGTCGCAACCTCTGGAGTGGCCAATGGCTTATTGTCGGGAACCACCGTGCCCATTGCCGCCAGTTTGGAGAACAGGTCATTCCGAAGCACCGGTTTCTGCAGAACCCCTTGAATCAGGTTTTGGGTGGTGGTGTCGCGCGCAAAGTTCGAGTTTGAGCTGAGCAGCAGGAACGGCACCTCCCGCCAGCCGCCTTGGCGCAGCGCGGTGGCCAGTTGCACCCCATCCATAACCGGCATGTGGTGATCGCTGATCACCAGATCGATGGTGTCGTCCATCAGCTGCAAAGCCTCGCTGCCCGAGGCTGCGGTTGTCACCTCTGCGCCCAGCATTTGCATCTGTTTCTGCAGGATAGAACAGTTCATCGGCAGGTCATCGACAATCAGCACATGTCGCAGGTTGGTGGGCAGTTCCGCGGTGTAGGGCTGATCCCCTTCGGCCATTGGCAGTGGCACCCGGAACCCAAAGCATGATCCTTTTCCTTGCTCGCTGTCGACCCAGACTGACCCGCCCATCAATTCGATCAGACGCTTGGAGATCGCCAGCCCCAGACCGGTGCCCTCAAACTGGCGGTTCCGCTCGTCTTCGACTTGATTGAACTCGCCAAAAATATGCTGGATCTTGTCCTCTGGAATTCCAATGCCGGTATCTTCGATGGCGACATGGATGGCACAATTGGCGCCATCTTCACCCGGCACGCCGGTGACACGCAGCGCCACATGGCCTGCCTTGGTGAATTTTACGGCATTGCCGACCAGATTGGTCAGGACCTGCCGAATACGGCCGGGATCGCCGATAAATCGCGTTGGCAGGAACAGGTCATAATCCACCAGCATCGCCACCCCTTTGTCGCGGGCGGTAGGCTGCAACAGCATCACAACCTCATGGATGCAGCGTTCCATGTCAAAATCTTCGCTGTGCAGCACCAGTTTGTCGGCTTCGATCTTGGAGTAGTCGAGCACGTCGTTGATGATCACCAGCAGCGCCTCACCCGAGTTTTTGATGGTGTCGGCGTATAGCCGCTGTTCATCACTCAGGTCGGTGTCATTCAGCAGTTCCGCCATGCCCACCACCCCATTCATCGGGGTGCGGATTTCATGAGACATATTGGCCAGAAAGGCAGACTTGGCGCGGTTGGCGGCCTCGGCCCGCTCTCGGGATGTGCGCAGTTCTTCCTCGTAGTGAACCGATGAGGTGATATCCAGCGCAAGGCTGACGACATCGCCACCGTGGCCACGTTGGTCGATCAGTTTGAGATAACTGTCGTTCCACAGTCGAATAACCACAGGTTCCGGGGTCGGTGACACCCAGCGCGCCGTCATCATCTGGCGCCATTCATCGGGATTGTGCTGTCCGGTGTTGACCAGACCTTCGTCCGTCAGGATCTGTAGAATGCGCATGTAAGAAATGCCGGGCGTGACTTCTTCAAGGCCTTCGAATGTATTGAGATAGGCGGTGTTTGCCCCGATCAGTTTGCTGTCGGCGCCAAAGAAGGCAAAGCCATCCTGGATGGTCTGGATCGAATGCCACAAGCGGCGTTCGGCCACCTCGATCTTTTCGTTGGCCACATGCAGGTCGGATTTGACCTTTTCATTCTCGCCCCGAACAGTTGCAACTTCGTCCCTGAAGGTTGCCACCTCGGCCTGTGTTGCGCCAATCTGTTTGGTCAGCGCCAAGGCATGACGGCCCAATTTGCGATTGGCAGCTGAAAGTTCCGCCTGCTTGAGCTCAAGCAGGCGTTCAGCGGCCAAACGGGCGCGCCGCTCGAGAGCTAGTCTGTCAGATTTGGGCATCCCTATGGGCTCCAGCGGCGACGATACAGGTGGGTCAGCACCCAAGATCAATTCAGAACGTGAAATGGTATTTATGCTTAGCTACGTCGTCGGCCTTGCCATGTGGTTAATCGCGTGACAGCCTGATATAAATTTGGAGGGTGCCATGATTGCTGTGTGCGTTAGATTTTTATTTTTTATTTTCATGAGTTTGTCGGTCAATTCAGCGGTTTGGGCAGACTCCTTGGTACCGCCCTTCCGTTTTGTCGCCACCAAAGATGTCGACTTCTATGGCTCTGATTTACAATCAATTTTTGATACCGACCTGCAAAGCTGTGTCCGGGTGTGCGCAAGTCAGGACAATTGTGTGGGATTTTCCTTCAATTCCCGGTCGAACTCGTGCTTTCCAAAGAGTGTGATCGGGAAATCAAGCCCTTACGTGGGGGCCTTTTCGGCCCAAAAGATCCAAACACCAGCCTCGATTCGCGCCATAGGAGAGACCCGCAGCTCTGAGTTGTCGTTTCTGACACCGGTTGATTTGACACGTGCCAGCGATCTCGCCCGCGAAACCGGGTTGCGTCATCCGGCGGGCAGCTATGAGCTGGATCAGCTGATCGAAGTCGCCCATGCGCGGGCCCAGGAGGGCAATAAAACCGCAGCAATGCGCTGGATGGGGGCGGCAGTTTCGCTGAGTGATCAGCCGGACCTTTGGGCCGATTACGCCGATTATTTACTGCGCATCACCCAAGGGAACAGCGCGCAGAAACGTAAGTACCAAGAGCGCGCCCTGTCCGCAGCGGTGAACAGCTATTTGCGCAGTGAGCATCGCGGCAGTCGAACCACTGCGTTGGTTCTGGCCGCCAAAGCGCTGGAAGCGCTGGGCCGTGGTCGTGACATGTTGCCGGTCCTGCGCCTTGCCGAGGACATACAGCCCCGCCGAACCACCGCCGAAATGCTGGACAATGCGATTGGCAAATACGGCTTTCGGGTCAACGACAGCACCATCGAAAGCGACAGTGCCGCGCCGCGGATTTGTATCGAGTTCTCTGAGGAATTGGTCAAATCCGGGGTGGATTATGGCGATTACCTGAAACTGCCGGACAGCCGCATGGTGGCAGAGCCCAGCGGGCGCCAGCTGTGTATCGACGGCGCCGAACATGGACAGCGCTATCGCGTGACCCTGCGCCGTGGATTGCCAGCCGCCAATGGCGAGGCGCTGTACCGCGATATCGAGCTGACCCATTATGTTCGGGACCGGTCCGCCTCGGTGCGGTTTCCCGGTCGCTCTTATGTGCTGCCCAAGTCCGATCTGGCGGCGCTGCCGATTGAAACCGTCAACCTGACCAAAGTTGAGTTGCAACTGCGGCGGGTCAGTGACCGCAACCTGCTGCGGGCGCTGCGAGAGGGCCTGTTTGGCCGTCCGCTGTCGCAATGGCAGGACGAGTATTTCTCGGAGGAAATCGCCCAGGAGGTCTGGACCGGGTCCGCCGATGTGCAAGGCGATCTGAACCGTGACATGACCACCCGGCTGCCGCTGGCCGAGGCAATTGCCGGTCAGCCGGTCGGTATCTACGCCCTGAGCGCCCGTATTCCGGGGGCAGATCCCTATGACAATCCGGCGGCGACGCAGTGGTTCGTGCTGTCGGATCTGGGGATCAGTTCGATGTCAGGCGCCGATGGGCTGCATGTGCAGATCAACGGGTTGTCTGATGCCAGCGCCAAATCCGGGGTCGAGATCACTCTGGTGTCACGCGCCAATGCGGTGCTGGGCACGGCGATGACGGATGATAGCGGTTATGCAAAGTTTGCGCCGGGATTGTCACGCGGTCGCGGGGCTTCTGCTCCGGCCATGATTCTGGCCCAGAGCGGCGAGACGGATTTTGGATTTCTGTCGCTGACGGACCCGGGGTTTGACCTCTCGGACCGCGGTGTCGAGGGGCGCCCGTCGCCGGGGCCGGTGGATGTCTTCCTGGCCACGGATCGCGGCGCTTACCGTGCTGGCGAGGTTATCAACGTGACCGCCCTGACGCGGGACAGCAAGGCGCAGGCGATCGAGGGCCTGCCGTTGATTGCCATCCTGTCGCGCCCGGACGGGGTGGAATACAGTCGCCATATCTCGGACGGTGGCCAATTGGGCGGTCATGTCTTTGCTCTGCCGGTTGGACTGTCGGCGCCGCGTGGGTCGTGGCGTCTGGACATCAAAAGCGACCCCAAGGCGCCGGCGCTTGCCAGCCGCCAGATACTGGTCGAGGATTTTCTGCCCGAACGGATCGACTATACCCAAGAACTACCCACCGGCGGCCTGCGTCCCGGTGACAATGCACCGCTGACCATCGAGGCGCGTTACCTGTTTGGCGCACCGGGGGCCGGATTGACGATCGAGGGCGATGTCAGTCTGCGCGCCGCTGCCACTGTCGATGGCTGGGCTGGCTATCAGTTTGGCCGCTACGACGGGCAAAGCACCACCCAACGCAGCTATTTCGGCAACGATACAACCGATGCCCAAGGGTTGGCCACGATGTGGATCGACATCCCCACTGGCGCCGCCACCGGCAAGCCGATGACCGCCACCGTCACCACCCGTCTGGCAGATGGATCGGCCCGCCCGGTCGAGCGACGGCTGACGGTTGCGGTGCGCCCGGATGCGCCGGTCATCGGCATCAAACCGATGTTCGAGGATGTTGTAGGCGAGGGCAGCGAGGCGGTGTTCAGCGTGATCGCTCTGAATCCTGATCTGCAGGCGATGCCGATGCAGGTGAAATGGACCCTGAACCGGGTGCGCACCCATTATCAGTGGTATCAGCTATACGGCGACTGGAACTGGGAACCGACCACCCGCCGCACCCGCATCGCGACGGGTGAGGCCTCGCTGTCAGGCGAGCCGCTGGTGCTGTCGCAACCGGTAGACTGGGGTCGTTATGAATTGGTGATCGAGCGGCTGGATGGCGACGGGCATGTCTCGGCGGCGTTGGATTTCTACGCCGGTTGGTACGCCCCGGCGGATGCCGCCTCGACACCGGACCGGCTGGAGCTGTCACTGGACCGCGAGACCTATCAGCCCGGTGATACCGCCAATCTGCGCATCGTGCCGCGCGCTGCGGGAACCGCGCTGATCTCAGTTCTGTCAAATGAGCTGATTGAACGCCACGCGGTCGAGGTCCCTGCCGGCGCCTCGGTCATTCCTTTGACCGTGACCGAAGACTGGGGCAGTGGTGCCTATGTCAGCGCCATGGTGATCAAGCCAATGGACGGTGCCACTGACCAGACCCCGGCGCGCGCACTTGGGTTGGCGCATGTCAGTATTGAACAACCCGGCCAGCAGCTGACCGTCACCGTGGAGGTACCCGAAGTGGCGCGCCCTCGGGGCCGGGAGATCGCAACAATCCGCGTTGACGGTGCCAGTGCCGGCGGTGAGGTCTGGCTGAGTGTGGCGGCGGTGGATCTTGGTATCCTTAACCTTACCGGTTTCAAAAGCCCGGACCCATCGGCGCATTATTACGGCCAGCGCCGTCTGGGCATGGAATTGCGCGATATCTATGGCCGCCTGATTGACGGCCAGAACGGAGCCCTCGGGCAGGTGCGATCCGGCGGCGACGCCGACACCGGCATGCGGATGCAATCGCCACCACCGACCCAGGATCTGATGTCGGTGTTCTCGGGGCCGTTGCAGGTTGACGCTGACGGTACGGTAGACGTCCCGATTGAATTGCCAGCCTTTAACGGCACCGTGCGGCTGATGGTTGTGGCCTGGTCCGGGCGTGCCGTGGGGCAGGCCGAGCAGGACATGCTGGTGCGTGATCCGGTGGTTGTCACTGCCTCGGCGCCGCGGTTCCTGGCGCCCGGCGACAGCAGCCGGGTGCTGTTGGAGATCGTCCATGCAGACGGCCCAAGCGGCGAGATGGCGCTGACAGCGCGGGTGCTGGGGACGGGTCTACAGTTGGGGGACCTGCCAGCCTCGGTGACGCTGAGCCATCAGGGCAAGGCGACGCTGGAGCTGGCGGTTGCTGCGTTGCAAGTGGGCGATCCGGAAATTGAGCTGACCCTGACCACCCCCAGCGGCCAAGAGCTGGTGCAGCTGTTGCGGCTGCCGGTGCGGGCCAATGATCCGGTGGTGTCGCAAACCCGGCGCTTCTCGCTGGGGTCGGGGGACAGTTTCCGCTTTAGCGCCGATGTCTTTGCCAATCTGCGCGCCGGAACTGGCCGCGCCGTGCTGTCGGCGGGACCACTGGCCAAATTCGACGTGCCCGGTCTGCTCAGCTCGCTGGACCAATACCCCTATGGCTGCACCGAACAAGTGACCTCCAAGGCGATGCCGCTGTTGTATTTGTCCTCGGTGGCGCAGGCCTCGGGGCTGGGCAATGGACCGGCGGTACAGATGCGGGTGCAGGACGCCATCGCCAAGGTGCTGACCCGACAGGCCAGCAATGGCGCCTTTGGGTTGTGGCGGGCCGAGAGCGGCTATTTCTGGCTGGATGCCTATGCCAGTGATTTCCTCAGCCGGGCGCGGGCGCAGGGCTATATGGTGCCGGATCAGGCCTTTCGCCAAGCGATGGACAACCTGCGCAACCGGGTGAATTACGCGGCTGACTTTGATCATGGGGGCCGCGCACTGTCTTATGCGCTGCTGGTGCTGGCCCGCGAAGGCGCCGCGTCGATGGGCGATCTGCGCTATTATGCCGACGTTAAGGGCGATGCCTTTGACTCGCCGTTGGCGGCGGCCCAGTTGGGCGCGGCCCTAGCGTCTTACGGCGATCAGACCCGCGCTGACAAGATGTTCACGCGGGCGGCGGCGATGATAGGCCGATCCAGACCCGAGGCCTCGTTGTGGCGGGCTGATTTTGGCACTCACCTGCGTGACACCGCTGCGGTTCTGGCGCTGGCCGTCGAGGCGGGCAGCACTGCGATCAGCCAGGATTATCTGAGCAATCGTCTTATCCGCACCGAGGGGCATCGCTCCACGCAAGAGGCCGCATGGACGCTGATGGCTGCGCAGGCGATGATCGACACGCCCGAGGATTCGGGGCTGTTGGTGGATGGCCAGCCGGTGCCAGGTGCCTTTGTGCAGGTGCTCGAAGCGGATGCCGCAGGCCAGGTGATCGAGATATCCGTTGCCTCGGGGCGCAGCACGGATATCACCCTCACCACGCTGGGGGTGCCCGAGGTGGCGCCCGAGGCTGGTGGCACCGGCTTCACCATCAAGCGAGAGTATTACGCCTTGGATGGAACGCCGATTGAGCGCCGCGACTTTGCTGTGGGTGAGAGGTTTGTCACCGTGCTGCAGATCTCTCCGCATGAAAATCTGGGCGCCCGGTTGATGGTCAATGACCCGCTGCCGGCAGGGATTGAGATCGACAATCCCAATCTGCTGCGCTCGGGCGATCTGCGCGAGCTGGACTGGCTGGATCTGGCTGAGGCGGAGCATAGCGAGTTCCGCTCAGATCGGTTCCTGGCAGCGGTCAATCTGCACGGCACTGGTACCGTGACACTGGGCTATATCGCCCGCGCGGTGACACCGGGCAGTTTCCACCACCCGGCGGCCTCGGTCGAAGACATGTATCGCCCAGCCTACCGCGCCCGCACCGCAACGGGTCGCGTTACGGTCCGGTGACATCCGGGACGCAAATCACCAAGGGTCGCGACCCGGACCATCAAAGGGGCAAAAAGTGGACGTGGTGGGTCGCGATTTTTGCCATCACAGTTGCTGTGCTTCTGGTCGCGGGGAACCGCGCGTTCAACGCTTGGGTGCAGCGCACCGAATTGCCGGTCACCCTGGCGGAAACCTCAACCGAGGTCCGCGACCGCAATGGGGCTTTGCTGCGCGCCTACCCGGTTGGCTCGGGTATCTGGCGGCTGGCGGTGCATCCCGATCAGGTTGACCCGGACTATTTGTCGATGCTGGTGCGCTACGAGGACAAGCGGTTCTGGACCCATGCCGGCGTTGACCCAACCGCCATGCTGCGCGCGGCTGCACAGGCGCTGTGGAACTTTCGCGCAGTGTCGGGCGGATCAACCCTGACCATGCAGGTAGCCCGGCTGCTGGAAGACGGCAGCACCGGCCGCTGGGCGGGCAAGCTGCGTCAGGTCCGGCTGGCGCTGGCATTGGAGCGGCGGCTTAGCAAGCAACAGATCCTAACACTCTATCTGACCCATGCGCCCTATGGCGGCAATCTAGAAGGTATCCGCGCCGCCACCCTCGCGTGGTTTGGCAAAGAACCGAAGCGGCTGACGGCCTCACAATCGGCGCTGCTGGTGGCGCTGCCGCAATCCCCCGAGCGCCGCCGCCCGGACCGGGCGCCTGACCTGGCACGCGCCGCCCGCGACCGGGTGTTGTCCCGCATGGCGCGCCAAGGGATGATTGATGCCGACGAGATGCAGATGGCACAGGGTGAGGCCATGCCGCGCAAGATGCTGCCTTTTGCCCAGTTGGCCCCCCATCTCGGCGACCGGATGCGGGCCGCTGACCCTGAAACCCAGAGATTTGATCTGACCATTGATGCGGCAGTCCAGGCCCGCATGGAGCAGCTCTTGCGGGATGCGACCCGGCAACAGGGTGAGCGGCTGTCGGCGGCGATGGTGGTGGCGGATTACCAGACCGGAGAGGTGCTCGCCTCGGTTGGATCACCCGGCTATCGCGACAGCCGGCGGTTGGGGTTTGTCGATATGACACAGGCGCTGCGATCCCCCGGCTCGACGCTGAAGCCGCTGATTTACGGGCTGGCCATTGATGAGGGGCTGGTCCACCCGGAAACGCTGATCCATGACGGGCCGGTGAATTTCGACGGCTATGCGCCGCAGAATTTTGATGGCGCATTTCGCGGCGATCTGCGAGTGCGCGAGGCGCTGCAGCTGTCGCTGAATATCCCTGTGGTCAAGCTGACCAACGAATTGGGAGCGCCGCGGATCATGTCGGCGCTGCGCCGCGCCGGGGTGGCCCCCAAACTACCCGGAGGGGTGCCGGGGCTGGCCATTGCGCTGGGCGGGGTTGGTGTTACGCTGCAGGATCTGGTGCAGCTCTATGCCGGGCTGGCAGCCGGCGGCCAGGGGCCGGCACTGTCCCTGCGGCTGGATGAGGTCCGCGCGCAACAGGGGCGGTTGATGTCAGATGTGGCGGCCTGGCAGCTGATGGACATCCTGCGCGGGCTGGCGCCGCCGCAGGGCGCGCGGGCCGGGGTGCTGGCCTATAAAACCGGCACATCCTATGGTCACCGAGATGCCTGGGCGCTGGGCTGGGATGGCCGCCACGTGATTGGCGTTTGGATGGGCCGCGCCGATGGTACCCCGGTGCCGGGGGTATTTGGTGGCAGTCTGGCAGCACCAGTGTTGTTCGAAGCCTTTGGACGTCTGAAGCCGGACTTTGAGCCCCTGCCACCGCCGCCGCCCGCAACTTTGATTGTCAGTTCTGCCGAGCTGCCCCGACCACTGCGCCGGTTCCGCCCGCGCGGTGCTGCATTTGACGGCCCCAGCGATGCACCGCAACTGCTGTTTCCGCCAGATGGCGCCCGTCTGAGTCTGCAGGATGGCCCGCTGACCCTGAAACTGCGCGGCGGCGCCACGCCGTTTCTGGTGCTGGCGAACGGGCGGCCGGTGATCCAGGGTCAGCATCTGCGAGAGTTTGAGATCCCCAATCCGGGTCGTGGCTTCTCTGCGCTGGTGGTGGTGGATGGAGACGGCCGGTCGGCCCGCGCCACTGTGCGGCTGGACTAGGGCTCTGAAAGGTCACCCAAAGGCTCCCGCGTCTGCGCGAAGCATCGGTTAATACCGACGCAGCTTGCAGACTTGGGGGTGGCGCCGCGCTTTGCGCGGCGCCACCCCCAACGGAAGGCCGATCTCCGTCAGGAGTTCAACGACGGGCGGGAGCCTTGGGATGCAGGTCACTGAGCGCAGTTGGTCAGGACCAAAGTTAACGCCGTCCCTCTCGGATCCATCCAAGGGCGATGAAAAAGCTGGACAGCAGCAACAGCAGCCAGGGCGGCAGCAATTGGCTTTGCACCACCGACAGGGTTTCGTAGGCCTTGCGCGGCGTCAGGCCGATCCAGCCGCGGCCTGCCGCCGGGCGCCCGGCGCGGACGTTCCTCAGAACGGGCAATCCGTCCTGCAGGGGCAGCAACCCGCCACCTGAGGGTTTGATCACCGGGTGCAGGATCTGCAGGGTGGCAATGGTTTCCTCGAATTCACGCGGGGCGGCAGGGCCGAGGCCGATGACGGCTGTCAGCGCGCCTTCGGTCAGGCGGTAGAGGCCGATCTCGGGGCCGTCATACTGGGTTTCCCATTGTCCCGGACCGGTTTCGGTCAAGTCCAGATCTACGGTGCTGCCATCGGGGTGGGTGACGGTGACCTTGCCGACCGAATCGTCCAGGCTGCGGCGCCGGATACGCATCCTCTGGCCGTTGGCCTCGGCCCAAAGGGCCTGCTCTTCCAATTCAGGCTCTTTCATCATCCAATGGGCCAGCCGACGCAGCAGCTCCAGTTGCGGGCCGCCGCCCTCATAGCCCCGGCTCCACAGCCAGGCGTGATCCGAGGTCAGCAGCGCCACACGGCCCTCGCCAACCCGGTTCAGCACCAGCAGCGGGCGATCCTCGATGCCAGACATCAGGGTATGGCCTTGCGGTTGGTCCACCTCGATTTGGCGCAGCCATCGCCCCCAGTTTGCGGCGTCGCCCAGATCGGCGGTGACCGGGTGTCGTTTCCCAAGCTCGGTGACCACAGGCTGATAGGGATCTTCGATCACCCGGGCTGTCGGGCGCGCGGGCAGAACCATTGACAGGGGCGAGCGGTAAATACTGTCGGCGGTGGCAAAATCCGGCCCTGCGGCGACAAGAACAGCGCCGCCGTTGGTTACATAATTGGCCACATTATCCAGATAGATCGCCGGTAAAATGCCGCGCCGCTGATAGCGGTCAAAGATGATCAGGTCAAAATCGTCGATCTTTTCCAAAAACAACTCACGGGTGGGAAAGGCGATCAGCGACAGCTCGTCCACCGGCACCCCGTCCTGCTTTTCCGGCGGCCGCAGGATGGTGAAATGGACCAGATCCACCGCGCTGTCGGATTTCAGCAGGTTGCGCCAGGTGCGGCTGCCGGGGTGTGGCTCGCCCGAGACCAGCAGCACCCGCAACCGGTCCCGTACGCCGTTGATCTGCACCAGCGCGGTGTTGTTGCGGCCGGTCAGCTCGCCCTGTTCGGTGGGCACGGTGAACTGGATCACATTGCGTCCGCCGTGCGGCAAAGTCAGCGGCAGGTCGATATCGGTGCCGATGGGAAGTGAGAACCGTTGCGGGGTTGCGCCGTCGATCGATATCTCCAGCGCGGCCAGCAAGTTGTTGTCCGGCACTGCGCCCTGATCCTCAATGCGCAGTGTCAGGGTCACCGGTTCACCGATAATGGCAAAGCCGGGGGCATTGCGCAGGATCAGGCGGCGGTCCCAGTCGGTCTCTTTGCCGGTCGCCAACAGATGCAGCGGGGCCGGCAGGTCAGGCGCGTCTTGGATATCGTGGACCTGACCATCCGACAGCGCGATAATGCCGGCAATCCGGGCGCGCGGCTCTTCGGCCAGTGCCGCGGCGATTGCCCCCATCAGTTGCGAGCCGGTGTCGCCTTCGCCATCGCCAAGCGTTATCCAGCGGGTCTCGGTGTTGGGGCGATCTGCCAGCTGGCTGGCAAGAGCCGCTTTGGCCGCTGCCATCTGGGTCGGGCGGTCGGATAGCTGGTTGCTGGCGGTTTCATCCGCCACCACCAGTACGATGTCGCTCAGCGGTGCCCGGTCTTCGACCTGATAGACGGGCCCGCACAGGGCGGCGATCAGCACCAGCGCCGCCAACCCCCGCAAGGCCCAGCCGGACAAGCGCCGCCAAAGGGCAACGCCAATGCTGATCAGCGACAGGGCCGCGAGCCCCCAGATCAGTACCCAGGGCACCAGCGGATCAAAGAGAATAATCTGTGTCATTGGCCCAACCTGTCCAGCAGCGCAGGCACATGGACCTGATCGGATTTGTAATTGCCGGTCAGCACATGCATCACCAGATTGACCCCAAAGCGATAGGCCAGCTCGCGCTGGCGTTCGCCGGCAAAGCCACGCCCCACCGGCAACCGGGGGCGTCCATTGTTGTCCACCGCCCAGGCGGCGCCCCAGTCATTGCCGCCGATCACCACCGGCGTCACCCCATCGTTGAGATTGCGGAACGGCATGCCCTCGATATGCTCGGCGTCGGCGGGGGCGGCTTCGACCCAAAGCTCGCCACGCTGGTGACGGCCGGGAAAGTTCTGCAACAGGTAAAAGGCGCGCGTCAGCACATGGTCGGCGGGCAGCGGTTCCAGCGGAGGAATATCCAGTGACCGGGCCAGTTGCTGCAATTTTCGGGCGTTTGCACTGCTGGCTCCGGCGCCCACCAGATTGGCGTCTCGGGTGTCGAACAAGATCATGCCGCCCGTGCGCAGATAGGCGTTCAGCCGGGTATAGGCTGCCGCCGAGGGGCGCGGCTGGTCTGGCGTGATCGGCCAATACAGCAGTGGATAAAACGCCAGCTCATCGCGCTCCAGATCTACCCCCACCGGCAGGGAGGGCTCGATTGAGGTGCGAAAAGACAGCGTATTGGACAGCCCGCGCAGCCCGCTATGGGCGATTTCATCGACCTGATCATCGCCAGTCAGCACATGCGCCAGTGCCAGTTCCGAGCTGAGGCCAAGCTGATTTTCGCCCTGTTGCGCCAGGGCGGCATGGGGGGGCAGGCCAAGCCAAGCCGCCGTAGCCAGACCCAGCACCAGGGCGGCGGTGCGCGACAGGTGCATCAGCCCCGACAGCGCCAGCGAGGCGGCAACGTCCAGTGCCAGCAGCACCAGTGCCAAACTGATCAGCGCGCCACCCAAGGCGCGTTCGGCAGAGGCAGCAGCGTGGATCACCGGCACATCATGGGGCCAGATCGCAGGCTGCAGCTGGTCGCCCGCCCGCAGAACATTGCGCGCCAGTTTGCGGCTGCCACTGTCATACAGGCCGGGGCGCAAATCAGGGCCTACTGGGGCCTCCATCAGATCTGGGCCGTCAACGCCGGACAGGGTGTCGGCCTCGCTAAGGCGGCCAAAGCCGTCCAGCACCTTGATCGGCGTCCAGACCGTGCCCTCCAGTTCATCGGCGGCGGGTGGCTTGGCGGCGGTCGAGACCGCCAGCCGCTCCAGCATATCGACAAACAACCCAGACAGCGGCAGGCTGGTCCATTCGGCATTAGCGGTCACATGAAACAGAACCACCTGCCCCTGACCCAGCGGTTTGCGGGTGACCAGCGGAGTGCCATCGGCCAATTCGGCAATCACCCGGTCCGCCAGACTGGGATCGGGTTGCGCCACCACTTGTGAACTCACGGTGACCTCTTCGGGGATGGTCAGGCCATAAAACGGCGAGTCCTGCTGGAACGGCGCCAGGGTCTTGGGCTCACCCCAGCTCATCGCGCCGCCCAGGCTGCGGCCGCCACTGCGCAACCGAACCGGCATCAGTGGGTGTTCTTCGCTGCGTGAGATATCGCTGGCCGCCAGCCGTGGGCCGGCAAAACGCAGCAACATGCCGCCCTTTTCGACCCATTCGGTCAGCTGTTCTTCTTCGGTTTGGGCCAGTCGCGCCACATCCGCCAGAATGATGACATCCGGATTGGCTGGCAACAGATCGCCCAGCCCGCCTTCGAACAATTCAGCGGTCGGTTGCAAGGCCTGGCGCAGGTAGTGCACTGGCGACAACAGCACCAGACCTTCGTTGTCGGTCTGCGACGAGATCAGCGCCACTTCGCGGCGGCGCAGGCTGTCATCAGTCAGGGCCACGGCGCCGGCGGACCGTATCCGCTGCAGTTCAAACCGGGTGATCCGGGCGCGCAGTTCCGACGGCAGGATCAGCCTGGCACTGGCCCTGTCGGCGCCTGCGGTAAAATCAACACTGGCCGAGGCCAGCACCCGCATGGTGCCACCGGGATCAACACCCTGGGCCAGCACGGTGACCTGCTGCTCGGCGCTGGTGTGGCTGCGAATCACCGTCAGCTCAATAGCGCCGTCTGCGACTTGAGCCGGCAGTAGTCCGAGCCTGTTGGCACTGCTCTGATGCACCTGCAACTCTCCGCGCGCCCGCAAGGCCGAGATCAGCTGATCCCGGTCGGGGTATTCCAGCCCATCGGCAAACCACAGGGTGTCAAACCCTGCGTCCACCGCAGCTATGTGATCCAGCGCGGTGGCTATCTGGTCCGGGTTTGGCTGCCACGGCTGCGGTCCCAGCCCCGCCACCCGGCTGCGCCAGACATCGGCGGATTGGAACTGCAGCGGCTCCGGTGCGGTCAGCCGCAGCACCGCCACGGTGCGACCGGCACGGCCGGCCTCGGTCAGCGTGCTGGTGATCTGTTCGCGGCGCTGCCGCCAGTCGTTCGCGCCGACCCAGCTGGCATCCAGAACCAGCAGCAGCGACCCGCGTCCGGCGGTTGAGGGCGCCGGGTTCAGCACCGGCCCCGACAGGCCGATGATCGCCGCGGCAACTGCCAGCATGCGCAGCAGCAACAGCCACCACGGGGTGCGGTCTGACAGGCTCTCGTCGTCGCTGAGCCCCAGCAGCAGGGTGACCGCCGGGAACACCCGACGCACCGGTGCAGGTGGCACGGCGCGCAGCAGCAGCCACAGGATGGGCAGCGCCAGCAACCCCAGCAGCAGCCAGGGCGTGGTGAAACCGATGCCAGCCAGCAGTGTCATTATCGGGTTCTTTCTAATGCGTGATACAGCCACAACAGCGCCGCCTGCGCACTGTCTCCGGTGTGATGCAGCCCGATCTGCCAGCCGGTGGCACGGCACAGGGTTTCCAGCCCATCACGTCGTTCGGCCAGCCGTTCAAGATAGCGGTCGCGCAGCGCCGAGGCCTTGAGCGTTTCATGGCAGAGCCCGCCACCGACGCTCTCAAACAGGGTGCGGCCGGAAAAGGGAAACTCCTCTTCGCTGGGATCGAGGACTTGTAGCAGAACACCGCGCAATCCACGGTCAGCGGCCTTGCTAAGCGCCAGTTGCAATTCGTCAAAGGGGCCAAGGAAATCGGAAATGAACAACCCGCGGGCATGGGGGATCATGGCGTGATGTTCGGGGGGCGCATAGTCGGTATCATCGTTGAGGCTGAACGCCTCGGCCATGCGCAGGACCTGCATATTGCCACTGCGCGGCGGCAGCGAGGTGCCTGTCAGGCCAACCCGCTCACCACCGCGCAGCATCAGGATCGAGGCCGCCAGCGCCAGTTTTCGGGCGCGGTCGATCTTTTGCGGCAGATCGGGTTTGGAGGCAAAGCGCATCGAGCCGCCCTGATCCACCCAGACATGCACCGTCTGGGCAATCTGCCACTCGCGTTCCCGGATGAACTGCTGATCGCCGCGCGCCGAGCGGCGATGGTCGATCATATTGCGGCTGTCGCCGGGCTGTGCCGGACGGTATTGCCAAAAATCATCGCCCATCCCGGCCCGCCTGCGGCCATGCTCTCCCAGCAATACCGAGCCCGCCAACTGTTCGGCCTGCACCAGCAACGGCGGCAGGCTGCCGGCCTCAATTTCGGCGCGGCGTCTGAGCCCGGTGGCTTGGGAGAGGCGGGGAGAGGTCACGCGGCGGCCCGGGTCCGGGTGAGCTCGGCCGCGGTGCTGGCGATCAGCTCAGTCAAACTGTCGCCACGGGCGCGGGCCGCAAAGTTCAACGCCATGCGGTGGCTGAGCACCGGCTGCGCCATATCAATCACATCCTCGGCGCTGGGCACCAGATGACCCTGCAACAAGGCCCGTGCCCGGACCGCCAGCATCAGCGCCTGCGCGGCGCGGGGGCCGGGGCCCCAGGCCACGGTCTGGGCCACTTGTTCAGAAACGCCGGGTTCATCGGGGCGAAAGGCGCGCACCAGATCCAGGATCAGTTCCATCACCGATTCGCCAACCGGCATCCGGCGCAACAGGGTCTGCGCGGCGATCAGGTCTTCTCCCGTGAACACCTGCACGGCCTTGGTGTTGATGGTGCCGGTGGTGGCCAGCAGAATATCCCGCTCGGTGTCACGGGTTGGATAATTCACGTCAATTTTCAGCAAAAACCGATCCAATTGCGCCTCGGGCAGCGGATAGGTGCCCTCTTGCTCAATCGGGTTCTGGGTGGCCAGCACATGGAACGGAGTGCCCAGTGGCCGGTCTTCACCCGCCACCGTCACCCTGTGCTCCTGCATCGCCTGCAGCAGCGCCGACTGGGTGCGTGGACTGGCACGGTTGATTTCATCTGCCATCAGCAACTGGCAGAACACCGGACCCGGTACAAACCGGAACGACCGGTGGCCGTCGGCGTCGGTGTCCAGCACTTCGGAGCCCAGAATATCAGCCGGCATCAGGTCGGGGGTGAACTGGATCCGGTTACCATCCAGCCCCATCACCGTCGCCAGGGTCTCTACCAGCAGGGTTTTTCCCAGCCCGGGCAACCCGATAAGCAATCCGTGACCGCCACACAACAGGGTCGACAACGCCAGCTCCACCACCCGCTCCTGTCCGATGAACTGCCGGGTGATCGAATCCCGCGCCTGTTGCAGCTTTTCTTGCAAAGCCTCGATTTCCGTCAGCAGGTCGTCGGGTTCGGACATGACATTCCCCTTGTCGCCAATATATAGTGGTACTCTATCGTGCTGGAGAGAAATGGCAAAAGCAATGAGTGGACAAAATGACGTGACCCCATCCGCCGAGGGGATTGCTGCCTCGATAAAATCCACAAAGAGCGGCGGAATGCCGCCAGTGCACTTGTGGAATCCAGCCTTCTGCGGTGATCTGGACATGCGGATCGCCCGGGATGGCACCTGGTTTTATCTGGGCACCCCAATTGGCCGCTTTGAACTGGTCAAACTGTTCTCGTCGATTCTTAAGCGCGAGGATGGCAAGTATTTCCTGGTCACTCCGGTGGAAAAGGTTGGCATAACCGTCGATGACGCGCCCTTTGTTGCGGTGGATTTTGACGCCACCGGCAGCGGCGCCGAGCAGGTTCTCAGCTTTTTCACCCATGTTGGCGACACTGCGGTTGCCGGGAAGGACCACCCCATCCGTGTGGAACGTGACCCACAGACCGGCGAACCCTCCCCCTATGTACTGATCCGCGCTGGCCTTGAGGCGCTGATCGACCGCAAAAGTTTCTACCGCCTGGTTGAGCTGGGTAGCCATCACCAGGGCTGGTTCGGGCTGTGGTCGTCGGGGCAGTTTTTCCCGGTGATCCCGTCCAGGGATCTGGACGAGGCGTGAGGGGGCTGCCGTCAAGTATCCGCAATTTGAAAGAATGAACGCGCCACAATCGGATCAACTTGTGGCACTAATCGATCAACTCTGATCTCGCCTCTGGGGTCGACCAGTTTAACCGGGAAGGTTTTTGATGCCCAAGTTTGCGGCCAATATCTCGCTGCTGTTTTCCGAGCTGCCCTATCTCGACCGGTTTCGGGCTGCCGCTGCCGCCGGGTTTGAGGCGGTGGAGATCCTGTATCCTTATGACACCGCCGCCAAGGAAACCCAGCGCGCTTTGATGAGCAATGGTCTGGAGCTGCTGCTGATCAACGCACCGCCGCCGAACTATACCGGAGGCGTGCCGGGCTATGCCGCCATTCCCGGCGGCGAAGGCCGGTTTCAGCACGATATCCGCAGGTCGCTGCGCTATGCTGAGCTGCTGCGTCCTGGGATGATCCACGTGATGGCCGGATATGAAAAGGGCGCCGAGGCGCAGCAGGCCTATATTCGCAATCTGCAATGGGCCGCGGATTGGGCGCCTCAGCAGCAATTTACCATCGAACCTCTCAACAGTGGTGATCAGCCGGGGTATTTTCTCGATGACTACAATCTGGCGATTGAGGTGCTGGAGGCCGTGGACCGAGCCAATGTCGGGTTGCAGTTTGATGCCTATCACGCGCAGATGATTCACGGCGATGCCGCCCAGGTCTGGGATCGTTTTTCGGCCCATGCCAGGCATGTTCAAATCGGCGCGGCCCCTGCCCGCAGCGAACCGGGTACCGGGCCGATGGATTTTGCCGCTCTGTTTGCCGCCTTTGACGCCAGCGGATATAGCGGCTGGGTCAGCGCCGAATACACCCCATCAACCCGGCGCACCGAGGATAGCCTGGGCTGGATGTCGTAATGAGCTGAACACAGGGGCCTGCATGCGCGCACTGGAGGTTTCATTCCAATTGCTGCATGTATGATAGGACAGAAATTTTAAAAGAGCTTCATCCATGATTTCAGCCCGTTTTGCCCCCACCCTGTTTGGCCTGATCCTGTCCGGTATCATGTCCGGTATTGTCACTTTTGTTGTGGCGATCAAAAATTTTGGTTTTGCGGGGCAAGCGTTTGATGCCTGGGTCTCGTCCTGGAGCTTCAGCTGGCCGGTTGCCTTTGCGGTGGTGCTGGTGGTGGCACCTTTGGTGCGGCGACTGGTGGCCAAATTGGTCCGCCAGCCCGTCGAATCGTGAGCGAAGTGTGATCAGCAGGCACCGGACCGGCTGCTGTCCCGACCGAATTACCTAACTGCAAACCCCATATGCGGTGGCGCGGCACGGCTGGCAATTGCGATGGCGAGTTTGACCCGCAGCGACCTGCCGGACCCATGGCGGTCTCCCGTCCGTCCTCGACCTCCTGCCGGAGGTGCTCCGCCCGTTGGGCGTGGCATGAAATGCTCCACAGGAGCATTTCATGCGGGCCGGGCGCCACCCGCGCCGCGCTTTGCGCGGCGCCCGGCCCAAGACTGTCAGGTTCAACTGGCGGAGCCTGTTCACCTGACAGGCGCGGGAGGGCGCCGTTTTTGAGGGGGCTTGGCTTAGTGTGCCTCGGCCCAATTGGCGCCACGGCCGGCATCGACGATGAGCTTCACGTCCAAATGCACCGCCGGATCGGCGGCGTTTTCCATTACTGATTTTGCGGTGGCAATGGTTTCCTCGACAGCCGCCTCGGGGACCTCGAACAGCAATTCATCGTGGACCTGTAGCAGCATGCGGGCGGGCAGGTGGGCGATGGCGTCGGGCATGCGGATCATCGCGCGGCGGATCACATCGGCGGCGGTGCCCTGGATCGGCGCATTGATGGCGGCGCGTTTGGCGAAACCGGCACGCGGGCCTTTGGCGGCAATTTCCGGCGTGTGGATACGACGCCCGAACAGGGTCTGCACATAGCCGTGCTCTTTGGCAAATTCGACGGTTGCGTCCATATAGGTGCGGATGCCGGGGAAGCGCTCAAAGTAGCGGTTGATAAAGCCCTGCGCCTCGGCCCTCGGGATGCGCAGGTTGCGGGCCAGACCAAAGCCGGAAATGCCATAGATGACACCAAAGTTGATCGCCTTGGCCTGACGGCGGATGTCCGGGGTCATCTCATCCATTGACACCCCGAACATCTCGCTCGCGGTCATGGCGTGAATGTCCAACCCGTCGGCAAAGGCCTGTTTTAGCGTGTCGATGCCGGCCACATGGGCCAGAATGCGCAGCTCGATCTGGCTATAGTCGAGCGACAGCAGCACGTTGCCCGGCTCGGCAATGAAGGCCTCGCGGATGCGGCGGCCCTCCTCAGAGCGCACCGGGATGTTTTGCAGGTTGGGATCGCTTGAGGCCATACGGCCGGTGTTGGCGCCGGTCTGCAGATACGAGGTATGCACCCGGCCGGTGTCCGCATTGATATGGTCCTGCAGGGCATCGGTGTAGGTGGATTTCAGCTTGCTCAGCTGGCGCCAGTCCAGCACCCGCGCGGGCAGGTCGTGAGTGCCGGCCAGATCCTCGAGGATATCGGCGCCGGTGGCATAGGCGCCGGTCTTGCCCTTCTTGCCGCCCTCAAGGCCCATTTCGTCAAACAGGATCTCGCCCAGCTGCTTTGGGCTGCCGACGTTAAAGGGGCGACCTGCAAGCGCATGGATTTCATCCTCAAGCCCGGCCATCTTTTGGGCAAAGGCGTTGGACATCCGGCTGAGTGTGTCGCGGTCGACCTTGATGCCGTGCATCTCCATTGTGGCCAGCACCGGAATCAGTGGTCGTTCCAGGGTTTCATAGACGGTGGTGACTTGGGACAAATGCAATTTCGGCTTGAACAGCTGCCACAGCCGCAGGGTTATATCGGCGTCCTCGGCGGCATAGGGCACCGCGTCGCTGATCGGCACTTTGTCAAAGGTGATCGCCGATTTACCGGCACCCAGCAGCGGTTTGATTGGGATTGGTGTGTGATCCAGATAGCGGTCCGACAGGGTGTCCATGCCGTGATTGTGCAGCCCGCCGTGCAGCGCATATGACATCAGCATGGTATCGTCGATGGGGGCAATATCCACGCCATAGCGATGCAGGATCTTGGCGTCATATTTCATGTTCTGGCCGATCTTCAGGATCGCCGGGTCTTGCAGAACGGGCTTTAGCATTTCCAGTGCTATGGCCAGCGGCATCTGCCCCTCGGCCAGCTCGTCCGAACCAAACAGATCGTCTGCGGCGGCGGCCCGGTGGGTCAGCGGGATATAGCAGGCCTCTCCCGGCTCAATGCACAGAGAGATGCCAACCAGATCAACCACCATCGAGTCGAGCCCGGTGGTTTCGGTGTCCACCGCCACCCAACCGCGTTGCTGGATCCGGTCGATCCAGGGCTGTAATTCCTCGGCGCTGGTCACGCAGGTATAGGCGTCACGGTCAAACGGCACCGCCTCGATGGGCGCGGCGGCCACGGCGGCTGGCTCGGTGATCACCGGGGGCTCTTGCCCCAGTTGATCCGCCATCCGCTTGGTCAGGGTGCGGAACTCCATCTCGGCGAGAAAGCCCAGCAGCACCTCGGGTTCGGGGTCGCGCACTTCAAGATCACCAATGGTGAAATCCAGCTGCATCTCGCAATCCAGCTGCACCAGCGTTTTGGACATCTCGATCTGGGCGCGGTTGTCGATCAGGGTCTGGCGGCGCTTGGGCTGTTTGATCTCTGCGGCGCGGTCCAGCAGGCTTTCCAGATCGCCGTATTCGTTGATCAGCAGGGCGGCGGTTTTAATGCCGATGCCGGGTGCGCCGGGAACGTTATCGACGCTATCGCCAGCCAGTGCCTGCACGTCCACCACCCGTTCGGGGCCGACCCCGAATTTCTCGATCACCCCGTCCCGGTCGATGCGCTTGTTCTTCATCGCGTCCAGCATTTCCACGCCGCCGCCGACCAGCTGCATCAGATCCTTGTCCGAGCTGATGATGGTGCAGCGGCCACCGGCGTCACGCGCCTGACAGGCGAGAGTGGCCATGATGTCGTCGGCCTCATAGCCTTCGACCTCTTTGCAGGCGATGTTAAAGGCGCGGGTGGCGTCGCGGGTCAGCGGGAACTGGGGGCGCAGATCCTCGGGGGTTGGTGGCCGGTTGGCCTTGTAAAGATCATACAGGTCGTTGCGGAAGGTCTTGCCCTTGTGGTCAAAGATCACCGCCACATGGGTGGGGGCATCGGGGCCGGTGTTGCCCTCGACATAGCGCTGCAGCATGTTACAGAACCCGGCCACGGCGCCGATTGGCAGCCCGTCGGATTTGCGTGTCAGCGGTGGCAGCGCGTGATAGGCGCGAAAGATAAAGGCCGAGCCGTCGATCAGATGCAGATGGCAGCCTTTGCCGAATTCCGTGCTCATGGCCTGTGCGCTCCTATGGGAAACTGTTCGTGTTCTGTTTCCAGAGTTATCGGTTATCTGGGGGCCAAGGGCAATTGGTGTTTACGGCAAAGCTGAGCCTGGAGACCGCTTTTGCTTGCCGCTTTTGACGCCAGGCGACGACGGCAGGTGCATGGCTCCTTAAGCGGGCGCCATTGAGACTGGGGTTGAATTTATTGTGAGGTCGGAGTCCAAATATTGTTGTACCTCTTGATAGGAGATTGCCTGTGAAATTCGCTGTTCGACTTCGCGCTTTAACCCGGTGTCATGTGGCTTGAGGGATTGCTGACTTTCCTTGGCTAGCGCGAAAACAGTTTTTAAATCAGGTCCTTGCCTGTGCAGACCCATCGATTCCAGAAGACCATCGACTGTTTGTTCGGATGTTTCAGGATTGATAAGATCCTCAAACCGCACGTGTATTTTAGGTTGTGAGCGAACTGTCGAGAATTTGTAGACAAGGGCTAGGTAGGCATTGATCTGACCATTCAACATTATGTTTATGGTCTGGTCATAGCGCTTAGAGCTGTGGAAGATGTAATCGCGTTTTTTCTAAGCGATCTCATCGTGTGGGACGATATGGCCGCCACTGGGTCCCGGGTTATCAAGAGGAAGCCCAGAGGGTTTTCCAGAAAACTGCGGCCTTAATCGCGGTATTCGACCCGGCCGGCGTTCTCGCAGATCTGCGGATAGATTCGCGGATGATCCGCTGCGCTCTCATGGTCGTCGCTGGCGGTCCTGATGCTTATCCCTTAGAGGCTTTTGTGAGCCAGAGTAAAAACAGGGACAGGTGCTGCGATGACACAGGATGCGATCCGGATTGAAGGTCTGCGCAAAACCTACAAGGGCGCCAAAGGGCAGCCCGAGAAACAGGCGCTCAAAGGTATCGACCTGAGCATTCCGCGTGGCTCGGTGTTTGGCCTGCTTGGCCCCAATGGTGCCGGCAAGTCGACGATAATCAATATTCTGGCCGGTCTGGTGCTGAAAACCTCGGGCAAGGTGACCATCTGGGGCTTTGATCAGGATGCCAATCCACGCCAGTCGCGCGCCTCGATCGGGGTGATGCCGCAGGAGTTGAATCTGGATCCGTTCTTTACCCCGCGCGGCGCGTTGGAGGTGCAGGCGGGTCTGTACGGAGTGCCCAAATCCGAGCGCCGCAGCGACGAGATCTTGGCGATGATCGGGCTGGAGGATAAGGCCGAGGCCTATGCCCGCACCCTGTCGGGTGGTATGCGGCGGCGGTTGTTGCTGGGCAAAGCGCTGGTGCATCACCCGAATATCCTGGTGCTGGACGAGCCCACCGCCGGTGTTGATATCGAGCTGCGCCAGATGTTGTGGAGCAATATCCGCAAGCTGAATGAACAGGGTATGACGATCATTCTGACCACTCATTACCTGGAAGAGGCCGAAGAGATGTGCGACGAGATCGCCATCATCAACGAGGGCGAGGTCGTGGCGCGCGACAGCACCAAAAACCTGCTCGGGCGATTGGATGCCAAGACGATGGTGGTGCATCCCGACACCGCGGTCTCGACCCTGCCGCAAGGCGCGGGGATCGAGGCGGAGCTGCGCGGTGATGGTGCCGTTGTGCTGCGCTATGGCAGCAACGCCACCAGCGCTGAACAGGTGCTGGCGGCGGTGCGGGCTGCCGGTATCACCATCCGGGATGTAAAAACGGAAGAGGCGGATCTGGAAGACGTGTTTCTGTCCCTGACCTCGTCCCGGGAATCTTGGTGATTGCGAATATGTGGGCTGCGTTGAAAGGTTAGCAGTCTTTGGGTATCCCACAACAGGCCACCACATCCTGATGGTTGTTACAGCAGTCGTTGATCAGATAACCAACCATGCCGCCCATGGCGTCAAAATTGACACGGTAGATGATATGGCGTGACTTGCGTTCGGCTGTGACCAGCCCGGCCTTGGCAAGGGTCGACAGGTGAAACGACGCTCTGGACGATGCAGCGTCAACGGCCTCGCCGATCTCTCCGGCCGAGGCCCCATCGCTACCCTTGGTGACCAAAAACCTGAGAATACGCAGCCGCGTTTCCTGAGCAAGGGCGCCCAGGGCGTCGATGACTTGAGTTTCATTCATAGTTCAACCTTTGTTGAAATGTCCGTTGACACGGCATTGTTTCAATAATACTTGAGATATTGAGATAACAAGGAGGGATACACGATGACTGATAGACTGACAACGCTGAACGACATGCTGAAGGTGCTGAAAACCCAAGATGCGAACCTGTCGCTGGTGTTTGCGACCGCAGAGGGTGAGATCGGCGGTGGGTATCACGTAACCGAACTGAAACAGACCTCGATCACCAGTATTGATTGCGGCAGAAATATTGATGACTGGCGGGAAACACATGTTCAGTTACTGGATGGCCAAAACGGCGATCATATGAGTATCGGAAAGTTTTCCTCCATCGCAGCCCAGAGCATAGTCAAATTGCACGGCCTGGGCGACGCGCCATTGTATTTCGAATTCGCGTTGAAGAACAAAGGACTTCGCCGGTATCAGGTTGAATCTCTTACGTCTGATGGCGATCAGGCCAGCATATTGCTGAGCGAAGGCCGGGCCATGTGCAAACCCGCCGCAGTGGGGAAAATGTCCGCCAAATCGACAGAATGTTGCGGTGCAACCAACGCCAGAACGGCGTGTTGTGGCTAGGTAGATCGTCGCGAGATCTCGGACATGTTCAGGCCCTGGTGTGAATACTCCTTGGCCTGTTCTTCTCGGACGGCACTGTGCCGCGTGCACCGATGGTGACGCCCGCCAGTCGAGACGATTGGCGGGCTGAAAATTGCCACTGTAGCTGGAGTGTCTTTGGCAAACACAGGTGTTCTTAGTCCCGGTCGACCCGTGCCTGATAGCAATTGTTGCGGGATGACCGGATGTGAATGTAGTTCACCCGCTCGTCCTTTAGAATCTCTTCAGCCTGCTGCATCATCTGTTCTTTGGTGATGACAACTCCGGTGCCATAGACGATGCGGTCATCGTGACTGTAGCCTTTGATCAAATAGTCAGGCGAGTGGGTGAATACCTCGGGCATCTGGTCCCCTTTGTGTTGTTCGCATGGATCCGCGCAAAGAAAGATTGGGCCGGTTTCCGCATAGGGTTGCGCCGCAGGAAATGGGCGGTGGGCCAGGATCAGCATTCCGGCACCTTGGGGAATGTAATTCAGGCAATGACGACAGGGGTTTCCACCGCCATCTGATTGTGTGTGCTCAGGAAGCTGGCCGTGGGTATCAAGCCCACCATTTTGCAGGGTGCGGACGATGTCGGTGGGCAGGGCAGTGATTTTGGTCATGAGATGTCTCCGTTTGTTGTTCAGACTTTGCCAGAACTCAGACATCTGGATCGACCCGTATCCTGCGCATTGCAACGCGGGGCTCCCGCCCGTTGTCGCCCCTGACCGGGGCTCCGCCCGTTGGGCGTGGCACCGCGCCTGCGGCCCGGTGCGGCTGGCATATGAGGGGACTCGAAGTGAGAACAAAACGGGAATATGCTGTGAGGTATGTTTGCCGAATTTGCGAATCTCTCTAACTTTACCTTTCTCACCGGGGCGTCCCACCCGGAGGAGTATGTTCAGCGTGCGCTGGCGCTGGGGATCCCGGCGCTGGCGATTGCGGATGAGAACTCGGTTAGTGGTATCGTGCGCGCCCATACCGAGGCTCGCGATATTGCCCGTCGGGTGCGCGAGCGGCTGGCTTGGGATAAGGACCATGATCCGATTGGGCCGCCCTGTCCGGATGGCATGGTTCGGCCGGCCAGCTTTCCGATCTATGATATGCCACGGCTGATCCCGGCGGCAAAGCTGGTGTTCACCGATGCACCACCTGTCGTCGCCTTGCCGAAAACCCGTGTGGGCTGGGGCAACCTGTGCCGGCTGATCTCACGCGGGCGGCTAAGGGCGGCTAAGGGGGGCTGCACCCTGCACTTATGTGACCTGCTGCAGTTCTCCGAAGGCCTGCATCTGCTGCTGGTACCGCAAGCGCTGCGGCGGCAGGGCGGCGCGGGCGGGTGGTTGCCGCATATGGACGGTTTGACGCGCTGCTTTGGGGACCGGATGCATCTGTTGATGGCTCCGGCTTATGACGGCGCTGATGGCGCGTGGTTTGCACAGATTACGGCCTGGGCTACTGATTTGGGTATTCCCACGCTGGCCAGTGCTGCGCCGCGGATGCATCACGGGGCGCGGCGGCGGCTGGCGGATGTGCTGAGCGCGATCCGGTTGCATATCAAGGTCGAGGCATTGGGCCGCTCGGCGCTGGCCAATGGTGAACAGCGGCTGCGGTCCGAGGCTGAGATGCGGCGGATCTTTGCCGGTCATGAGGGCGCTGTGGACCGGGCCGGGGTGCTGGCAGGGCAGCTGACTTTTTCGCTGGATGAGCTGCGCTATGAGTATCCCAGCGAAGCGGCTGATGGTGAAGCTCCGGATGAGAGGCTGCGCCGTCTGGCGTTGGAGGGGCTGGCCTGGCGCTACCCGGCCGGGGTCAGTGCCAAAGTGCGGGCGATGCTGGAGCATGAGCTGACCCTGATCGGCAAGCTGCGCTATGAACCGTATTTCCTGACCGTGCGCGACATTGTGCATTTTGCCCGTGGCCGGGGCATCCTGTGTCAGGGGCGCGGCTCGGCGGCCAATTCGGTTGTTTGCTATTGTCTGGGGGTTACCTCGGTTTCCCCTGAGATCGGCACCATGGTGTTTGAGCGCTTTGTCTCCGAGGCCCGCGACGAGCCGCCCGACATCGACGTGGATTTTGAGCACGAGCGGCGCGAGGAGGTGATCCAGCATATCTATGACCACTACGGCCGCCACCGCGCCGGGCTCTGCGCCACGGTGATCCATTACCGAGGCAAACGGGCGATCCGCGAGGTGGGCCGCGCCATGGGGCTGAGCGAGGACACCATTTCGGCGCTCAGCTCGCAGCTTTGGGGATTTTTCAGCGCCAAGGGGCTGGAGGCGCAGCGGATGGCGGAAATCGGGCTGGATGCCAGCGATCTCCGTCTGCGCCAAACCATGGATCTGGTCTATCAGATCATCGGTTTTCCGCGTCATCTGTCGCAGCATGTGGGCGGCTTTATCATCACCGATGGTCGGCTGGACGAGCTGGTGCCGATTGAAAACGCCACCATGGAGGGGCGCACGGTGATCTGCTGGGATAAGGACGACATCGACGCGCTGGGCATTCTCAAGGTGGATGTGCTGAGCCTGGGCATGCTGACCTGTATCCGCAAGGCGTTTGAGCTGATCCAGACCCATCACCGCCAGAGCTGGAGTCTGGCCAGCCTGCCGCCCGAGGATCCGGCGGTTTATGATATGCTGTGCAAGGCGGACAGCATTGGGGTGTTTCAGGTGGAGAGCCGGGCGCAGATGAATTTCCTGCCTCGCATGCAGCCGCGGACATTCTATGATCTGGTGATCGAGGTGGCGATCATCCGGCCCGGACCCATTCAGGGCGATATGGTGCATCCCTATATCCGCCGCCGCAACGGTGAAGAGCCGGTGAGCCTGCCCTCGGATGCGCTGGGCGATGTGCTGCGCAAGACGCTGGGGGTGCCGCTGTTTCAGGAACAGGCGATGCAGATTGCCATTGTTGGTGCCGGCTTCACCCCGGAACAGGCCGACCGGTTGCGGCGCTCGCT
The DNA here is from genome assembly GCF_030285785.1 of Parasedimentitalea psychrophila. Taxonomy (NCBI): domain Bacteria; kingdom Pseudomonadati; phylum Pseudomonadota; class Alphaproteobacteria; order Rhodobacterales; family Paracoccaceae; genus Parasedimentitalea; species Parasedimentitalea psychrophila. Next base: position 1,428,426 of record NZ_CP127247.1, on the reverse strand, counting down.
GGCGACCTTCAAGAAACACGGCAATGTCAGCGAGTTCCGGGCGTTGTTCCTGCGCGGCATGGCGCGCAACGGGTATGAGACTGAGTTTGCCGAGCGTTGTTTCAGCCAGATTGAGGGTTTTGGTTCGTACGGATTTCCCGAAAGCCATGCCGCCAGTTTTGCGCTGCTGGTCTATGCCAGCGCCTGGATCAAGTGTCACCATCCCGGCATTTTTGCCTGCGCCCTGCTGAATGCGCAGCCGATGGGGTTTTATGCCCCGGCGCAGATCGTGCGCGATGCGCGGCAACACGGGGTCGAGGTGCAGCCGATCTGCATCAACGCCAGTTTCTGGGACAATGTGATGGAGCCGGACGGGCGCGGTGGGCTGGCGCTGCGGCTGGGGTTGCGCCAGATCAAGGGATTGCGGGAAGAGGACGCCAGCTGGCTGACCGCAGCCCGTGGCAATGGCTACACCGAGATTGACGATGTCTGGCGCAAGGCGGGGCTGGCCCCTGCGGTGATTGAGCGGCTGGCCGAGGCGGATGCTTTTGCCGGCCTAGGGCTGAGACGTCGCGAGGCGCTGTGGGCGGCCAAGGCGATTGCCTCGGTCAAGCCACTGCCGCTGTTTGCCCGAGGGCTGGAGGGGGAGGCGATAGATGAGCCTGCTGCGATGCTGCCGAGGATGTCGCTGGGGGAAGAAGTGGTGGAGGATTATGTTGCCATGCGATTGTCGCTCAGGGCGCATCCGCTGGCGTTGTTGCGGGATCACCTGACGCCGCAGAACCCTGGACCCAGCGCTGGGCGAGAGGCGGCGATTTGAGTATTTTTAGCAAAAAGAAGCCTCTGCTGTGGCCCGCGTTGATGCGGTGCAGAATAACAACGGTTTCCCCGCTTGCTGGGAGGTTGTAAAAGGCAGCAAATACCCCTGCTCCGGAGCCCCCACATGTCCACGCCCAAACCCGTTGTTCTCTGTATTCTTGATGGCTGGGGCAGTGGCGAATCCAAAGTGGCCAATGCGCCGCATCTGGCGCAGACCCCTGTTTTTGATGTGTTGATGGCGCAGGGGCCGCAGGCGCGATTGATCACCCATGGTCCTGACGTTGGTCTGCCCAGTGGCCAGATGGGCAACTCGGAAGTGGGTCATACCAATATCGGCGCCGGTCGGGTGGTGGCGATGGATCTGGGGCAGATTGATCTGGCGATCGAGGATGGCTCATTTTTTGAAAACGCCGCTTTGCTGGCGTTTATCGCCAAGTTGCAGGCAAGCGGCGGTGCTGCGCATCTGATGGGGTTGGTGTCGGATGGTGGGGTGCATGGGCATATCAGTCATATTCTGGCGGCGATAAAGGCGATCACCGATGCGGGGGTGCCGGTCTGGTTGCATGCGGTGACCGATGGCCGCGATGTGGCGCCGAAATCGGCGCTTGGGTATTTTGACACACTGCAGGCGGCACTGCCTGCGGGGGCTGAAATTGCCACGGTCACCGGGCGCTATTATGCGATGGATCGTGACAACCGCTGGTCGCGGGTCCGTCAGGCCTATACGGCGATGATCAAGGGCGGCGGCCGTTTTGTGGCGGATGCCAAGGCGGCGGTGACGCTGTCTTATGAGCAGTCTGAAACAGATGAATTCATCTCGGCCTCGGTGGTGGGGGAGTACCCGGGGGCGCGGGACGGCGACGGGTTTTTCTGTCTCAACTTCCGCGCCGACCGCGCGCGTGAGATCCTGGCGGCGATTGGTCAGCCGAGGTTTGAGGCCTTTGACACCGGCAGGCGGCCGAAACTGGCGGCTTTATTGGGCATGGTGGGATATTCGGATGATCACAATAGCTACATGACCGTGGCCTATCCCAAGGCGGTGATCGTCAATACTCTGGGGCAATGGGTGGCCAAACAGGGGCTGCGTCAGTTCCGCCTGGCCGAGACCGAGAAATACCCGCATGTCACCTTTTTCCTGAACGGCGGCAAGGAAGCGCCCGAGCTGGGCGAAGACCGCTTTATGCCAAAATCACCCGATGTGGCGACCTATGATCTGCAGCCGGAAATGTCGGCCCCCGAAGTCACCGCCAAGTTTGTCGAGGCGATTGAGGCGGGTTATGATTTGATCGTAACCAATTACGCCAACCCCGATATGGTGGGGCATACCGGCGATCTGGCGGCGGCGATAAAGGCCTGCGAGGCGGTGGATCAGGGTCTGGGTCAGGTCATTGCGGCGCTGCGAGACGCTGGCGGTGCGATGCTGGTGACCGCGGATCACGGCAATTGCGAGGTGATGGTCAATCCGCAAACCGGTGAGCCGCATACCGCTCATACGTTGAACCTGGTGCCGCTGGCTCTGGTGGGCGGGCCGCCGGGGGCCAGATTGCGCGACGGACGTCTGGCCGATCTGGCGCCGACGCTGCTGGAGCTGATGGGGCTGGATCAGCCTGCGGAGATGACCGGTGAGAGCCTGCTGAAATGATGCGGCGCGCGGTCTTTCTATTACTCTGCCTGCTGGGGCAAGCGGCTGTTGCCGCCGAGGATCCGGCCACTGCGGCCCGCGCGGCCAGCACGCAGCTGGAAGCGGCGACCCTGCAGTTGCAGGCGGCTGACAGCGCGCGCGACCGGGTTAAGGCGCTGACCGAAACCGTGCGCGCCTATGAGGCCGGTTTGGCTGCGATGCGGGATGGGTTGCGCCGGGTGGCGCGGCGCGAGGCACAGCTGGTTGCGCAATTGCAGGCGCGCCAGGATGAGGTGGCTGATCTGCTGGGGATTTTGCAGACCATCGAGACCTCGGCGCCGCCTGTGCTGCTGCTGCATCCTTCGGGGCCGCTGGGCGCTGCCCGTTCGGCGATGATGCTGGCCGAAGTCACCCCGGGACTGCATGCTCGTGTCGAGGTGTTGAAACGGGATCTGGAGGAGGTGCAGACCCTGCGCCTGCTGCAGCAAAACGCCGCCGACACCCTGCAGAGCGGTTTGGCAGGGGTGCAACGGGCGCGCGCCGAGCTGTCGACGGCGATTGCCGACCGCACCGACCTGCCGCGCCGGTTTGCCTATGATCCGGTGCGCACCTCGATCCTGATTGCCTCGACTGAAACCCTGCAGGGGTTTGCCAGTGGGCTTGCCAATATAGTTGAGGGTGAAATCGCCGAAACCAGTGCTGATATCAGCGCCCAGCGGGGCCAGGTGCCGCTGCCGGTGCAGGGCTTGGTGTTGCGCGGTTTCGGAGCTCAGGATGCGGCTGGTATTTCGCGCCCTGGCCTGTTGATCGCGGCGCGACCTCGGGCGCTGGTCTCCTCTCCCACCGCGGCAACCATCCGCTATCGCGGGCCGCTGCTGGATCTGGGCAATGTGGTGATTCTTGAACCGCAATCTGACATGTTGTTTGTGCTGTCGGGACTGGCCGAGGTTTTTGGCGAGGCGGGGCAAGTGATACCCAAGGGGACACCTGTCGGATTAATGGGTGGCGCAACACCGGAAATCGGTGCGATATTGTCACTAAGCGGTGATGGGGCTGGAACTGACCGGACAGAAACGCTCTATATAGAAGTTAGACTGGATGATACTCCCGTGGACCCTGAGATTTGGTTCCGTACCGACTAAGGATGGATAAAAGCATATGAAAAAGTTTGCGATGGCAGCTGTCGGCGGAACGCTGGCAGGAATCCTGGCGACCACCTATGTGGCGGGACCGCTGCTGGCACAGGAAGACGCCCGCGCGGCTACCGTGTATGAGCAGTTGGACCTGTTTGGTGACATTTTTGAGCGCATCCGCGTGCAATACGTGGAAGAGGTCGATGAGACCGAGCTGATCGAAGCGGCCATTGGCGGCATGTTGGCCTCGCTTGATCCGCACTCCAGCTATCTGTCGCCCGATGACGCGATGCAGATGCGGGTGCAGACGCGCGGCGAATTTGGCGGCTTGGGCATTGAGGTCACTCAGGAAGAGGGCTTTGTCAAAGTGGTGTCGCCGATGGATGGCACCCCGGCGGATGAGGCTGGCATGGAAGCCGGCGATTTCATCACCCACGTCGATGGCGAAAGCGTGCTGGGCCTGTCGCTGGATGAAGCGGTGGATATGATGCGTGGGCCGGTGGGCTCCGAGATCATCATCACCGTGGTGCGCGAAGGCGAGGACGAGCCGTTCGACGTGTCGATTATCCGCGACACCATCAAGCTGACAGCAGTGCGGGCGCGCACCGAGGGCTCGACCGTGGTGCTGCGGATTTCCACCTTCAACGATCAGACCACGCCGAACCTGATTTCCGGGTTGAGAGAACAGATTGCTGAGGCCGGCGGTATTGATAAGGTCAATGGCGTGGTGCTGGATCTGCGCAACAACCCGGGTGGGCTGCTGAACCAGGCAATCCGGGTCTCGGACGAGTTCCTGGAGAGCGGCGAAATCGTTTCGACACGGGGTCGCAACCCGGAAGACGGCGAACGGTTTAACGCCACGCCTGGCGATCTGGCCGAAGGCCTGCCAATTGTGGTGCTGATCAATGGCGGATCGGCTTCGGCCTCTGAAATCGTGGCCGGCGCCCTGCAGGACCATCGTCGCGCGATCATCGTCGGCACCAAGAGTTTTGGTAAGGGATCGGTGCAGACGGTGATGCCGCTGCGTGGAGACGGTGCCATGCGCCTGACCACAGCGCGCTATTACACCCCATCGGGCCGGTCGATCCAGGCGCTGGGTGTTTCGCCTGACATCATTGTCGAACAGCCACGCCGCAGGCCGAATACCGAAGAGGACGAGGCGGCAACCGCACGTCGTATGCGCTCGGAAGCGGATCTTCGCGGCAGCCTGAACAATGACAGCCTGTCCGAGGACGAAATCCGCCAGATCGAAGAAGATCGCGCCAAGGCTGAAGCTGCGGCTGATCTGCGGGATGACGATTATCAGCTGGCCTATGCCATTGATGTGCTGAAAGGGCTGTCAGCGCTGGCAAAATAAGCCGGACAGAATGCTAAAAGAACAGGGCCGTCCCGTTGGGGGCGGCCTTTTCTGTCTGCCGGTCCAAAATTTCACTTCACAATTTACATCGACGCCCGATTTCCGGCGACGGGTCGGCACTGCATTGGCTATCACTGTGGCATGATGTTTGATTTGCCAGAATTCACCACCCTGTATGACGCGCTGGTGGCGCGGGATGAACGCTTTGATGGGCGGGCCTATGTCGGGGTGACCTCGACGGGTATTTTCTGTCGGCTGACCTGCCCCGCGCGCAAGCCCAAGCCCGAGAACTGCCGGTTCTTTGGCTCGGTTGGGGCCTGTATCGACGCTGGCTTTCGGGCCTGCAAACGCTGTCACCCGCTGGCCCCGATGGCCGCTGCCGATCCCCTTGTTGATCGCTTGCTACAGGCGCTTGAGGCCCGTCCCGGATATCGCTGGTCTGAGGATGATATCGGCGCCATGGGTTTGGATGCCTCAACCGTGCGGCGCAGTTTCAAACGGCACTTTGGCATGACCTTTCTGGAAATGGCCCGCCAGCGCCGCCTGCGGCAGGGCTTCACGGCGCTGAGCGCCGGCGACCCGGTTATTGCGGCGCAGATTGACGCTGGTTTTGATTCCGCCAGTGCCTTTCGCGCCGCTTTTGCGCGGTTGATCGGGCAATCGCCGGGACAGTTCAACCGCGATGCCCTGCTGCTGGCCGATTGGATCGAGACGCCGCTGGGTTCGATGATCGCAGTCAGCTGTCGCCATGCGCTTCACTTGCTGGAATTCATCGACCGCAAGGCCCTGCCGCGAGAACTGGCCAGGCTGCAGCAAAGCAGCAACGGTGGCCTTGGCTTTGGTCGCCCGGAGCCAACCGCACAGGTGGCCGAAGAGCTGGGCCGGTTTTTCAGCGGGGATAGCGCGTGTTTCGCGACGCCACTGGCGCTGAATGGCACCGCATTTGAGCAGCAGGTCTGGGGCGCCCTGCAGCTTATTCCAGCCGGTGAGACCCGCAGCTATTCGCAACTGGCGCGCGACATTAGCCGACCCTCGGCGGCGCGGGCGGTGGCGCGGGCCAATGGTGCCAACCAGTTGGCGTTGATCGTACCCTGTCACCGGGTGATTGCGGCGGATGGATCGCTGACCGGATATGGTGGCGGATTGTGGCGCAAGCAGCGGTTGATAGAGATTGAGCAAAGATATGGAGACGCAAAGTGAGTGAACAAAGCAAAAAGGCGCAGGATTTTGCAGCGCTGCATGTGCCCGGAGACCCTTTGGTGCTGTATAATATCTGGGACGCGGGCAGTGCCGCTGCGGTGGTCAAGGCGGGTGCGGTTGCGGTCGCCACAGGCAGCTGGTCGGTGGCCGGGGCACAGGGTTACGGCGATGGAGAACAGCTGCCACTGTCGCAGCTGGTGCAGATTGTCGAGCGGATCGTACAAACCGTCGAGGTGCCGGTGAGTGTCGATTTTGAAGGTGGCTATGCGGTGGCTGGTGCAGCGCTGACGGGCAATGTCGCGCAGATCGTGGCGGCTGGCGCTGTGGGGCTCAATTTTGAGGATCAGATTGTCGGTGGCACCGGGCTGTATGGCATCGAAGAGCAATCTGAACGTCTGCGCGCCGTCCGCGCCGCGAGTGCCGATTTGTTCATCAATGCGCGCACGGATCTGTTTCTGAAACAGCAAGACACCAGCCGGCATGCTGAGCTGATGGAGGAGGCGATACAGCGGGCCAGGGCCTTTGCTGCGGCGGGAGCCAGTGGGTTATTTGTGCCGGGGCTGGTGGATCTGGAGCTGATTGCCCAGATCTGCAAGGCCAGCCCGCTGCCGGTCAATGTGATGATGCGCACAGAGGCAATGACCCGCAAATCCGTGGCCAGGGCCGGTGTGGCACGCTGCAGCTATGGGCCGCAGCCCTTTGTTCAGGCGATGCAAACCCTTGCCCAGACCTATCTGGCGCTGAGCTAGTTGGTTTCCAGACAATGACGGCGAAAGGCGCGTTTCAGCATGTCGAGCTCGGCGCGCAGAAGCGTGACCTCAGCCCGCAGGTCATCGGCTGCCGCCTCTCCGGCAATCAGGGTGAAATCACCAAGTTTGCGGTCCGAGGCGGCGTCATAAATGACAAAACTGTGGACGCCATCCGCCACCGCGTGACTGGGCACAAGAACCTGCAAGTTCCACTCGCTGCCAGTGCCGCCTTCTTTCAGCATCACACCGTCGACCAGTTGATCCAAATAGCGCACCTGAATATCAGGCCGGGCTCCGGTGTCCGGCGCATTGGTGATCCGGCCTTCCCAGATGCCAGTGTGAAAGCGGATTTTGCTCAGCGACAGCTCGCTCATTTTGGTGGTCCTCAAATAGCGGCGCGGTGGTGGCGCGAGAAGGTGAGATCGCGCAGGATCACCTGGTTCATGTCGGGGGTTTCAAAAATCAGATCAAGCCAGATTTTTTCAATTCGTTTTTCATTGAGGCGGGAATAGGCCAGATCAAATTCGACCAGGGCAGAGGCATCACCCAGCGGCAACTCACGCACCAGCTGTTCGGTGTTGGGGCCATGTTTGATGTTTAGGCGGACAAAGATTTCCTGCGGTTTTTCGGTCTCGATAATGCTGTCGACCCGCAGCAGATGCTGGCGCGTCATGCCCTCGGCGGCCTCGGGAGGCAGCTCGATCACCAGTGACAGAAACGACCCGTCAAACTGGAACACATCCATTCGCAGGCCAAAAGGGGCCAGATCCTGTTCCCGTGTGTTGCGCAGCTGGCGCAGGGTCAGCTCAGAATAGGTGCAGTCGTGGAACAGCTGTACCTCGTCGCCCAGCTTGGATTTGGAGGCGGCGGAAGACAGGCCAGGTTCAGCCAGCGGGCCACGCCACAGAGCGGGGCGCCAGGACCAGTCGGTGCCATGGGGTTTGGGGAAAAAGGAGGATCCGATCTGCGGCAGCGCCAACCGTCCTTCGGCCACATGGATCAAACGATCCAGATGGGCGCGCAATTGACGCGCCCGATTGCGTTGCGCTCTCAGCTCACTCAACGGAGCAAGCTCTGCCTGCCGGGCATTCTGGCGCCAATGGCTCAAGGCACGGTGGTGAAACAGTCGGTCCAGTATCCTGCCCATAGTGCCCTCAAATAGATCAGCGGACGTTTTGCCCTGTTGATTGCCCGCAATGTAACGCTTGTTAACCAAGCCGGCAATTCGCTTTCTTAACTGGGGTCAGGGATTTGCGCCACCGCTCCGCTGAGACCGAAAGCCGCTGCGGCCGCGCTGCCCCACCCGCCAACTTGTCTTTGCGGCTAATCCTGCCTACCGTTCAGCATGAAAATCCTTACAAACGCGCCCGACCATGCCGCAACTGGATCGGTGATGACCTGCACTCCGCCCGTGGACCGGCGCCGCACATATGCCAGATAACCGCCGCTACGCCGCCCAAGAGGCGCTGGTGTCCGGCGCCCGCAACCGGGCTCAGCTGTGGCGGCTGATCCTTGGGCTGCTGGTGATCATCGGGGTTGGGTTTCTGCTGTACTCATTGGCCTATAGCCTTTTGGCCAGCCTGTTTCCCGGCCCCTGGCTGGCTGGGTTGCAGGACGGATCGAATCCGCCTGCCATGCTGGCGCTGCTGGGGGGATTTGGCTTTGTCATCGTTGGCGTCACTGTGGCGGCCTGGCTCATGCAGAGACGTTCCTTATTCAGTATCACCGGCTCACCTCGGGCGATGGCCCGGCAATTCGCACAGGTCAGCCTGTATCTCATGGCGCTGGCCGGGGCGCTGCTGCTGTTGCCGCCGTACCAGATGGGGGCGCCGATGGTTGCCAATCTGCCGGTGCTGACCTGGCTGGCCCTGTTGCCGCTGTCCGCCGCGGCGCTGTTGGTGCAGACCGGAGCCGAGGAAATCCTGTTTCGCGGCTATCTTCAGCAAGGGCTGGCGGCGCGTTACCGTCAGCCGCTGATCTGGCTGGTCGTGCCGTCACTGCTGTTTGCTCTGGGCCATTATTTGCCTGCCGAAGCCGGGGAAAATGCGGTTCTGATTGCCATTTGGGCGGGGGTGTTTGGCATTCTGATGGCTGACCTCACCGCCCGTGCCGGCACCATAGGCCCGGCAGTCGCGGTGCATTTCTTCAATAACTTCACCGCATTATTGCTTTTTGCCTCGCCCAGCAGTCTCAACAGTCTGGCGCTTTATCTGCTGCCATATGAGATGTCGGACGCCGCGGCATTGCGGCCCTGGCTGGCGGTGGACTTTGCCCTGATGGTCATCGGCTGGCTGGTGGCGCGCCTTGCGATACGCCGCTGATTGCAATTGCCGTCGTGTGGCCTTATCTGGGAGGTCAAACTGCCCCAGCAGAGGCCTGCTATGAACTGGATTACCAACTACGTCCGGCCGCGGATCAATTCGATCTTCTCGCGCCGCGAAGTCCCCGAGAACCTGTGGCAGAAATGCTCCGAGTGCGGCACCATGCTGTTTCACCGCGAGTTGAGCGACAATCTGAATGTCTGCACCAACTGTGATCACCACATGGCGATCACCCCTCGGGCGCGCTTTGATGCGCTGTTCGACGGTGGCATATTCACCGAAATCGAGGTGCCGATGCCGGTCGCCGACCCGCTGAAATTCCGCGACCAGAAACGATATCCGGACCGGCTGAAGGCGGCACAGAAAAAGACTGGCGAAGGCGAAGCGATGCTGATCGCCGAAGGCGAAATGGGCCGCACTCCAATTGTTGCCGCGGCGCAGGACTTTTCGTTCATGGGCGGCTCGATGAGCATGTATGTCGGCAACGCCATTCTTGCGGCAGCCGAGCGGGCGGTTGAGTTGAAGCGGCCCTTGGTGCTGTTTTCCGCCGCTGGCGGCGCCCGGATGCAAGAGGGTATCCTGGGTCTGATGCAAATGCCGCGGACGACCATTGCGGTGCAGATGCTGAAACAGGCGGGCTTGCCTTATATCGTCGTGCTCACTCACCCGACCACCGGCGGCGTCACCGCGTCTTATGCAATGCTGGGGGATGTCCATATCGCCGAACCCAATGCGCTGATCGGCTTTGCCGGCGCCCGGGTGATCGAACAGACCATCCGTGAAAAACTGCCCGAAGGGTTCCAGCGGGCTGAATATCTGCTGGATCACGGCATTCTGGACCGGGTCACCAAGCGCACCGATCTGCGCAAAGAGCTGATCACAATTATCCGCATGCTGATGGGCCTGTCGCCGCAGATCGTTGGCGATCTGCCGGCCCCGGACAAGTTGGACGAGGCAACCCCGGACGCCGGAAGTGACACCCGGGACGCCGCAAAAACCGAAGCCGCCGCACCTTAGCGGCGTTACTCAGACTTTCATGCGCACATAGCCGCCTTGTTTTGCCGCCTGCCCGAAACGGTGGGCGGTTTTTCCGTAAGCGACCTGTCACAGGGATTTGCCTCCAATGACCCAAGCCTCCTCTGATACCATCCTGACCCGCATGATGGCGCTGCACCCCAAACTGATGGACCTGACGCTGGGCCGGGTCTGGCGGCTGCTGGCGGCGCTGGACAATCCGCAGGATAGGCTGCCACCCGTCATCCATCTGGCTGGCACCAACGGTAAGGGCTCGACACAGGCGATGATCCGCGCCGGGATCGAGGGCATGGGGAAGTCCGCCCATGCCTATACCTCGCCGCATCTGGCCCGGTTTCACGAACGGATCCGGCTGGCTGGTGAGTTGATAACCGAGGCGCATCTGACCGAGATTCTGGACGAATGTTATGAAAAGAACGGTGGTGAAACCATCACCTATTTTGAGATCACCACCGTGGCCGGCCTATTGGCCTTTGCCCGCACCCCGGCGGATTACACCTTGCTTGAGGTTGGCCTGGGCGGCCGGTTGGACGCCACCAATGTGATTGCAGCACCGGAACTGACGGTCATTACACCAATCTCGATCGACCATGAACAATTCCTCGGCGATACTCTGAGCAAGATCGCCACCGAGAAAGCAGGCATCCTCAAACGCGGCGTGCCCTGCGTCGTTGGTCCTCAGCCTGCGGAGGTGATGGAGGTCATCGAGGCCACCGCGGCCCGGCTTGGCGCGCCGCTGATCGCCCAGGGCCAGCATTGGCACGTCACCCAGGAACACGGGCGCCTGGTGTTTCAGGATGAGCGCGGCTTGCTGGACCTGCCGTTACCGGCGCTGCTGGGCGCGCACCAGATCCAGAACGCCGGCGCGGCTCTGGCTGTCCTGCGTCATCTCGGCGCCGATGATACGGCCTGCGAAGCGGCGATGACAAACGCGGTCTGGCCCGCCCGAATGCAGCGCCTGAAAACCGGCCCGTTGGTGCAATCCGCACCCGAGGCCGAGCTGTGGCTGGACGGAGGCCACAACGTCGCCGCTGCCTTGGCTCTGGCGGATGTTCTGGCCAATCTGCCCAAGCGCCCCACTCATCTGATCTGCGGCATGCTGAATACCAAGGACGTGACCGGCTACATGGCGCCGCTGGCCAAACATGCCAACAGTCTCACTGCGATCTCAATCCCGAATGAGGTCAATACTTTGGCCGCCGCAGACACCTCAGTTGCCGCGGCGAAAGTGGGGATGAAAACCACCACCGCAACCTCCGCCGCTGCTGGCTTGGCAGCTATCATCAATCAGGACCCACAGGCCCGGGTTCTGATCTGCGGCTCGCTCTATCTGGCCGGTGCCATCCTGCGCGAAAACGGCTGACCAAAAACTGGCGCGCCCGCTCTTCATCTGGCCATAAATATCCCGGGGGAGGCGCGGCTTGCCGCGCCGGGGGCGGAGCCCCCTAACCTAACCTGTGGGCGGCGCCCCCTAACCTAACCTGTGGGCGGCGCCCCCTAAGTCCATACTGTGGGCGGCGCCCCCTGATCTAACCTACAGGCGGCGCCCCAAATCTATCCTGTGGCCAGCATCCGCGTTTCAACCCGACTGCCCCCAGTCCTCACTCTGCATCTCGCGCAATCGGCTGGCGGTGCGGGCAAATTCAAACGTGCCTTCGCCCTCCAGATACAGCATCTCCGGTTGCGCTGCTGCTGAACAGATCAGCCGTACCTGCGCCTCGTACAGCGAGTCGATCAGGGTCACAAACCGTTTGGCTTCATTGAAGTTACTGCGCGACAGGCTGGGGATGTCTTCCAGTATCAACACCTTCACCTCAGCCGCGATGGCCAGATAGTCCCCGGGCCCCAGCATCTTGCCACAGAGGTCGTAAAACGTCGCCCGCGCCACCCCATTACGAAAACCCGGCAGGACGACCTCGCGGCCTTTGACCTGCAAAGCAAGCGGCTGCGCGGTACCACCGGAAAGATCCTGCCAGATTGTCTGAATCGCAGAGGAGGCCTGCGGCCCGTTGGGAGTAAAATATACCTGCGTCCCCTGCAGCCGGTCCTGCCGATAATCAGTTGGGCTGACCATTTCCCAGGGCTCCATCTTATCTTTGATGAGATCAATGAACGGCAGGAACAACTGTCGGTTCAGCCCGTCCTTGTACAGATCACCCGGCATCCGGTTAGAGGTGGTGACCACCACCACCCCGGCCTCAAACAGCGCCTCAAACAGCCGCCCGACGATCATCGCATCTGTGATATCGCTGATCTGCATCTCATCAAAGGCCAGCAGCCGCACCGAGGCGACAATCCCTGCGGCAACCGGTGCCAGCGCGTCCTCGACCCCGTCCTGGCGCGCCTGATGCATGGCGGCATGGATTTCCTGCATGAAGGCGTGGAAATGCACCCGGCGTACCGGGATGTCATCCAGGCTGTCGACAAACAGATCCATCAACATGGACTTGCCGCGGCCAACCCCGCCCCAAAGATACAGGCCCCTCGGCGCAGGCGGTAGTTTTTTACGAAACAAGCCGCGTCTTACGGGGGCGGCGCGCAGGCCGGTGCTGATCCGGTCGAACAGCGGCAGCACGGCCTGTTGCGCCGGATCCGGCTGCAACTCACCCTTGGCGATCTTGTCGCGGTATACAGTGGCTAAATTGGTCATGTGCCAGCCATAACCCGGCTCGGAAAGGTTGAAAAGCACTGCCGATCAGCGCCGCACTGCGGCTCACATCAAATATTCTGATGTGACGTCACAAAAATCCTGATTTGAGAGCTGGATTCGTTGCCGGTAAGGTCTCGGGATGCATATCAGGAGCTCACTTATGCCGCGCCAGCCATCCCTTTTTACCCCGGTTCTGATCGTCGGATGTGTGATCATCATGGTCAGCTTCGCGGTGCGGGCGTCCTTTGGCGTGTTCCAGATCCCGATTGCCGAGGAATTCAACTGGGCGCGCAGCGAGTTTTCGCTGGCCATTGCGATCCAAAATCTGGCCTGGGGCATTGGTCAGCCGCTGTTTGGCGCTCTGGCCGAGAAGATCGGCGACCGCAAAGCAATTGTGCTGGGGGCGCTGATCTATGCTGCTGGCCTGGTGCTCAGCGCAGGATCCAGCACGGCGTTTGAAATGCAGGCTTATGAATGGCTGGTGGGTTTTGGCATCGCCGGCACCGGGTTCGGGGTTATTCTGGCTGTGGTCGGACGAGCCAGCTCGGATGCCAACCGCTCGATGTCACTGGCCATTGTCACCGCCGCCGGATCCGGCGGTCAGATCATTGGCGCTCCAACGGCCCAATGGATGCTGAGTTTCATCAGCTGGCAGCAGGTGTTCATGATCTTTGCCGCGGTTGTTCTGGCGCTGATCCTGACCCTGCCGCTGATGCGGTCCCCCGTTACCGCCACAAAGCTCGAGCTGGAAGAGAGTATGGGCCAGATCCTGATCAAGGCTTTCAAGGATCCGTCTTATACGATGATTTTTCTGGGTTTCTTCAGCTGCGGCTATCAGCTGGCCTTTGTTACTGCGCATTTTCCGGCCTTTATCACCGAGATGTGCGGCCCGATCCTGCCCGGCGGGGCGCTGCACAGTCTGGGGATCACCACAACTTCGTCGTTGGGGGCTGTGGCGATCGCGCTGATCGGCGCGGCCAATGTTGGCGGCACGCTGCTGGCAGGCTGGGCGGGTAATCGTTATTCAAAGAAGTACCTGCTGGCAGGGATTTATACCGGGCGGACCATTGCGGCGGCCTTGTTCATCATGATGCCGATCACCCCGATGTCGGTGATTGTATTCTCGGTGGTGATGGGATCGCTGTGGCTGGCAACAGTGCCGCTGACCTCGGGTCTGGTCGCGCATCTTTATGGTCTGCGCTATATGGGTACGCTGTATGGCATCGTTTTCTTTAGCCACCAACTGGGCAGCTTCCTTGGGGTTTGGCTGGGTGGCCGGATGTATGATATGTACGGTGATTACACTCTGGTCTGGTGGATTGGTGTTGGCATCGGCGCCTTCAGTGCGGTGGTGCATCTGCCCATTCGGGAGACCCCAAGGGAGAAGGCGTTGCCAGCGGCAACGGCCTAGGGGCCTAACTCTAGGGCCGTTTGGAATTCAGAGCAGTGATTTTCCGTGTGGCCGAAATGCTCCCGCGCCCACTCGGCTCATTGGCTTTGCCAATGACCCCTGCGGGCTTGGGCATGGCGCCGCGATGCGGCGTTTCCGGGGCTAGCCCCGGACCCCTAGGTATTTATTGACAATGAGAAAGATATTAAGGCCGAACGGGCTGTGGAGAGCGGGCGCGCCACGCCTTTGCGTGGCGCCGGGCCCAACGGGAGGAGGACATCTAGATATAGATGCCTGACAACGGGCGGGAGATCACCTGTTGTGATGCCCGTCAGGTTAGCCTCGTGCGCTGGCCTGCCATTTTTGCAGAATGTGATGGCTGGTGATCAGATCCAGATGTGCGCCACCGCCATTTTTGAACAGGGTGATCTGGCTTGGATCGAATTTGGAAAAGCGATCCAACTCATAGAAATCGGCCAGCACATCGCGGCGCTGGATCACCCCTGCTGCCAGGGGGATCATGAACTCTCCGATATGATCCAGAGTTGTGTTGCAGCTGTCGGTGTAGATCTGCGAGCGGGTCAGTGCGGTGTCATCTGCTTCTCGCATATCCGGCCGATAGGCGCCGATCAAGTTCAGGTGCTGGCCGGGGTGCAACCAGTCGCCTTTGATCACCGGGGTTGATGACATGGTGGCGGTGACGATGATATCGGCGGCGCGCACCGCAGTTTCCAGATCCGGCGCAACCCGGGTGCCGGGGCGGCTGGCCACCAGATCGGCGGCCTTGGGCAGGGTGCGGTTCCAGACCCGGATTTGTGCCTTGGGGAAGCCGGCCGAGAAGGCGTCGATCAGCGATCCGCCGACCGTTCCGGCGCCGACAATCAGCACCTCTGTCGCATCCGGGTTGGCCAGTCGCAAGGCTCCCAGCAGGCTGTCACCGGCGGTCTTCCATTTGGTCACCAAATGGAAATCCACCAGCGCCTCAAGCTGGCCGTCACTGTCGGCATATAGGCTGACGGATCCGTTGACCATCGGCTTGCCCGCTTTTGGGTTGCCGGGAAAGATTGTGGCGGTTTTGACCGCCAGCCCCAGCCCACCGATCCAGGCGGAGCGCGACAGCAGCGTATCAGGCGAGCGGTACAGAAAGGTATCGCCGATCTCGGCTTTGGGCAGATCATGCCCGCGGGCCAGCGCCTGGGTGAAGTCGATCCAATCCAGCAGCGCATTGCCCTCTTCAAATCCAATGATTGGAATACTCATGTGGCCTGCTCCTTGGTCAGTAGCGCCTCGGAGACAAGCCGTTCGGCCCAGTCCAGAGGTGAGGTGAAGAGATGGGTTTGCCAGCCACGAACCGCGGCGGCTTTGATGTTTTCTGGCCGGTCGTCGGCGAACAACAGATTGGCGGGCTGGTGGCCGCAATCGGCCTCAACCCGGGCATAGATCTCGGCATCGGGCTTGATCACCTGCATGTAGCCCGAGACAAAGCTGCGGTCGAATTCAGTCAGCACAGGGTAGGCCTTGCAGGCCAGTTCAAAGGTCCCAATGCCAAAGTTGCTGAGCGCAAAAACCGGAGTGCCATTGGCTTTGAGTGCCCTGAGCAGCCGGGTGGAGTGGGGAATTTCTGGTGCCGCCATTTGCAGCCAACTGTCGTGCCACAGGCGAATCTCATCCTGCCATTCAGGGTGTTTTTCGGCCAGTTCGTAGACAGAGTTGCGCCAATCGTGGCCGCGATCAACATTCAGGTTCATGCCATGCAGATCTACCTCGGCAAACAGGGCACGGCGACGGTTCGGGCCGATCTGGGCGTCATAGAACCGTTCAGGGTGCCATTCTATCAGCACATTTCCGATGTCAAATACCACTGCTTTAATGGCCATGAAAGTATCCTTTCTATCCGTTGGCGCGGGGCCGGGGGCGGCTGGGCGGGCGATGGAGACGGGTCTCACGCCAGACTGAAACAAGTCCCGAGCCAATGATCAAGCCACTGCCCAGCCAAACTGGCGGTTCTGGCCACTCATTGAACACCATGACCCCCCAGAGCACCGCCATTGGCATCGCGATATATTCAAACGGCGCCACCAGCCCTGCCTCGCACAGCCGGTAGGCCTGACCGACCAGATAGCCGCCAAACGACGCGGCAACGCCCAGGCCGATGAACAGCGGCCAGTCCTGCGGTGCGGGCCAGATCCAGGCGCGCAGGATGAAATCAATGCCGGGGTTGCTGCCGTCAGAGAACCGCCCATCGCCCAATGTCAGGCCCACCAGTGTGCTGACCAGAAGAAAGCCAAACATCGGATAGAACGCCAGGGTTGAGCCGGCCTCGGAGCCGCCTGCGCGCCGGGTCAGCACATGCAGCGTGGCATAGCCACAGGCGCCCAGAAACGGCAGGATCGCGGTGGGCTGAAAGGCGCCAGAGCCTGGACGCATGATCACAATCACGCCCAGGAACCCCACCGCCACCGCTCCCCAGCGCCAGATCCCTACTTTTTCTTTCAGGAAAATCACCGACAGGGCAGTGACAATCAGCGGTGTGGCAAAGGCAATCGCCACCGCCTCGGCCAGCGGCATCAGCGCCAGCCCGGTGAAGAAACAGAGATTGGCAAACAGCACCGCCAGACAGCGCAGGACATGCAGGCGGGGCTGGTGGGTGCGCAGCAGGTGATAGCCGCCCTCAAGCGGCATAATGACCGCCAGCAGCACGATCAGCGCTATGACCGAGCGAACCAGAACCATTTCGTGCAGCGGGTAGTCACCAGAGAGAAATTTGGCGATGGTATCGATGATAGAGAAGGAAATACCCGCCCCCAGAGCGGCCAGAATGCCCCAGATATTGACCTTAGCCTGTGCGCTCATGCTGACCCTCGCGTGGTGTTTGCGTGATCAGTGGCGCAAAGCCGGAGGAGTGGCAATGGGCTGCGCCAAGGATTTGGAACGGTTGTTGATCTGGGGGGGGGCAATTGATATTGAGCTTACAGTTATCGGCAAGCACTGAGGCGGATAACTGGCGATGTTTTATTGATAATAAATTTTCAGGAGATTGAATTTGGAAACCAATTTTTCGGCGAGCGCCAACAACGCGACGTGGCAGTTCATACCGCAGAACAGTTTTGTGTCAATCGCGTTAACCGTACTGTTCCTGTATGTTTTTGTGCGGCATTTCATCTTGGTTCTAATGATTATGGATATAGTGATTGGATGGCTGCGTAAATTTCGCTGGTTTCCAGTTGAGGGAAAACGTCTCAGGGCTTTTGTCCACTGGCTTGCGGCCATAGCTGTGTTTTCTGCATTTCTTGCGGCTTCGGGTCGTTTTGGCTGGATTGAGTTTGTCCCTGTATAGGGTTTGGTAATCGTGCCAATTGAAGTTGACTACACCTGTCGCGCCGCCGCCCGTATCTCGCGCTCCAGCGCCTCCAGAAATCGCGAGCGGTCGGCCTTGGTGAAGCCCTTGCCGCTGCCGCCAGCCCCCAGTGGGTTGGCAGCACGCAGATCGGCCATCAGATCGCGCATTGCCAGTTGCTGGCCGATATTGGCCTCGGAGAAGGCCTCGCCGTTGTGGCGCAGCACCCGCGCACCGGTCGCGATGCATTTGGCGGCCAGCGGAATGTCCCCAGTCACCACCACATCGCCTTTGCCGCAGCGATCGGCGATCCACATGTCGGCCACATCGGCGCCGGCGTCGACGATGATGTTTTCCACGTATGGATTGCGCGAGGGGCGCAATCCACCGTTGGAAACCACATACATCTTTAGCTTGTGGCGGCTGGTGACCCGCTCGGCCTCGTCCTTGACCGGGCAGGCATCGGCATCAATATACAGCGCCATTAGCTGGCGACCTGGTCGGATTCTGCCGCAGGTTTGTTCGCCGCCTTGGGCGCTTTGGCGACCTTGAACTGCTCTGGGATCGGCATCCGGTTAAAGGCGTCCAGACCGGCGACCTTATAGGCCTCGGCCAGGGTTGGGTAGTTGAAGGTGTTCTGCACAAAGTAGTCCACCGTGCCCTGCAGGTTCATCACCGCCTGACCAATGTGGATCAGCTCGGTGGCGCCTTCACCGACGATCTGCACCCCCAAAACCCGGCGGGTCTTCAGGCTGATCAGCATCTTCAGCATGCCGTGTTCCAGCCCCATGATATGCCCGCGTGAGGTCTCGCGGAACCGCGCCACGCCGACCTCATAGGGGATGCCGCGCTCCTGCAGCTCTTCCTCGGACATGCCACAGGTGGACATTTCCGGCACCGAGTAGATGCCATAGGGGTACCAGGGGCTTTCCGGCAGGGTCGGGGTGTCCAGCGCATGACAGGCGGCAACGCGACCCTGCTGCAACGAGGTCGAGGCCAGCGACGGATGGCCGATCACATCGCCGGTGGCATAGATATGCGGCACCTCGGTCTGATAGGTCTTGCGGTCAACGCTCAACCGTCCGCGATGATCGGTTTCCAGCCCCACCGCCTTCAGGTTCAGGCCTTGGGTATTGCCCATACGGCCAGCGGCGAACAGCAGCATTTCACCGCGTACATGGCGGCCGTTGTCCAGGGTCACCTCGACATGACTGCCGGCATCCTCGACCTTGTCGATGGCAGAGCCAAGGCGCAGGTCGACGCCATTTTCACGAATCTGATGGGTGAATTCCTGAATCAAAGTGCTGTCGATAAAGTCGAGGAACGTGTCGCGGGGTTCAATCAGGGTGACGCGCACATCCAGGGTCGAGAACATGGTGGCATATTCCACCCCGATCACACCTGCGCCGACCACGATCAGCGAGCGGGGGATCTCGGCCATTTCAATGAATTCATCGCCGTCGACAATGGTCTTGCCGTTGAACGGTACATCATCGGGACGATAGGTGCGGGTGCCAGTGGCGATCAGAAAGTTCTTGCCAGTGACCCGGCTGATATCTCCGGCCTCGGTGGCCACTTCCACCTCGTTTGGCCCGGTGAATTTCGCCAGTCCCGGCAGCCATTCTACATGGTTGCGGTTGAACTGGTGTTCCAGCACATCCACCTCGTGATCCAGCGTCATATGCAGACGTGCCTTCAGGTCCTCGGCGGCAATCTGATCCTTCACCCGGTAGGAGCGGCCATAGAAACTGCGCTCGCGCCAACCGCTGAGATTCAGCACAGTCTCGCGCAGGGTTTTAGAGGGCACAGTGCCGGTATGCACCGAAACGCCGCCAAGCCGGTCTTGGCGGTCGATCACCAGAACCCGGCGTTTCAGCTTGCCTGCCTGAATGGCAGCAGTCCGGCCCGAGGGGCCAGAGCCAATGATGACAAGGTCATAGTCGTACTGTGGCATGGATCAGTCCCGATAAAGCGCGTCAGCGTGAAAAGCGATATGCTCTTCGATGAAGGTGGAGACAAAGAAATAGCTGTGGTCATAGCCAGGCTGCAGCCGCAGCGTCGCCTCTTGCCGCCGCTCTGTGACCGCCTGGGCAAAGGCCTCGGGCTGCAACAGGTCGATGAATTGATCCGTGGTGCCAGTGTCGATCAGGATTGGGCCATCAAACCCGGTTTCACGCATCATCAGGGTGGCGTCATGGCGGGCCCAAGCGGCCTCATCCTCGCCCAGATAGGCTGAGAGCTGCTTGCGGCCCCAATCGCTGGCACTTGGGTTGCAGATTGGCGCAAAGGCCGACACCGAGCGGAACCGCCCCGGCAGCCCCATCGCCAGCGTCAGCGCGCCGTGGCCACCCATCGAATGTCCGGTGATCGCCTGCCGGTCCAGATCAACAGAGAATTTTTCGCCCAGCAGCGCTGGCAGCTCATCGGCCAGATAGTCCCACATGTTGAAATGAGACGCCCAGGGGGCCTGGCTGGCGTTGACGTAAAATCCGGCGCCCTGACCCAGATCATAGGCCTCGTCGTCAGCAACCCCCTCGCCGCGAGGGCTGGTATCCGGAAACACCAGCGCGATGCCCTGCTCGGCGGCCCAGTTTTGTGCCCCGGCCTTGGACATGGCGTTTTCATGGGTGCAGGTCAGCCCCGACAGATACCACAAGACCGGCACCGGACCATCGCGCGCCTCCTCGGGCAGGAACAGGCCAAAACTCATATCGCAGTTGGTTGCGGTGCTGGGGTGTCGATAGACACCCTGGGTGCCGCCAAAGGCTTTGTTTTCCGACAGGGTTTCCATAAAGTTCTCCTGGATTGCTCGCCCTACCGCTACCCGGCAGCGGGCAGCGGGTCTAGTGCAAGGGGACATGTCGCGTCTGAAATTGCGGCGATTTCGAAGGATAAAGACGAATCGCGCCGATCTGCCTCAGGGGATCGCCACCAGGGCGGCAACCCAGGAGATCACCATCGGCACGGTGACGATCGACGCCATGGTGGAAAACAGAATCGTTGCCGAGACCCGTTGTGGGGCTACGCCATAGTGTTGCGCCAGCATATAGACATTCCCCGCCACCGGCAGGGCCGCAGACGAGATCACAATGGTGGCCGCATAGGCATCCAACGGCAACAGCCATAATACGCCGATTGCGACCAGTAACGGGTGCCCCACCAGCTTGGCAAAGCTGAGCCAGACCGCGATCTGCACCCGCTCTGCTGATGCCGCTGCCAGTGACGCTCCGATAGCAAACAGCGCCCCCGGAGTGGCCGCACCGCCCAGGATTGTCAGGAACTCATTTACCGGGGCAGGTATTGGCAAGGCCAGAGCTGACCAGCTCAGCCCGCAACAGATCGAGACGATCATCGGGTTCTTGACCAGCCCAGCCGCCACCAGCCTGAATGTCGCCACGGTAAGCCCAGACCCGCGACCGGCATTGATCAGGATCACGATCAACGAGGAAAACACCACCAGATCGACGCTGAGCACCAGCATCATCGGCCCGATCGAGGCCTCTCCAAACAGGATCACCATCATCGGCAGGCCGAGAAACCCAACATTGCCAATGGCGCCGCACTGCGCCTCAACCGCCGCGGTCTGCATATCCAACCCCCGCAGGGTGGCGACCAGCGTCACCAGCAAATAAACCGCCATGGTCCCAGCCAGATAGCCAATGATCAGCCTTGGATCGAAAATCTCGGCAAAGGACAGGTTGGCGGAAAATCGAAAAATCATCGCCGACAGTGCGAAATAGAATACAAATTTGGTCAGATAGGCGGTCGCCTCGGCGTTGAAAAACCGTGTCCGTCCCGCCCCGTATCCGAGACCGATAATGGCAAAAAAGGGCAGTGTTCTAAAGAAGATGTCTATCATAGGCCCAGTGCTATCGCGCCGCGATGCAAAGGCATAGATCAATTCGACCCTCTATCAAGGTTGTTTGCTCTCGGCGCTCCCGCCCGTCGTCGGTCTCCTGGCGGAGACGCTCCTCCCGTTGGGCCCGGCGCCATGCTTACGCATGGCGGGTCAATGTCGCACTGTCTTGCAAGGACCGCACAGTAACATCTCGGCGGCATCATTTCTTCTTGTCGAAAATACCTCGGGGTCCGGGGCTGGCCCCGGCTGCGCCGCGCTTGCGCGGCGCCATGCCCAAGGTCACAACTGGTGAACGCGGGAGCGTTTAGGCTCCGCTGACCTAGCCACTGCCGATCAACACCCCGGCCCCCAGAACCAATGCGCCGCCCAGTACCACCTGCAGGGCGGCGCGCCAGAACGGGGTCTCCATATACCTGTTCTGAATCCAGGCGATGGCCCAAAGTTCTACAAAGACTACCGCAATGGCCAGACTGGTGGCGGTCCAGAAATCTGCGATCAAATAGGGCAGCGCGTGACCCAAGCCGCCGACCGTTGTCATCACCCCGGATGCAATGCCCCGTTTGAACGGAGAGCCACGTCCCGACAATGCCCCATCATCCGAAGCGGCCTCGGTGAAGCCCATCGAAATCCCGGCCCCAACCGAGGCGGCGATACCTACCAGAAAGGTGGTCCAGGTGTCCTGGGTGGCAAAGGCGACGGCAAAGATCGGCGCCAGTGTTGATACCGAGCCATCCATCAGCCCGGCCAATCCCGGTTGCACCCAGGTCAGGATGAACTGCCGCCGCGCGGTATCGTCCTCGCGGGCCAATGTGTCTTCGGTCAGGTGGGCCTGCTCCAATCCCTCGGCAGCAACCTGATGCCCGGCCTCTTCGGCCGCGAGATCGCCGAGCAGTTTGCGGGTACCGGCATCCTTGCTGCGACCTGCGGCGGCCAGATAGAATCGCTCGGCGTTGCGTTCCATCGCCTTGGCTTCGCCCCGCATCCGCTCGAGACTCAGGGTGCTTTGCAGCCAGACCGGGCGGCGGGCGTAAAACCCTGCCACATGTTCGCGGCGAATCAAGGGAATGGTGGCACCAAAGCGATCCTGATGCAGGGCGATCAACAAGGCGCGGTGCTGGTCCTCTTCGCTGGCCATGCCGTCGAACACCGTGGCGGTGGCTGGAAATTCACCGCGTAACCGTTCGGCAAAGCCGCGATAAATTCTTGCATCATCTTCCTCAGATGAGATGGCTAGGGCGATGATCTCCTGCTCACTCAGATCGGAAAAGTGCTTTCGGTGTGAGAAAAATCGCATATCGATCCCCAAAATTAGAATGATTCTAGAAGTATCATTTTCGGGGGAAGCTGCAAGTCTGCACGAGGGTGGTTGTTGAAGGCGGCGTTGCCGGGCTAAGTTGACGGCCAAGACTATGGCCAAGACTATGGCCAAGACTATGGCCTGTGCCCCAAAGGAACCTTGATGAACCAGCCTGCCACCATTCTGCGGACCGGCCGCAAATTTGATCAGGTGCTGGAAGGCGCACGCGACGTGTTTATGGCGGATGGGTTCGAAGGTGCCAGTGTCGATGATATTGCCCGTGCTGCTGGCGTGTCCAAGGCGACATTATACAGCTATTTCCCCGACAAACGTTTGCTGTTCATGGAGGTGGCGCGGCATGAGTGTGACCGCCAGGCCTGCGCTACGGTGGACCTGATCGAGACCAGCTGTTCGCCGCAACAGGTTCTGCAGGTCGCCGCGCGCCATATCCTGAATGTGATTTTGTCTGATTTCGGGCAAAAGATGTTCCGCATCTGCGTTGCCGAGGCGGAACGGTTTCCCGATCTCGGGCGTCAGTTTTATGAAAGCGGCCCAATGGTGGTCCGGGCGCGGATCAGGGAGTACCTGGAGCAAGCCACCGCGCGGGGTGAGCTGAGAATTGATGATTTCGATCTGGCGGCGGACCAACTGGCCGAGCTGTGCAAGGCGGATCTGTTTCCGCGCCTGATGTTCAATATCGATACGGATTTCAACGAGGCAGATCGGGAGCGGGTCACCAAAGGTGCGGTAGACACCTTCCTGGCCCGCTACGGGGTCTGAGGTGGTCTTGGCTCCGTTTCGTCTGCCCTAATGGGTAATGAATTCGTTGGGTTCCACCCGAAACCGCTGATGGCAACTCAGACAGCTGTGCAACAGGTTGGGCAGGCTGTGACGTAACCCATTGAGGGACGAGACGCTGAGCTGTCTGGCGGCCTGCTCTGAAATCTCTGCGCGGGCGCTGAAATCGTCCCAATAGGTCCAGATCTCGGGGCGGGCGTGGGACTGCGGATCCTGGTGCGGCGTCCTGAAGCGTCTTGAAATACGGCTGCTGGTTTGGACCAATACCCGCCGTGCAGCGCGGGCTTTGGCCGCGTTAAACACCATGCGCCCTGCCATCATATCGCCGAGGATGGCGACGGCGTCCTGGGCGGATAACATAAGGGCGATACGTTTCTTCACATTTTTGTTGGTGATTGGCGCTTGCGCGGTCAGGGCCGGCGCTGTCAGGCCAAGTGACCCGACCAGTATGACCAGCGCCAGAAGGTGGAAAACCCGGTGGGAAATTCGGTGGCTCAGTTTGTGGTTCACAGGGGATCTCCTTGGTTGAACGGTGCCCTTGACCGAATCGAATAAATGGAACAAAAAAGGAACACACGCTGGCCTGCCTATGGTGGTCGCCCAATATCCCTCACCCCGCGCCAAAAGTCTGCACATTCCCCGCCATGTCTCATCGTCGCATTCTGTCGCTCTGGTTTCCGCGCTTAGGCGCTGAACGTCTCATGCGGGCAAAACAGGCAGGCACTGCCGGGCCGCTGGCCGTGGTCGAGGAACTATCCAATACTCAGGTTATTTCTGCGTTAAATTGTGCCGCTGTGTCCGAGGGCCTGTGGGTCGGGCAACCGGTGCGCGACGCCTACGCCATGTGCGGGCATCTGCTGACTCGCAGTCGCAACGCTCCGGCCGAAAGGGTCTTTTTGACGGCGCTGCGGCGCTGGGCGGGTAAATACAGCCCCTGGGTGGCGGAACAGGAGCCGGATGGGTTGGTGATTGATCTGACCGGCTGCGCGCATCTGTTTGGCGGCGAGGCCGGGATGCTGGCCCAGGTCGAAGAGGATTGCAGCGACATGGGGCTTGGCGTGCAACTGGGCCTGGCCGATAGTCTCGGTGCGGCCTGGGCCCTGGCGCGCTATGCCGGGGTGCCGGCGGGCTCCGACCGCTCGGGGGATGCCATCTCGCAAGAGGCCCGCGCGACCCGGGCCAAGGCGCAAAACCGCAGCCCCAAGGACAGCGCCAAACGGCGCCACTGGACCCGGGGCGGGGCGGCGCCGCAGATGGTGGCCTTGCCGCATGGGGTGGCGCGGATTGCCGATCCGGGACAGACCTATGGCGCGCTTGCGCCGCTGCCGGTGGCGGCCCTGCGGCTGGAGGGTGCGATGGTGGCCCAGTTGAACCGCCTGGGCCTGCGCCGCGTCAGCGATCTCATGGACCAGCCCCGCGCCAGTCTGGCCCGCCGCTTTGGCCGAGGGCTGGTGATGCGGCTGGATCAGGCCATGGGCAGCGCCCCTGAGCCGGTCTCGCCCGGCCGCGCCCCGGATCACTTTGCGGTGCGGCTGACATTGCCCGAACCCATAGGGTTGATTGACGATCTGATGGCTGGGGTTGACCGTATGTTACCGCGCCTCTGTGCCCGGCTTGAGGAGCGCGGCAAGGGGATGCGCAGCCTGCGCCTTGAGGCGCATCGCACCGATCAGGCCGCCGAGGTGGTGGTGGTTGGCTTCGCCCGTCCGCTGCGTGATCCGGGTCGCATTCGGCCGCTGCTGGAAATGAAACTGGACCAGATAGATGCGGGGTTTGGCATTGATATGCTGCGGCTCGAGGCGCTGCAGGTGGAGCCGATCCACGCGCGCACGGTGGCGGGGCATGTGCAGGCTGGGGCCGCAGCACAGCAGCGGGTCGACGGCGGCAATGGGCTGGAGGATCTGATTGGCCGGCTGGGCGCACGGGTCGGGCTCGAGATGATCACCCGCTACCATCCGGTTGACACCCATATCCCGGAAAAAACGGCCAAGCTGCTGGCTGCCGCCTGGTCCGAACCGGCGCCGCACTGGCCCGCCGCGCCGCAGCCACGACCGTTGCTGATGTGGCAACCCGAACTGGTCAGCGCCGCTGACAGCCCGGTGTTGTCGGACCAGTTTCGCTGGCGCGGCCAGCACTGGCAGTTGGCTCAGGCGCAGGGCCCCGAACGGATCGCCCCGGAGTGGTGGCTGGATGATCCCAACTGGCGCAATGGTGTGCGGGACTATTGGGTGGTGGTGACCTCATCGGGGGCGCGGCTGTGGCTGTTCTACGCCCATGGCGGCGGGCTGTCGCCGGGCTGGTTCTGTCAGGGCAGTTTTGCCTGACATTTCGCCGCCGGGCGAAGGGTTTTTGATAGGGTTGCAGCCCGACCCGGGTTAGGCTGCTGCCATGAGAACACCTCGTTTTGATATTCTGGGTCAGGCCATCAGCGACGCCAGCCGCACCCGCATGCTCTGCGAGTTGATGGAGGGGCGCGCCTATACCAACAAAGAGCTGGCCAGCGCGGCCGGCATCACCCCTCAGACCGCCACCGCCCATCTGCGGATGTTGCAAAACGCTGGGCTGGTCACCGCAGAGAAAAGCGGCCGCTGCGTCTATCACCGGCTGGCCAGCCCCGAAGTCGCCCAGGCCCTGGAGCAATTGGCGGCGATTGCGCCAGCCGACAGTCTCTACCGCAACCAGCAGCGCAAAGCGGGTGATCTGGCCACGGTGCGCAGTTGCTATGATCATCTTGCCGGACCATTGGCGGTGGCCTTGGCCAAGGCGTTTCTGGCCCGCGGCATGCTGGTCGAGGACAACGGCGGCTATCGCGCCGCGCCGTCCGACTTATGGCACGCGCTCGGGGTGACATTGCCGGACCGGGTGGGGCGACAAGCTTTTGTCCGGCCCTGTCTGGACTGGACCGAACGCCAGCCGCATGTGGCGGGAGCACTGGGGCGGCAACTTCTGAGCCATGCGATGGATGCGGGCTGGCTGCAGCGCCATGCCCATAAACGCGGGCTGTTGCTCACGGCGCCGGGGCGGGCAGCGTTTGATCAGATCCTGGATTTCCGCCGCGCCGAGGTGGCCGCTGGATAATTGGATCTCCCGGCAGCGTCTTGCCGAGCCCAGCGGGCCGCGACCTGGCCTGCAACGCCAGTTGATCCACGTGGCAAAATAGCCCGCTGAGTTACGGTGTATTTCCCAACTGCACCAAAGGATTCTGTTGCACGGGTGCAGAATGAGTATTTCAGGCAAAAAGAAATGGCGGGCATGCACTTCCTTAAGTGTTTCTTTTTGCTAAAAATACTCATGTTTAACGGCCTGAAAAAAACGCTGTCGTGGCGGCCTGTTTAAAGCAGCCGTTTATGCGCTGTCACCGCACCGTCACCCTGGGCCAAAATCCTGTCGATAGCGGGCTGTAACGGCTCCAGCGCCACCGCCATATGAAACGCATTGGCATGGACCAGCGTCTCACAGTCGCGCACCAGCGCGACATGGCCTTTCCAGAACAACAGATCGCCGCGCCGATAGTTGCCCCCATTGGGCGGGGCATAATTGCCCAATGCCCGCTCTTGCGGGCCACTGTCGCCGGGGCAGGGCAGGCCGCAGGCCAGCAGGGAGGCCTGCACCAACCCCGAGCAATCAATCCCCAATCGGCTGTTTCCACCCCACAGATAGGGGGTGCCCAGGAACAGCTCGGCCACCGCAACCGGGTCCTTCAGATGCAGCTCAAGTGGCGACAAATGTGGGGTGGGGATGAATCCATCCGGGGTTTCGGAAAACCGCTCACCCTGTGACAGCAGCTGCACCTGGCTGCCAAAACTCAGGCTGTGCAGGTCCGGGGATTTGAAATCTGGCCGCGTGTAAACATGGGTCGCCACCGCGCTGACCCAATGGGTGGTCTGGACCGCCGCCGCCAATGCGGCGCTTGGCACATAGCCGGGATAGCCATCCTTGGCCGCCACGATCTGCGCCCAGCCGCCTTGCTTATCCTTGACAGTGACCTGTTCCCCCCAGATTAGCTGCCGCTGGCGCGCCCCCTCGGGCTGATCCAGCAGGTCAACCACCGGGCGGATGATCTGGCATTTGCTCATAGGCTCAGCATCTTGGTCAGGGCGGCAAACAGGGCCCGCGCGCCCTGACCTGCGCCGCCTTTGGGCTGGGCGGGAGCCGCCGTGGGGTTCCATCCGTAGATGTCAAAGTGGATATACCGGCTGGCGCCAGCAAAGCGACGCAGGAACAGCGCGGCGGTGATCGAGCCGGCAAAGCCCCCGGCCGGTGCATTGTCGAGATCAGCAATGCCCGGTTCGATCCTGGCCTCATAGGGGGTGTGGAACGGCAGCCGCCAAACCGGATCGGCACTACCATTGGCCGCTGAGGCAAGCGCCGCCGCGTCACTATCGTTGTCGGTAAAGAACGGCGCCAGATCCGGCCCAACCGCAACCCGCGCGGCGCCGGTCAGCGTTGCCATCGAGATCAGCAGATCCGGCTTGCCCTCCGCCGCCAGCGCCAGCGCGTCGGCCAGCACCAGACGGCCCTCGGCATCGGTATTGTTGATCTCAACCGTCAACCCCTTGCGTGAAGTCAGCACGTCGCCGGGGCGGAATGCGGTGGCAGACACCGAGTTCTCGACCGCCGGGATCAGCAGCCGCAATTGCAGCGGCAGACCCGCTGCCATGATCATCCGTGCCAGCCCCAGCACGGTGGCAGCGCCGCCCATATCTTTCTTCATCAGCCCCATGCTGGCACCGGGTTTCAGGTTCAGCCCGCCGGTGTCAAAGCAGACGCCTTTGCCCACCAGAGTCAGCTTGGGGCCGGATGTCCCCCAGCTCATGTCGATCAGCCGCGGCCGCCGCTCCGAGGCGCGGCCAACGGCATGGATCATCGGCAGGTTCTGCTCCAGCAGTGCCGCGTCCGTCGTCACCGATATAGTGGCGCCAAACTGCTGGGCCAGGGTTTCAGCCGCCGCCTGCAGCTCGTCCGGTCCCATGTCCGAGGACGGCGTATTGATCAGATCACGGGTCAGGCATTCCGCAGCAGCCAGCGATTCAATACCCGCCGAATCAACACCTTCGGGCGCGATTAATGCGGCGTTCATTTCAGCCTGGTGGTGGTAGCGACCAAAGCGATAGCTGCTGAGCAGCCAGCCAAGGCATTCGATATCCAGTGCCTGCGGATCCAGCCCCGAGGCAATCCTGTATACCCCCTTGGGAAGTTTCTCGGCGGCACCAGCCAGCACAAACCGGCGCCGAGCCCGTTGCGCCGGGGTGCCATAGCCAGCCAGCGCCATCTCGGGTTTGCCGCTGGGGCCGGGCACCAGCAGCATCTGTCCGCAAGCACCGGTAAACCCGTTGGTCTGCGCCCAGTCGGCAACATGGTCGGGTTGGCGTTGCAGCCAGTCTTTGCATTTGTCCTGATCAATAACATGCAGCGGCAGGGCGACATCCGAGGGCGGGGCAAAGACAGGCGGCATCACGATACTCCGGATGTGGGGACAATTTCGTCCTAGAGTATCTGGCACCACGCCGTCCGCAAGCCCTGGCTGCAGGATTATGTGCTGTTAAATCAGACCGAGAGGTCTTGCTGCTCCCATACGGCAGTCAGCGACCGTTCGCCCACCCGCAGCAGCCGGAACAGGGTCGCCGCTATGGCTGGTTGGTCGCCGCTATCAACCGCGTCGGTCACATCGCGGGCAATGGCGGCCATGGCGCTCATGCCGATCTGTTCGGCAATGGCGACCAGGGATCGCGCGCTTTTGCGCAGGTTCGCCAAATCGTCTTGCCGCCACAGACGCTCGCAGTGCGACAGCCGCACCGCCAATTCCTCGATGGCGCGGCAAACCACGTCTTCGGCACCGGCCTCGCCCAGCTGAGCATAGAGTTCGTTCAGTTTCCCCGGATCAAGCCGGACCGTTTCGTTATGTATGACAGTCAAAATATTAGCCACTAGAGTTCACCCCAAATATCTGTACCCCCACGGCACGGGATAAACATTGCGGTCTACTGGTTTTCAAAAGGTTTCTTTGGGGTGATCATCTCTCTCGAATTTGCTAACAATACAGGATAATAGCCCAGCGAACTATCAACTCAGGGATTGATACATGGAATTTGCCAAGCCACTGCCCGGTTATCTTGTGACGCGCTATCATGGCTGGAAAGCCACGTCTTATGAGGAAAATAAGGGGTGGTATCGCCGTCTGGCGAGCGAAGGACAGCGTCCCCGCGCCATGGTTATCTCGTGCTGTGACAGCCGTGTGCATGTGACATCGATCTTTGGCGCTGACCAGGGTGAGTTCTTTATCCATAGAAATATCGCTAATTTGGTGCCACCTTTTCAGCCCGATGGCGACCATCACGGCACCAGTGCGACGGTAGAGTACGCTGTGACGGTGCTGAACGTGGCGCATTTGATTGTGCTGGGCCATTCACAATGCGGCGGAGTCGAGGGCTGCATTGACATGTGCAATGGTCACGCCCCCGAATTAGAGGCCAAGGACAGCTTTGTTGGCCGCTGGATGGATATCCTGAAACCCAAGTATGAACTGGTGCGCGATATCGAGGATAAAGAAGAGCAGTTAAGGCAGCTGGAAAAGCAGGCGGTGGTGGCCTCGCTGGAAAACCTGATGAGCTTTCCTTTTGTTGCGAAGGCGGTAGAGGACGGCACCCTTAGCCTGCACGGATTGTGGACCGACATCGGCGAGGGTGGGCTGCAATGTTTCGATCCCAAGCGGGATCTGTTCATCCAGGTCTGAGCCCGGCCTGCTGGTCCTTTGCCTTCAGAGCTGCGGCGGCGCTGGCATAGCCACCCGTCGCGCCGTCGACAAAATGCACATGGTCGTCCCGCGTCGCCGAGGGCACGATGCAGGTGACCATGGCCTCGTCCTGTTCGTGCAGACCATAGCGGATGTGACCCGCGGTGGTGGCACGCTGCAACAGGTCAATCAGTTGATTGCGGGTCTCGGGATCGCAGTCGATGGTCATCTTCAAGCCGTCGTCAAATTTGCGAAAATCGGCATTGGTGCTCAGCATGGCGCGATAGTGAACCGGATCAAACGATCCAAAGCGCCTGCCGCTCCGCATCATCAAGCCGGCAATAGCGCTATTCACCAGCAGCCTTATCTTGCGCAGAGCCAGCGGCGTGCTGCCGCGCGACACATGCGCCTCCAGCGCCAGCCCCCGGGGGGGGTAATGCAGCGGCGGGCCGCTTTGCGGCACCGGGTGACCGCTGCGCTCCAACTGTGCCGCCAGTGCCAGAACGTCGCGGACCACCTGCAAAAACCCGCGGCTCTCACCCTGCCGTGGTGGCAGCATCACCAGTGAAATAATACTGCCGTTGCGCGCCCTGATGTTGCTCCACCTGCAGGACAACCCGGTCAGATCTGGTGGGGTGACATGCTCCGAGGCGGGGACAGAAAATCCGTCCGCCTTCATTTGCTGTTCGGCCCAGGCCAGACCACCGCCGCTGAACATGGCATAATCGACGCCCGCAGAGACCGCATGGCGGGCGACCCGAACCTCCAGCCCCTCGGCGCGGATCCATGCGACGGGCAGCAGGGCGGCCCGCAGATCAACGCTGAATTCAGCAGAGACCCAGCTGCGCAGGTTGGACAGGATCTGGTGGCAGCTGTCCTGTTCCGCTGGGGGAATTGCAAAGGAGGCCCCATCACCGCCAAACACATAGGGAAAGGCACGCCCCTGCATGGCATTGATCAGCGCCGAAATCACCGAGGCCCCGATCATATTCACGGTCTTATATCGCCCGGCGGCAATCAGCCCGGTGGAATCGACAATGTCACAGCACCCGACCAGCCAGTCTTGCGGTAACGGGGTGAAAGCTTTGGGTTGGGCCAGATCAGAGAACTTGTCTCGGCGTGGTAAGTCCTCATAGAATCTGTGCGTTTTCATAGCCTACCCATGCCAGCAGCTGCCCGGATCAAACTAGCCGAATTTTCCGTCAGGTCCACCGACCAACCTCGGCCCCGACCGTAAGGTTGCGTGAAAAATAGGCACTCAGTCACATATATACCCTTATATACCCTGTAGACGCGGCAGAGGGCGCTTCTGACCTTTCCGGCAGGGGGGATTCCCGATATGAGACCGCAGCCGGTCATGGGACCGGCTCTAATATTGGAGAGACACTATGGGTTATCGCGTCGCCGTCGTCGGCGCCACGGGCAACGTGGGCCGTGAAATGCTGAACATCCTGGCTGAGCGCCAGTTTCCAGTTGATGAGATTGTCGTGCTGGCAAGTCGGAGATCGCTGGGATCTGAAGTCAGCTTTGGTGAGCGAACTTTGAAAACCACCGACCTGGACACGTTCGACTTTACCGGCTGGGATATGGCTTTGTTTGCGATCGGGTCCGACGCGACCAAGATCTATGCGCCCAAGGCAGCCGCTGCTGGCTGCGTGGTGATCGATAACTCGTCGCTGTACCGCTATGACCCTGATATTCCGCTGATCGTGCCCGAGGTCAACCCTCAGGCGGTCCACGGCTATGCCAAGAAAAACATCATCGCCAACCCCAACTGCTCGACCGCGCAGATGGTGGTGGCGCTGAAGCCGTTGCACGACCGTGCCACCATCAAACGGGTGGTGGTCTCGACCTATCAGTCGGTTTCTGGGTCCGGCACCAAGGGCATCGACGAGCTGTGGGATCAGACCAAATCGATCTACAACCCGACCGATAACAAACCGCCTAGGACCTTTACCAAGCAGATTGCGTTCAACGTGATCCCGCATATCGACGTGTTCCTGGATTCGGGTGAGACCAAGGAAGAGTGGAAGATGGTCGCCGAGACCAAGAAGATCATCGACACCAAGATCAAGGTCACTGCGACCTGTGTGCGGGTGCCGGTGTTTGTTGGCCACTCCGAGGCGATCAACATCGAATTCGAAGACTTCCTGGATGAAGACGAGGCCCGCGACATCCTGCGCGAATCGCCCGGCATCATGGTGATCGATAAACGTGAAGACGGTGGTTATGTGACCCCGGTGGAATGTGTTGGCGATTTCGCCACCTTCATCAGCCGCATTCGTCAGGACAGCACCATCGATAACGGTTTGAACCTGTGGTGTGTTTCCGACAACCTGCGCAAGGGTGCCGCCCTGAATGCGGTGCAGATCGCCGAACTTCTGGGTCGTGAAGTGCTCAAGAAGGGCTAAGCCAAGGCTTTGTTTGAAGAGGGGCTTTCTCGCAAGAGAGAGCCCCTTTTCTTATGCGTGCCAGATCGCTATCAGGCCGCTCCCTGGGCGCCCGTCAGTTCCGCTGGGCCGTCGCTATTTTGCCTTCCAATGCGCCGCCAGGGCGCGGGCTGATTGAACCAGCAGCAAAACGTCGATACCGACGGCAAGAAACTGTGCTCCCATATCCAGATAAGATTGCGTCGCCTCCTCGCTGATGCCCAGAATGCCCGGCGCCTTGCCCGAGGCGGAAATCCTGGACAGGGCATCGGCAATCACCTGGCGCACTTGCGGATGGGCCGCATTGCCTTGAAATCCCATGTCGGTGGACAGATCCGCCGGACCGATGAACACTCCGTCTACGCCTTCAACCGTCAGGATTTCGTCCAGCGCCGCAATCCCGGCCCGGTTCTCCACCTGCAACAGCACGCAGATCTGCTGATCGGCGGTCTGGATATACTCGCTGACTGACCCAAACCCAGTGGCCCGTGCGGCGGTTGCCCCAACACCCCGCGTTCCATGTGGTGGATACTGGCAGGCCCGCACCACCTCGCGCGCTTGCTCGGCGCTTTCAATGATCGGCACCAGCACCGTCTGCGCGCCAGCATCCAGCACCTGTTTGAGAATCCATGTCTCGCTCACCGGCACCCGAACCACCGCATGGCTGTCCGAGGCCTGCAGCGCCATCAGCTGATCGCGGATAGAGCGGATGTCATTGGGCCCGTGCTCGCCATCAATGACCAGCCAGTCAAAGCCGGCAGTGCCCATGATTTCCGCAGCCGGGGCCTCGGCAAAGCTGAGCCAGCAGCCGATCTGGCGCTCGCCATTGGCAAGGGCTTGTTTGAATGGGTTGGTGGGAACAGCCATGGGAGACCCCTTTTTAGGCAAATGTGATTTCAACAGAGCCAAACGGGCCAAAATCAGCTGAGATTTCAGCGCCCGGAGGGCATTCAATGGGGCGAATGAACGACCCTGACAGGACGATATCCCCGGCCTCGATCTGTTGTCCATAGGTCGCCATGCGCCGCGCCAGCCACAAAACCGAGGTCACCGGATCATTCAGCACCCCAGCCGCCAGCCCGGTTTCCTCAACCGTGCCATTGAGGCTAACGATGGCACCGGTCCAGCGCAGATCATGGGCCTGCCCAGCATGGCGCTCACGTCCCAAAACGATACCGGCATTGGCCGCATTGTCGCTGATGGTATCGGTGACAATCCGCACCTGGCCACTTGCGGGGTCGGCGCGCTGGATGCGGGTATCGAGGATCTCCAGCGCCGGCGCCACGCATTTGGTTGCCATCAAAACATCCGCGCGCGTGATATCGGCAGCTGCCAGCGGCGCCTTCATGATGAACGCTATCTCGGCCTCAACGCGGGGCTGAATGAACCGGCTAGCGGGCACCACAGCGCCGGTTTCAAACAACATGTCGTCCAGCAATACACCGCTGTCCGGGGTGTCGATCTTGAGTGCATCCTGCATAGCGCGACTGGTCAGACCGATCTTCCAGCCGATCCGCCGCCGCCCCGACGCCAGCTTTTGCGCCACCAGCGCCGCTTGTACCGCATAGGCATCGTCCAGTGTCATGCCGGGATACCGCAAAGACAGCAGCCCGGATTGCTGACCAGTGATTTCCGCCTGAAACAGCGCCTCAGCCGCCTCGGCGTGTTGCTGCGGGGTCATGTCTCGTCCTTGCCAAACTCATCCTCAACCGTATTGCGCAGGATGCCGATGCCCTTGACCTCAACCTCGACCACATCGCCGGGCACCAGGTATTTCGGCGGATCAAACCGCGCGCCGGCCCCTGTTGGGGTGCCGGTGATAATAGTATCGCCGGGCACCAGGGTGGTAAAGGTTGAGATATAGGCGATCTCTTCGCGGATCGGGAACATCATCCGGTTTAGGGTATCGTCCTGGCGGGTCTCGCCGTTGACGCGGGTCTGGATGCGGGCATCGTCCAGTTGTGCCGCGTCGGTAAAGGGCACCAGCCAGGGGCCGATGGCGCCTGAATTGTCCCAGTTCTTGCCTTGGGTGACGTTGAACTTGGCATGGCGCACCCAGTCGCGGATGGTGCCCTCGTTGCACAGGGTCAGGGCGGCGATGTGATTATAGGCGTCTTCAGCTTTGATGCGGCGGCCACCCTTGCCGATGATAATTGCCACTTCGCCCTCATAATCCAGCGTGTGGTTTTCCGGTGGCCGGATCAGCGGCCGGCTGGCTCCGGTAAAGGAACGCGCAAACCGGGGGAACAGCGACATGTGCTTGGGCGCGGCTGACCCGTCTTTGTATTCCGCATTGCGGTCAGGGAAATTCACCCCAACGCAGAGGATCTTTTCGGGGTTGGGCACCGGGATTTCATAGGTGAAATCACTGTGGCTGACGGCTTTGCCCTGTGCGGCCTCTGCCAGCCTGTTCAGCCCATCGGCGGCGATCACATCGCGCATCGTAGGCCACTGGGGAAAATCGGGCGACAGGGCGATCATGCCAGAGTTCATACCTGTGTCACTGACCGCGCCGTAAAAGGTCTCGCCCTCGGCGGTATAGGTGGCAAAGCGCATTATGACAGTCCCTTGGCAATTTCTGTGATCACCTCATGGGCCATCATGACATCGTCTTTGGTGGTCTCAAACTGACCGGCCTGAAAGCGGATCACCAGATCTCCGTCAACGCGGGTCTGGGTCAGGTAGATGCGGCCATCATCGTTGATCGCATTGACCAGCCGCAGGTTCAGATCATCCAGATCAGCCACGCCGTTGGGCGCATAGCGAAAGCTCCACAGCGACCACATCGGCGGGGTGACGATTTCAAAATCCGCCGTGGCGGCCAGCCTGTCATGCAGCGAATTTGACCAGTTGATGTGGTCGCGCAACCGGTTGCGCAGCCCTTCCAGCCCATAAGTGCGCAGAACAAACCAGATCTTCAGCGCCCTAAAACGCCGCCCCAGCGGCACCGACCATTCCGAGTAATTGATAATACCGTCTTTGCCGTGGGTTTTCAGGTATTCCGGTTGGATCGCCAGTGTGCGCACCAGATCGTCGGGGGCCTTCAGGAAATGCGCCGAGCAGTCGAACTGCACGCCCAGCCATTTATGCGGGTTGAACACGATGGAATCTGCGCGCTCAATTCCCGGCCAGTAGTGGCGGTATTCCGGGCAGATCATCGCCGAGCCGGCCCAGGCCGCATCAACATGAGAATAGAGATCATATTTCTCTGCCACATCCAGACAGTCGGCAATCGGGTCGGTTGCGCCGGTGCCGGTGCCGCCAACGCAGAGGATCACCCCGGCCGGCTGTAGGCCCGCCGCCAGATCCGCCTTTATTGCGGTCTCTAGGGCCACGGGATCCATGCCGCGCCAATCGCCCTTGATCGGAATACGGATCAGGTTCTGCTGGCCAATGCCCGCCACCCAGATGGCGCGATCCACAGAGGTATGCACCTCGGAGGAGCAATAGATCCGTAGCGGTTTCTGTGCAAACAGCCCCTGCTGGTTGCCCTGCCAGTCCAGCGCCTTTTCGCGCATGGTCAACACTGCAGCCAGGGTGGCCGAGGAGGCCGAATCCTGAATGACGCCGGCAAAGCCATCCGGCAGGTCCAGCGACTGGCGCAGCCAGTCCATCATCCGGGTTTCCATCTCGGTCGCCGCGGGCGAGGTCTGCCACAACATGCATTGCGGTGCCAGCGCGCTGGTCAGAAACTCGGCCAATACAGACGGAGGCGAGGCATTGGCGGCAAAATAGGCAAAGAATCGCGGGTGCTGCCAATGGGTGATGCCCGGCATCACAATCTCTTCGAAATCTTGAAAGATCTTGTCCATGGTTTCGGGCGCTTCCGGTGGCGCAACCGGAAGCGCGTTCAGCACCTCGCCTGGTTCGGTCTGGGCGCGCACCGGACGGTCCCCAACGGTCAGGTGGTAATCTTGTGCCCAATCCGCGACCTTGCGGCCCCACTCGGAAAATTCATTCCATTTCATGCTCTTATCCTCTGCTCCGTGCTTATTGCACGGGCTGCATTCCACGCTGGTTCGAATGCAGCTCTTCAATTTATGCGCTTTTATTACCGAAGCTACTGGACCGGGAAAATGACATTGGTCTGGCCGGTGCCCGAACTGGGGAAGTATTCGGTGACAACCTCGCAGCGGCCTGAATAGCTGTCCCATCCAAGCGCGCCATATAGCATGGCTGTGTCATGCATGGCGCCTTCGCCACAGCACTGATCGGAATATTCCGGCAGCATCTTCAGAAAGGTGGCGTGGTCGCCGTTCTTCCACATGTCCAGAACCCGCAGATCCATCTGACGGTTGAATTCCGAGGCGATGTTGAAGGTGCCGTTCTTGGGGCCGTAGTCCTTGTTCGAGAACATCTTGTGCGACAGCGAACCAGAGGCGATCAGCGCAACTTTGCTGTCCGAGGCTTCGACAGCTTCGCGGATCGCCTCGCCCATCAGGCGGCTTTCATCGTGGTCGTGGGTATTGCACCAGGCCGCGACTGAGACCACTTTCATCTTGTGCTTGCGGCTCATGAAACGCATCGGCACCAGCGAGCCATATTCCAGTTCCAGACTGTCCAGATGGTGGGACAGCGTATAGGCGCCCTTGTCGGATGCGATTCTAGCAATCGCATCGCCCAGATCCGGGTTGCCCTCGTAGTCATAGGGCATGTCCTGAATGAACTGCGGAAACTCGGAGGAGGTGAATAGGCCTTTGA